>JAGROB010000101.1 GCA_020440465.1 Chlamydiia bacterium
GTGCGCTAGAAACTTGAATCCAGCAGAAACAATAAAGATGATAAAAAAAGATTGAGATCTTCTCTTTTTCTCTCTTCCTCGGTGGTAAAAAAAAAGAAAACTAGCCTGTGCGCTCACGGATTTTGATCTTCTCGATCGCCCGATCCGACACTCTCAAGACCTCTAATTGGATGGTATCAAGCTTGATTTTGAAGCCTTTTTTGGGGATTTCACCTGCTTTGTGGAAGATGTAACCCCCCAAGGTATCAAAATCGCCTTCCTCGGGAAGGGTAATCCCTAAAAACTCCTCTAAGTCGAGCAGGCTTATCTTGGCGTCAACGATGTGGCTTCCGTCGGGCAGACTGATATACAAATCCTTTTCATCGTCGTACTCGTCTTCGATCTCTCCCACAAGGGACTCTAAAATGTCTTCAATCGTGATGATCCCTTCCGTGCCGCCATACTCATCGACCACAATGGCCAGGTGCATCTGTCGTTTTCTGAACTCTTGAAGCAGGTGGGAAATTTTCTTCGTCTCCGGAGTGAAAAGCGCCGGTTTGACAATCTCTTCAATGGGACGGTTTAATAAAGAGGGGTCATTCTTTTCGGACGCTTCCATGTAGACATTCAAGATGTCTTTGTACATCAAGATCCCTTTGAGCTCATCAATGGTTCCCTTGTACACAGGCGTTCGGGAGTACCCTTGCTCTTCTACCAGACGTGCGGCGTCTTTTACGGGTGTCTCTCCGGGCAGGGAAAAGACATCGATACGGGGAACCATGACTTCTCTAACGATAAGATCTCTAAAATCGACGACAGATTCGATCAGTTTTTTGTCTTCCGGCTCAAGTTTATCCTCTAATTCTGATTGCTGTAGGATGTCGAAGATCTCTTGTTTGGCTTCGGCTAAGGGTTCGTGCATTTTATGAAATGCCGCCGTTCTAAAAAACAGACTTGAAATCCTCATAAAGACCCAGGTTATAGGCATGGCTATGAGCAAAAATAGAGATGCCGAGGGGGCAAGGTAAGTGTAGGCCGGCCTGGGGGCCATCACTCCCAAAATTCGGGGCAAATAGTCGACCAAAAGCAAGACTAAAAGCAAAAGCGTTCCTACTGAAAGTCCTATCGCCCAACCGGAAAGGGTGCTTTCGGGGAGATATGATAAGAAAAGGGTGGCAGCTAATAAAAAGAAGATAAATCGGGACAAGCTTAATGCGGCGATGGTGGCAAAAAATATCCCTTCTTCCTCGTCACCGGGAATCAGTTTTTGGTGAAGGGGGCGATAAAAGAAATGGCGGTTAAGCTCTTTTTGGTTGCGATGATTATGTCTTCCGATGATGCGTCGAAAGGCGCTCGAAAAAGCGGTTAGGATGAAGGTTCCGGCTAAAAAGAGCAGTAAAAAGAACCATACGCCCCCACCGGCACTAAATGTTGAAAGCGTCATAGCGCTTGGATTATTCCTTTGGCTTCAAGATTTTTAAGGTGCTTTTTTTCATATCGGCGCATTTTTTGCCGCTCTTCTGGGGTCATATCATCATAGCCGAAAAGATGCAACATTCCGTGAATTCCATACAAAAGAGCTTCTCTTTCGGGGTCCCCTCCGTTTTTGTGGGTATAGTCGATAGCCGTCTTTGGACAAATAAAAACATCCCCTAAAATTCGATGGGGCTCGTCGGGGCCGTCTATAGGGAAAGAGATGCAGTCTGTGGGGGAGGGATCGTTAAAATAATCGTCGTGAAGCTGACAAATGGCGTCTTGGGTTACAAAATGAAGGGTGACCTCTTCGAAGGTCTCATTTTGAAGTGCAGCCACTTCCTTGATAGCCTTTCTCCAGAGTATCCGGTCGAGTTTTAAGTCTTTTTGCTGGTTAACCAGATGGATTTTCACGTGAAAAAAGGGGGTGCAAAACCCCCGTAAGAAATTTAAAGAACCGGGGTTTTAGGAAGGCCTGTGACTTTCTTTTTCTCTTCAGCATCCCAGCGACCGAGTTTTTTAAGGACGGCGACTCTTTCAAAGCGCTTTAAAACATTTTTTTTAACGGTTCCGCCGGAAGCTTTACCGAAGCTTTTGTGTCTGGACATAGGGTACTCTCTTTTCTATTTAATCTTTGGGATAAAAAACGTGTTTGCACGATCGCCTTCTACGGCGTTGGCATGTTCTTTAAATCCGAGCTTTAGTTTATCTTTTTTTGGGCCGGTTTTGGGCATTGGATCTTTCGTTTTTCTGGGGAATTGCGCCCGGCGCTCACCTTGTTTACTCATGCGGGTCATCTAAATTTGCTCCGTTTTTTAGCGAAATCATACCAGATTGGCTAGTATTAGACAAGTACGAGCTGGTTGGAAATTTGAAATGGCCTAGATTTTAGAGCATTTTTGACATCACCTGGCACCCCGGGAGTGTGATTTTGCGATTTTGGGGCACCGTTTCGAAGGTAATATGGAAGTCATATTGCCGAGAAGCGGGGCTCCCAAAATCGCCAAAAAGGCTCAAAATATAGGTTATTTCGGGTTTCCAATTAGCTCGTTATGTTAAGGTTATGTAAATTTTGTTACAATGAGACGATGGATGATGTTATAATTATTTTTATAAAAAAGGTGGAGAATGACTTTTAACATTAATCCAAGAGAGTCGATTAGTAGATCAGACGCTTTTTATGATAATAAGTTTCGCGTCTATGCCGAAGAGCCGCGTCTTAAGGAGTCGCGCCTTAAAAAAGCATCGGATACCATCGAGTCCGAATCGGCAAAAAAAGAAAAGCTTCTGGCCGACAAATTCCGCCAAGGGATCTTCAATTTTGATCTGGGAATCGCGAAGTACACCAAGCAGGTAGGTCGCTTTATCTTTGTCGCGATCACAAAGCCGCTTTATTTCGTTGCGATCACCGCTCCTGCCTATGTGATTCAATATG
>JAGROB010000102.1 GCA_020440465.1 Chlamydiia bacterium
CATTGTCTTATCTACGCTGTCAAAATAACTACTGGACTCTTTGGTCCTTTTCGCTGTCGGGAAGCTGCTGTTTCGTTTAGCTTCTCGCCGTCAGGAAGCAATAATGTACCGAATTTCGTGATTTATTCGCAAACTCTTTTTCACTTTTTTTCAAAAACGTTTTCTGGAATATTTCTCGGCATGATGAAATCACTTGCCAAAGTCACCTTAATCCTCCATCTTTCCTTCGCTTTCTCCCTTTTTTTATGGGTTTTATTCGATCCTTTCATGGGAGAGCATTTCAGAATGGAGCAAGACCGCCTCCTTATAAAAAATTTGAAAGGGGATGCCTCTCTATATTCAAAGGCTTCGCCTTCCGAGACTCAAGAGTTAAAAGCTTTTTCTAAATTATGGGATCGGATGGAGCCGGGTGAAAAAGAGTTTTATGAACATGAAATTCGTCGCTTTGAATCGCTTTTTGAAAAACCATCTTTAGACAGGTTTTTCAACGGGGTTTTTCGTTTGGTTTTTAAAACGCCCTTTTATTTAACCGCCTGGATCGTCCTTTCTGTAGTCATTTCGATCCTCTGTCTTAAAGGGCGTAAAAGGGGGTATCAAACAGTTTTTGTCTTGCCGCTTCTTGTAATTCTTTACGCCTTAGACAGCCGTCCAAGTTATGAAGAGCCCTTTATCCCAAAGGAAAGCGTGCTTGTAAAAAAATATTTAACAGTGGCGCCCACAGGGTCTTTAATCGAGCAAAAAGAAAAGCTTTCCCAAGCCTTCAATCAATATCTTGTTGAAACTTGGGCGAAAGAAACCCCCTCCAAAGATCCCGCAATTTTTCAACTGCAGCTTGCCAAGGGAAAATTTGGATTAAATAAAGCGAAGCTATTAAGACGGATCAAAAACAACTTTGAAACGCCTATCACAAAGGAAGCTCCCTTTTTCTTGTGGGCGTACCTTATATGGAACAGCTTGGTGGTCTTTATCCTATTAATAGATAAGCGGCAATCCCGGCAAAGTATCCAATCATCGCCGGCAGCGTGATACGTTTTAAATACCAACCGAAAGGGACTTTCTCAAGCCCCATAAAGACAACCCCAGCGGCTGATCCAATAATGAGCATACTACCCCCCGTTCCGGCGGCGTAGGCAATTAGTTCCCAGAATCGATTATCCTGGGGAAACTCCGTCAAAGGATACATTGACATGGCAGCCGCTACCAGCGGTACATTATCAACAATCGCAGAGGCAATCCCGATAATCACAGCGATCAGATCAGTGTGCTTTAAGGTTTTGTCAAAGAAAATCGCCAGGTTTGAAAGTATCCCTGCAGCTTCTAAAGCCTCGATAGAAAGCAAAACACCCAAAAAGAACAAAACACCCGACATATCGATTTTAGTAAGGACATGGGGAACTCTTAAGTGCGCACGATCTTCATAGGCTTCGTGTACAAGATCGGTTAAAAGCCACATCAAACTTACGCCCAAAAATATCCCTAAGAAAGGCGGCATCCCCACAACAATTTTTAGGATGGGAACCATGATCAAAGAGGTGATTCCCAGCGTAAAAATACATGCGGAGTAAGGCTCTTTTTTATCCGCCTTAAAGTGAAGCGCTTTATCGGGAAAGTCCCCTTTTAAACTGGGGGTTAACGCCAAAAAGGCCGCAATAAAGCAGACGACGGAAGGGATAAAAAGAGCTACGATAATGTTCGTCGTAGATATTTGTCCGCCAATCCATAGCATTGTTGTTGTAACATCCCCGATGGGCGTCCAAGCGCCCCCGGCGTTTGCTGCTATAACAACTCCCGCTCCAATCAACCAGCGCTCTTTCCCCTCGTCTACCAGATGCGTGAGCAAAGTAACCATAACGATGGTTGTTGTTAAATTATCCAAAACCGAGGACAAAAAGAAGGCCAAGATCCCCATTATCCAGAAAAGTTTTCGTTTACTCCTGAACTGGATGAGATCGGAGATAATGTTAAATCCTTTATGAGCTGAAATAATCTCTACAATCGTAAGGGCCCCGATCAAAAAGAAAATGACTTGCGAGATATCCCCCAAATATCCCACCAGAAGATCCATGTTTCGCTCTTTGGATAGAGCGGGATTTTCAAATTGAAGTCCCCATAGTAAGACGGCGGTAATCAATGCAATGGTGGTCTTGTTGACCTTTGTCACGTGCTCTAATGCAATCAAAGCGTAGCCCGTAACGAACACAAAGATCATTATAGGAGAAAAGGGAACATCAGATAAAGTCATAGGTCAATAAACTCTCGCGGAATAATAGGAAATTCCATTATAAACTCCTCAAGATGGAATCACAAGATTTTTTCCTACAACTGGTTATCATTTTGCTTACGGCGCGCCTTTTGGGTGAGATGGCCGCAAGAGTCGGCATCCCCTCTGTCATCGGGGAGCTTTTAGCCGGAGTGATCTTAGGACCCTCGCTTCTAGACGTTATCCAACCGAACGAAGTGTTAAGACTCCTTGCAGGAATTGGCGTCATCATGCTCCTTTTCGAAGTAGGACTCGACACTGACCTTGCCAAACTCGCAAAGACCCGGGCCAAGCCGTTTATTGCAGCATTCACCGGAGTTTTAGCTCCCTTTATTTTAGGGTTCGTTACTAGCTATAACGTTTTTAACCTTTCTTTGCTAACATCTCTATTTGTCGGAAGCACGCTCACCGCAACCAGTATAGGGATCACGGTAAGGGTTTTGACCGATTTAAAGCGCGCTCAAAGTCACGAAGCTCAGATTGTCTTAGGGGCGGCTGTCATTGACGATATCATTGGCGTTGTGGCTCTTGCACTCCTTTACGAATTTTCTTTTGGGGGCGGAATTAACCTATTCAACGCCGGAAAAGTCTTTTTATTTATTTGCGTCTACTTACTTTTAGCCCCCATAATCGCCCGTTTTATTTCAACAACGATCAAAAAATATGAAGCTTCCTCCAGCATTCCGGGGCTTTTGCCGACAACCATCGTCTCATTAATCCTTCTTTTTGCCTGGTGCGCGCATGAAGTGGGGGCGCCGGAACTTTTAGGCGGCTTTGCCGCGGGACTTGCTTTATCTCGTCAGTTCTTTTTGCCCCTTGCCATCTTTATCCATGAAAGCCATGACTTTGCAAATAGAGTCGAGCAGCAGATGAAGCCGATTATCCACCTATTTACTCCGATTTTCTTTGTCATGGTGGGACTTTCTTTAAACCTTAAAGCGGTCAACTTTAACTCCGGCTTCATTTGGATGCTAACGGGCCTTCTTTTAGTCGGAGCTATTTTGGGAAAATTAGCGGCAGGTTGGTTTTTGCCCAAGGAAAACAGCTTTACCCGCTGGGCTGTGGGGATGGCGATGATTCCCAGGGGGGAGGTGGGACTTATCTTTGCGGAAGTAGGAAAGTCCGCCGGTATTTTTGATAACGATATCTATGCCGCTTTAATTTTAGTCATTGCCCTGACCACTTTATTACCCCCCTTCGTTATGAAGCTTTTTTATCAAAAGAGACTTAAGACCGGATGAAAAAGCCTGAAATTACCCTTAAAACCGTCATCAAAAAAGAACTTTTAAAAAAGCATCTTATCTCTTCCGTAATTATGGGCTCTCTTGGGCTGTTACTCATGATTTTTG
This sequence comes from Chlamydiia bacterium, assembly GCA_020440465.1. Lineage (GTDB taxonomy): Bacteria > Chlamydiota > Chlamydiia > Chlamydiales > Parachlamydiaceae > JAGROB01. Next base: position 3,610 of record JAGROB010000102.1, read on the forward strand.
GGCTCTATCTGATTCCCGATCAGCTCTTTAAATTTTTTGGCCCCGTATTCGTGGTCACATGGATTGTCTTGGGGGTTTCTTGGGTAAGGCCTTATGCAATCCTTAAAAAGCTGCAGCTATCTCCCGACGAGCTCATCATTCGTAAAACGACTCTGATTTATAAGGGAAAGATGATCCCTTTTCACAAAATCAAACGGGTTCACTACCTTTCCGACAAAGAAAAGTATGGGCTTAAGCTGGAGTTTACCGACGGCAACGAGCTTTTCATGCCCTACTTCACCAAAAAGTCCTTCGAAGAGATGAAGGGCGTGATGGTTTCTCACCGTTAGAAGCCCAAATACTTTTAGATTCGATCGCTCGAAAGAGGAGATACGGCAACTTCAAGTGTTGATTTTGGAGGTTTTAGACGATTTATCAAAACACTCAAATCTTGAATTTTTACACTTAAACCATTCTGGGCTTCTTCTCGACTATCGCGAACTGGTAGGGTGATATTTCTTCTTGCAAGGGTATCTCTTAGTTCTTGACCATCTTCAGGCACACCTGAACTTTCATTAAAACTTACCAGACTATCCCTTAGAGTTTCCAAGTGCGAAATAAGCTTTGCAAGAGCTTTCTCTGGAATTTTATCAAGGTATGGAAAGACCTTCTCATTTAATGCAGACTCGATCGCGTTAATTAGTTGAATGTTCTCCTCAAAACTTGCTTTTACATTAATAATTTCTTCGTCAATGGCAAGTTGATATTGATCCAAAGCTGTTTGAAGACTTTCTTCTGCCTTCTTAAGATTCCGCTCACTTTCTTCCAGACCGGCATTTGCAATTTTCATAACGACATAGTAGGTGCCCACTATAGCCAATAAAGAAGCGGTGACACCCAGCGCAATTCCGACAGGCGGCGCCACGACTCCGAAGAAGACTAAGGCAAAGGCTCCGGCCGCGATTAACCCAATTTTTACAGCAGCGGTTAATATTGCCACAACCGGCAGCTTCCAAGTACAGCCGGATAGTCTTAGCGCCAAATCCTCTAATTTTGAAACCGTTCCGTAAACTGCGGCAAAGCCCCCGGCTCCTAAAGCGACCGGTGCGGTAACCACACCTACGAGTGCTGCTCCCCCCCAAACGAGGGCATTAGAAGCAATACAGTTAATGGCGTGGGCGACCATTGCTGCGGCTTCCGAGGCATTACTGTCCGGGTTGGTGAAATGCTCGATTAATTTTTCTGTAGGATATTGAACAAAACCTGTGGCAAGACCGATTAATGCTCCCGGACCGGCGCCGGCGGCTCCCGCGGCTAAAAATCCAAGACCTGCGCCCACACCTGTGGTACCCATCATATGCATAGGATGCGTGAAAGGAAGCAAAACGGGATGGGCGATTATATTAACAGATGAAGACATAACTATCTCAAACTTTTTTATTTAATTATAACAAAAAATTATAATCTATATTATTTTATTTACAATATCTTAACAAAAACAGAGCTATTAGATGCCGGCTTGGATGATGTCATGCAGCTTTAGAAGCCCCTCGATTTTACCTTCTGGGGTGATGACGGGAAGGACTTGGATCGGCTGCTTTTGATACCCCTCCATCAGTTTCAGCGCATCGGTGAGGAGGAGATCGGGAGTGATGCTTTTGGGAGTTATCGTCATAAGGGCGGATATAGGCTGGCTTAAGACTTTTTCCCCGTGGGTTTGAAGGGCGCGTCTTAGGTCCCCGTCGGTGAAAATGCCCAATAAGGTGTGGTTAGGGTCTTTAACAAGGACCGACCCGGCCTGCTTATTGGAAAGCTCAACAAGAACATCCAAAAGCTTTTGATCGGGTTTGGCTAAAGGGATTTTATCCCCCTTTAGCATCAAGTCTTTGACTGTCATAAGCGCTCTTTTTCCGAGCTTTCCGGCGGGGTGATTGGCGGTAAAGTCATCCGCGGTGATTTTCTTTTCCCGCATAACGGCCACGGTTAAGATATCTCCGAATAGAAGCTGTGATGTGGTTGAGATCGTCGGCGCCATGCCGAAAGGGCAAAGCTCTTTGGAAAACGGCAATTTGATCGCCTCATCAGAGGCTTTTGCCAAACGGCTATTTTCATCGCAGACGATCGCTATCGTATGAGCCCCCCGATTGCGCAAGAAGGGAATCATAGATAAAAGCTCTTCGGATTCTCCCCCTTTGCTGAGTAAAAAGACAAAATCTCCCGGATGAACCAGTCCAATATCGCCGTGTAAAGAGTCCACAGGGGGCAAAAAGAGCGCGCGCGTTCCGGTGGAGGTCATCGACACGGCAATTTTTTGCGCTACAAGGCCGCTTTTACCCACGCCGGTAAAGAAAACCAACCCCGGTTTTTCGGCAAGTTTTTGAGCGAGCTCATCGACTTTTTTATCATCGAAAAGATCTAAAAACTCTCCTAAGAGTTCTTTAGTTGTAGCGACTAAGGATTTTGTAATCATCAACTAGATTTTAAACCAATTATCCTTTAGGGTAAAGGGTCATGAAAAAGATACCTATTGCTATTGCCGAAGGAGACGGCATCGGCCCCGAAATCATGGGCGCCGTCAAAAATATTTTAGAAGCTTCCAAGGCTCCACTTGAATACCACCCGGTTGAAATCGGGGAACAAGTTTATCTCGCCGGCCACAAGGCGGGCATCGAGCCTAAGACGTGGGAGACGATTAAAAATACAAAAGCTTTTTTAAAAGCACCGATCACCACCCCTCAAGGCGGCGGCTTTAAAAGCTTAAACGTCACGATTCGCACGACTTTGGGGCTTTACGCGAATTTACGCCCTTGCGTAGCTTACAATCCGATCGTCAAAACTAAACACCCCGGCATGGATGTGGTGGTCGTTCGGGAGAACGAGGAAGACCTTTACTGCGGAATCGAGTACCGCCAGACCCAAAACACTAATTACGCGCTAAAGCTGATCAGCCGACAGGGCTCTAAAAAAATCATTCGCTACGCTTTTGAATACGCCAAGAAAAATGGCCGAAAAAAAGTAACGTGCTTTACCAAAGACAATATTTTAAAGCGGACTGACGGCTCTTTTCACGATATCTTCGAAAGGATCGCAAAAGAGTACCCCGAAATTGAAAATGAGCATTGGATTATCGATATCGGGGCGGCAAAATTAGCGGACACCCCGGAGATTTTCGATGTTGTGGTGATGCCGAATTTATATGGGGATATCTTATCCGATGTCGCGGCGCAGATCGCCGGGTCGGTGGGACTTGCCGGATCGGCCAATATCGGAGAGTTCGGCGCCATGTTCGAAGCGATCCACGGCTCTGCCCCCAGACGTGCCGGTCAAAATTTGGCCAACCCATCGGGTTTATTATTAGCGGCCGTATTGATGCTGAATCACGTGGGACTTCCCAAAGAAGCCGAGACGATTCACAACGCGTGGCTGAAGACCTTAGAAGATGGGATTCACACGTATGATATCTTCAAAGAAGGCTTTTCAAAAGAAAAAGTGGGCACGAAAGAATTTGGCGATGCCGTGATTGCCCGTTTAGGACAAAAGCCGACCACTTTAAAAGCGGTAAGCTACGAAGCTGCAGAAAAAAGAAAAGACACCTTTACCCCTTTAAGCTTTAAAGCGGAAAAAAAGACGTTTGACGGGGTCGATTTGTTTTTTGAGTTCAACGGAAAGCCCGATGAGCTTGCAAAGCAGATTGAGGAAGCAATGCTTCCGATGAAGCTTTCCAACATCTTTAACCGCGGCGTGAGCGTTTGGCCGGGAGGGATGGCAGAGACGTTTTTGATCGACTCATGGCGATGCCGTTTTTACGGGGAGAATAAGATTGCCGAATGTATTGAGAAGTTGGCGAAAGAGGGGCTTGAAGTTGTGAAAACGGAGAACTTATACTCTTTCGACGGCGAGCCGGGCTACACCGTTTCGCAAGAACGTCAGTAATCTGGAGTGCGGTAACTTGCCTTACAGTTGGACACATCTTTTGCTTGCTTTTTTTCTTGGGTGAAAACTTGAAATACCTCGATCCATTTTGTGTGGAAAATTTAAACGCAAAGAGCGCAAAGACGCAAAGGCGCAAAGGGCGGCTTCGCCGTCAAGCAAGGTCAAAACGTCG
>JAGROB010000103.1 GCA_020440465.1 Chlamydiia bacterium
ATCTACACCCCGCGGGAATTGTTGGTCGCAAGCCAAAAGATCTTCTACAAGCAACTCAACGACCCCTTCAACGGTGTTGCCCTCTTTGACATCGCCGGAAAAAAAGTGATGCAAAAAACGTATGAATGGGACGAGACCACAAACGCTTTTTCCGATCTGATCGAAGAGTCCTGGGAAACCTAAGGGACAGTCAATTCATTTAAACAGCGGCGGGAGCTTTTAAGGGGCGATAATCGACTGTGGCCCAATGCTCGATAATTTTGCCGTCACGGTGTTTGAAATGAGTCAAGCCGTGAAAGACCACCTTCTCGTGTGTCGGCTCCAAGTTACGAACGGGTCCTTCGAAAGTTGCCTCACACTTCCAGTGAACCACAATAGTGTCCGGGTCATCTTCTACAATACCCTTCGGGATGATTTGAGCATCCGGCATGGCTTCCAGCCACTTTTTGGCGATATCAACAACAGCCTGGCCACCGGTTTTATCTCCATCGACCGCATGAACCACCGCATCGTCAGCATAAAGACTGGCAACATCCTCCCAGTTTCGGGTGTTGTAACCCCCAAACCACTTCTGTTCAATCAACTCTTTCATATTGTCTCCTGAAGTTTAATAAACACTTGTTTTACCCCTTCCGGGTTTTCAAGCCAAGGAACATGACCCGCATTATCAAAATGAGAGTATTCAATGTTATCCCTTTTAAACCGCTTATCTTTATCAAATAGAGTATGGGGAGTAATGCAGTCGTACTTTCCACTCACGATTCGTGTCGGAACCTTTTCAGGAACCCACTTAGCGGAAAAATTAAGCTCCACAGCTTTCGTTTGCCACCATACAGCAGGCTGGTATCTAAAAGGTATTGGTTTTAAAAGCGAGCGCCCCAAATCGAGCGTCTCTTTAGGGAAATAGTAAGGCATACAAGCATCTAAAGCGCGATCAAAGGTCTTTTGACAGGGTTCTTGAACAAAAGCCTGCATCGATTCCGAAATGTCTGGTAAATCGAATTGACCAGCATATTTGACGGCCTCCTCCATCCATAAACTTGGGGCTGAGTTCAAGATCACAAAGCCTTTTAACTTCTTCTCAAGCTCGGGGAACATCAGGGGAAACATCCCTCCGAAGGAGTGGCCTACAATAACTGGATTCTCAAAGCGTTCAATGACTTCAGGAAAAATATCTATCCAACGATCAAAGTCATCTCCAAATGAATCGTTTTCGTTTGAACCATTTCCCGGCAAGTCGATTAACCAAACCTTTCCCTCAAGGGGTAAAATGTCCACTAGACTTTTTAAATAAGAGGAATCTCCTCCCGGTCCTCCGGGAATAAAAAGCCAATTCAAAGCTTTTGCTGGCGTCTCTTTTACAAGTTGATAACGGACATTATTTTCGTCGTAGGTATAAGTATCCATATTAGTGTCTCTTAACTTTGAAGGTGCGCATTTGGCCGGTGTCGTGGCCGTCGTTCCAGGTGATCTCTTCAAAGAGTTCCTGGCCGTCTATGTAGCGCTTTTCGATACCGTGTTTGCGGCCGTTTTCGTAAGGGATTTCGGCGTATTTCTCCCCGTTTTGGTAAACAACAGTGATGCCCGTCTGGGTGCCGTCTTGCCATTCTTCCACCGTCTTTGGCTCTCCTCCCTGAAGGAAAGTTCTTCTTAAACCGTGGACGATATTATTTCTAAACGGCAGCATTTCACTCGGTGTGCCATTGGGATAGTAGCTGGTTCTTTCCACCATCTCACCGTTTTCAATCATGTCGCGTGAAGTTAAATCACCGTTGGCATCGCGGTTGACTCTGACCCCGTTTCCTCCGGCCACTTGCGATTCCACCTGATTGGCGGGGGTATAGTATTGCCCCTCGATCAGCGCGTCAGCCTGGTATGCTTCCGAACATTGGGGAACGCCTGATTCGTACCAGTGGATCACTTTCTTTCGGTTGCCGCTTTGAAACTCCGTTCTTTCTTTAGGAGTGCCTCCTAAAAATCGGTTTTCCTCCGCTACCAACTCCCCTTGCGAATACGTTCTGACCACCTGCACTTGTGAAGAATAGGGAAAAGAATACGTCGTGTGTCCATCTAACTTACCGAAGCTATAGCTAGCCTTACAAGTAATGCCGTTATCCATCGTCGTGATCTTCTGGCCATGCTCACCGCGATTCTCCCATTCGTCGGGAGCGACCTCAAAGCCGTATTTATGAACATACGTCTCATCTACTACCTGGCAGGGTCGTACCGGTTCGTCTTCACAGGAAATACACGTGTTATTTTGGCAAGAAGCCAAAGTGGCTAAAAGGGGCAGCGCAAAAATATATCGTTTCATAAGGTCACCTTTATTCAGGGGGCAAACAGCCCGTAATCAGTTTTAAAGTCGATTCGACAAGTCGTTCATGCTCCTTGTCGCAAGTTTCTTGTTCAAGAGTTTTATTTCTATCGCGGTAAATAAAACGGAAGGTGGCGTTTTTTTTGTCCGATCCTAACTTTTCAGATCGATAGATATCCATAAGCTCTACCGATTCTAATAGTCTTGAAGGGAACGATAAAATAGACTCCGTCACCTGGCTCACAGGAGCATTTTCCAAAAGCGTTACCGTCCAGTCCCGCGTAGAGGAAGGATATTGGGGAAGCTCTTCCATCTTGATATCTTTTTTCTGCACCCGAAAAAGATCAGCTAAGTTTAACTCCGCAAAATAGATTTTTTGCGGTACATCAAGTCGCCGTTGAACGGCCGGATGAGCCTCTCCGAAGCTTCCGATCTCGAGCCCACCGACAAAGATTGCGGCCTGCTTATTCGGATGAAGCGACTCAAGCTTTGAAGGACGCACGGTAAACTGAGTAATCTTTAACCCTTTGAGTAAGTTCTCGACCACACCTTTCAAATCCTTAAAGTCAAAGGGTCTAGGTTTAGGATCGTAAAGATTGGGAGTGGCGTGTCCAGATAAAATGATTCCCACCACTGTCTCTTCTCTTACCCCTTCGCCCTCTTCAAAGTGGACTCTTCCCACCTCGAAACCGGCGATATCGGGACATTCTCGATCGAAGTTATGCTTTACCACCGCTAAAAGTCCGGGAAAAAGCGAAGTTCTTAAAGAGGATTGCTCAACCGATACCGGATTTAGCACTTTAAGAGCATTTTCTGCCGGCTTTTCAGACCCTGTAGCCGCTTTTAAAAGGGTGGGGCCGATTAAATCGCAGTTAACAAACTCTTGGAGTCCCTCCGCCACAAGACGTCTTTTGATTTCTTTCTCAAACAGATAAACGGGTGCGTGGGGCATTGTGGTCGCTTTGAATTTCGGCGATTCCAGCTCGAAGTTTTCGTAACCGTAAAGACGCGCGGCTTCTTCGACCAAATCGATTTCCTGTGAAATATCTCCCCTGTACGTCGGCACGGTAACGGTTAAAGCATCCGCTCCATCAAACTCCGAGCCAAAGCCTAAGCGACTGAAAAACGTCATCAGCTCGTTTACGGAAAAGTGAGTTCCCAATAGATTGTTGACACGGCTTAAGCGGCAGGTAATTTTTTTATCCTCGAAGCTTTGAGAGGCTATATCCACAGCCTCTCCAACGATATCTCCGCCCGCGACTTGCTGGATCAAAAACGCGGCTCTATCGAGCGCCGTTAACACATTATTCGGATCGGCACCCTTTTCAAATCGCTTTGCGGCATCAGAGAATAGCTGTTGGTTTTTAACCCCTTTTCGAATAACGGAAGGATCGAAATAAGCGCTTTCCAACAAAACTTGGGTTGTTGTCTCCGAAACTTCGCTATTCTCTCCGCCCATGATACCCGCCAGCGCCAACACCTTTTTGGGGTCTGCGATCACAAGCTCATCTTCCGAAAGCTTACGTTCTTTGCCGTCAAGCGTTTTTAGCGTCTCTCCCTTTTTAGCCCGTCGAATGATCACATTTTTGTCTTCGACCTTCTCGAAGTCAAACGGGTGAAGCGGCTGACCAAGCTCTAAGAGCACGTAGTTCGTTACATCCACCACGTTGTTGACCGATCTTAAACCGGCGCTTTCAATCCGTTGTTTCAACCAGTCGGGAGAGGGCGCGATCTTTAATCCCGTTAAAAGACGGGCGGCATATCGGGGCGCTCCCTTCAAATCTTCCACTTTGACTTGGTAGGGCACGGCTTCCGATTTCGTGACAAAGGCATTTTCCTGCGGCCACTTTAACTTTTCACCCGTTGCGGCCGAAAGCTCTCTTGCAATCCCGATGATCGCGGAGGCATGCCCCAAATTGGGGGTTAACGAGAGCTCGAAGACGATATCGGAGTAAAGATCGCTTAAGTCGGTGCCGACTTTTAGCCGGTCGGCAAAGTCTAAAATCCCCTCGTGCTCATTGGAAATCCCCAGTTCAAAACCGGAACAGAGCATTCCGTTAGACTCCACTCCCCGCAGCTTCGTTTTTTTAATCTTAAAGGCTTTTTCCCCCGGCGGGGTGATTTGAGCGCCGATCTGGGCGTAAGCCGTTTTGAGCCCGGCCCGACAATTGGGCGCACCGCAGACGACTTGATGCGTGGTATCGCCGTCAAAAACCTCGGCCACGACCAATTTATCGGCATCAGGATGGGGCGAAACCGCTTTAACTTCCGCTACGACCACCTTCGAAAATCCGGGGTCTTGCTTTTCAATGGCATCGACTTCGATCCCCAGCTCCGTCAGAATTTTCGCGATTCGGGAGGGGCTGTCATTGATGTCGATAAAATCTTTTAACCAGGAGAGTGAAACTTTCATAACCGGGTATTATCAACAATCCTTGAATAGATGACAACTGATCGTGTATACTCCCGTTGAAAAAAATAGGAGTTAACAAATGACAACCCAAAAAACTTTATCCATTATCAAACCGGACGCAGTTGGCAGCAATAATGTCGGCGGAGTCATCTCTAAGCTTGAAAAGGGCGGACTTAAAATCGTTGCAGCAAAAATGATGCACCTTTCCAAAGATCAGGCTGAAAGCTTTTACGATATCCACAAAGAAAGACCTTTTTTTAAAGATCTTGTCTCTTTCATGACTTCCGGCCCCGTGCTTGTGATGGCTTTGGAAGGAGAAGACGCTGTTAAGAAAAACCGCGACATCATGGGCGCGACCAACCCCAAGGATGCCGCAGAAGGAACCATCCGTAAAGAGTTTGCCAAAACGATCGACGAGAACGCCGTTCACGGCTCCGATAGCGAAGAAAACGCTGAAAGAGAGATCAAATTCTTCTTCTCCAACGGCGACATCTGCCCCAGAACGAGGTAATGTATGTTAAAAAAGCTCTTGTTTGCGCTGGTTTGTGTTGCGGCATTAAATGCGGAACAAACACTTGCCGTGATCAAGCCCGATGCGGTGAAAAACAACCACATCGGCGCGATTTTGGATCTTTACGAGTCCAATGGGCTTAAGATTGCCGGGTTAAAAATGGTAAAACTTTCCCCCGAACAGGCGGGAAAGTTTTATGCGGTTCATAAAGACCGCCCCTTTTACCCCGATCTTAAGGAATTCTTTTCTTCGGGTCCCATCGTTGCGATCGTGTTAGAGGGCGACAACGCTGTAGCCAAAAACCGGGAGATCATGGGCGCGACCAACCCGGCACAGGCCAAAGAGGGCACCATCCGCAAGCGCTTCGCCGAGTCCATGAGCAAAAACGCCGTCCACGGATCGGATAGCCTTGAGAGCGCAAATGTGGAGATTCCGTTTTTCTTTCAGCCTAGCGAGATCCAGTTACGGTAGTGAAAAAATTAAAAAGTGAACTTTTCCCCCAGGTAGCTTCTTTTCGCCACCTCGTCGTTGACAAGCTCTTGGGGGGTTCCCGATCGGATCACTTTCCCCTCGCAGATGATGTAGCTTCTATCCACGATGGAGAAGATCTCCCGGGCGTTATGGTCCGTAATCAGAATACTGATGTTTTTATCGGCAAGATGGCGGATCATCTCTTTCACCTCATCCACAGATATGGGGTCGATGTTGGCAAACGGCTCGTCTAAAAGAAGGAACGTGGGATTTGTGACAAGCGCTCTTGTAATCTCCAAACGACGACGCTCTCCACCCGACAAGTGAGCGGCAACTTTTTTACGAAGCGGCTTTAAATGAAGCTCATCCAAAAGAACTTCAAGCTTTTCGGCCTGTTCTTCTTTAGACAGGTTTTGCCCCTCTAAAATCGTTTTGATATTATCTTCCACCGTAAGGTCTCGGAAAACAGAGGGCTCTTGAGCTAAATACCCCATCCCCATGCGCGCTCGTTTATGAACGGGAAGATCGGTTACCGGCTGATCTTTGAATACAACTTGCCCCGCATCGGGTTTAATCAGTCCCACGGTCATGTAAAAGGAAGTCGTTTTACCGGCGCCGTTCGGCCCCAATAGTCCCACCACTTCCCCTTGCTCCACTTCGAAAGAAAGGCCATCAACGACGTTTCTTCCCCCGTAGCGCTTGATAAGGTTTTCAACTTTAAGTGCCGTCATGAGTCGAATTTAAACTTATTTTTTAAAATATCAAACTCTTTCTCGTCCAAAGTAAATCGGACGTCCCCCTCCCCTTTGATTCGCTCTTTTTGAGTCGCCTGATCGCGGCGTATGCGCAATTTCGGAGCGGAAACTTCCATCTTATTCACCCGGTCATAAACCAATACTCTATCCCCGATCATCACCATTTCCTGGGTCGTAGGGTCATAAGTTACGGTATCGGCATAAGCGTAAGAGCGGTCTTCTTCCTGGGGACGAGAATAGGCCAAAAAGACCTTTCCCTCCATCTTCATGCTTTCAACCACTTTGTCTTTATACTTTACCTCGAAGTGATCGGCAAAAATCTCTCCGTAGGCATCCATAAAGTGAATCTGCTGCTCCGGCGTTCTAAAAAACGTCACCGTCTCTTTAGCATGCTCAAGCACTAATCCTCCGGGAGCATAAAGGGTGTGCGAGCTCTCTTTCAAAGGGTCGATACGTGTTAAAGAAGAAGGGCCGGGAGAAATAAATTTTTCCTCCTCTCCTAAAAATCTCACCTCTTCTGAAGATAAAAAAGAGCCGTCTGGACGATAAATATAGACGTCGTCGCTTAAAATAGCCTCTTTAATCCCTTTTCCTTTACCTGACTTATCATAAATCAGCTCCCCTTTTTCGGAAGTGGCCTTCCCCATGGGGTGCTCCAAGGCAACATCTCCCGTTAAAAAGGCATAAGCACCGTCAAAAACCAGTGTATTTGCAGAAAGAGAGGCTTGGTTTTCAAGCTCGTGAAGCTGGACTTTATGGGCCGTTAAGTCAATCGCTTTGTCCCGAATGACAAGCTCGGCTGATTTTGCCTTTCCCCGCATTAAAGGAGGGGTTTTAGGAAAAGCGGTTGGCAGCTCATTACCGGGAAGCTTGAAGCGGAATAAAGCAACCTCTTTTGCGGTCAAAATATCGTTATGGACATCGTAGGAGGCCTCCGAAGCTAAAACCGCTCTTATAGTTTGAGAGGTCTCGTCAAGACTTTCCTGAGATAACAGCTCGACGTCTTGCATTGCCTCTTTCAGCGCTTCTTTGCCCCCTTTTCTGGAAAGCATCACTTTGGAGGAGTCCGCTGAAAGCCGCGCATGAAGCGGCGGAGTAGTATCCAGTGTGAAGAGCTCTTTTTCAACGCGCTGTTTATTTTGTGAGGAAACCCCATCTTTTACCTGCGGCTTCAAAAGCGTCTCTTTAAGCGATTTATATCCTTGAAGCGTCTCTTCTCCGACGTCGGTGAACAGCACACCGAGCCCAAAAAGCCCAAGCAATAGCAAAAAAACCCAGGCTTTAAGCACTCTTTTATGCATGGTTTACAATCTCATAGAGCTTTTTGAGCGTTTCTAAAAGTTTAGGTAGCGCTTTCATGTCCATTTGAGAGCCCGCATCACTTTTGGCATTTTCCGGATCGGGGTGCGCCTCCATGAAAAGGGCGTTTGCGCCTGCTGCAATTGCGGCTTTGGCAAGCGTCGGGATGAACTCTCTTTGTCCCCCGGAAGTATCTCCTCTCCCCCCCGGAAGTTGAACAGAGTGCGTCGCGTCAAATACCACGGGATAGCCAAGCGACTGCATGATAGGGATCGAGCGCATGTCGGAGACCAAATTATTGTAGCCGAAGCTTGCGCCTCTTTCAACTAAAAGGAGGCGATCAGATCCCGCTTCTTCAACCTTTGTCACGACATTTTTCATATCCCAGGGAGCTAAAAATTGCCCTTTTTTAACGCTTACCACAGCGTTAGTTTGCGCCGCCGCGACGACAAGATCGGTTTGACGGCATAAGAAGGCGGGAATCTGAATCATGTCGCAAACTCCTCCCGCTTTTGTCGCCTCCTCGGGAGAGTGGACATCCGTTACCACCGGAAGGTCAAACTCTTTTTGGACTTGGGCTAAAATTTCGAGTCCTTCATCAATTCCGGGCCCCCTGAAAGAGTGAAAGCTGGAGCGATTCGCTTTGTCGTAGCTTGATTTAAACACAAACGGGATACCGGCATCGGAAAAAATTTGCTTTAGACTTTCAGCCGCCTTTAAGGTGTGATCGAGACTTTCAATCACACAAGGGCCGCAAATAAACGCCAGAGGGCTTTTAAAGCCGATGCAAAT
>JAGROB010000104.1 GCA_020440465.1 Chlamydiia bacterium
GATTGTGATATTTCTAGAAATACCCTCTATCACGTTTTTAAAAACAAGAATCCCACGTTAAATACTTTAGCAAAACTGGTCCATGCAACGTCTTAGCTATGGCAAAATTGACGAAATACCAAAAGCTTTTAATTGAAAGACTTAAAGACCGTGAAGAGGCAGTTGCTTATTTAAATGCCGCCTTGCAAGAAAGCTTAAAAAACAATCCTGAATCTCGAAACCTTTTTCTTGTGGCTCTACGGAATGTCGCAGAAGCCCAGGGAGGTCTTGGGCAATTAGCCAAGCAAACCGGGCTTAGCCGCGAAAGTCTTTACAAAACTCTCTCCCCAGCCGGTAACCCCACCTGGCATACCCTTTTATCGCTTTCTGATGTGTTGGGATTTTCTTTTCTGGTGGATTTTAGCCAAGCTCAAAGGTAGTTATTCCAAAGACTTTGGAAAGGTCTTGGGTGGGGGGAGTCCCTTTGTACATGCGGGCGGTTTCGAAGACTTTCTTGAGGTGGTACTTTTCGGCGAGCTTTAACGCGTCGTTGTGGGTTTGAACGACGTCTAAAAAAAGGGTGTCGCCGTGGGTTTCAGCTGCGAGTGCCAGAAGTAGGCTTTCAGCTATTTCGGGAGTGTCGGCAAATAGGGGGCCGATTTTGTATCCTTCAAAGCATTTTCTAATTACACCGTACCCTTGAAGCGTGCCGCTTTTTGTTTTTGCAAGACAAACAGCGTTTGGCATTTTGATCCATTCCTTAAGAAAAGGGGTGCGGTCATAGCCCACTACTTGGGTGTCGTAGGCTTCAAGGATGTCATAAGAAATGTTTTGAAGCGTGACAAGAGAAGCGTCGGGCTTGCCGGGAATTATGCCGCTAAAACGGATGTTATTGTTGTGAAAGGTAAAGCCCGACTTTTTGTAGTTTTCCTGCTGCTCCACCACACCGTCAAGGCCGATCGCTCGGTTGCCTAAATAGTCAATCGCCCGGCTCCAGAGCTTCATGCCGTACCCTTTGCCTCTATAGTCAGGCTGTACGATATAAAAGCCCATAAAGCCATAGTCGTTGTTGTAGGCAACGGCCGAGATGGAACCGATGGTCTTGCCATCAACTTGTTCGATAAAAAAACCTTTTGGATCGGCGGCAAAAAAGGGATCGGCATCCGATAAACCGGGATTCCACCCCTCTTTTTTTGCGGCGTTGAGGAAAAAAGACAAATCTTGAAGGGATGCTTGTTTAATCATGATTTCATAGTTTTTAAAATTTCGTTCGCTGTCAGAAGCTCTTTACCCGATTTTTTGCCGCAAAGTTTTCTTGCAAGTGTCCACTTAGATAACATCCGCCCCAATAAAACGCCTTGATTGGGGGGCGTGATGAGAACGGCTTTACCCGATTGGGCGTTTTTGGGGCATTCAGGGTGGCTTAGAGCCGCTCTTAAAACAAGGCCGCCTAAAGTGTGCGTGACAAAGTTTACCGGGCCGTTTTCCGGAAGGGCTTTTAAAAACTCGACCAGGGCTTGAGCATGCTCTTGTATCGTTTTTTTTCGGCTTGGGTAGCCCCATTTTACCGTGTCAAAGCCCGCTTCATTTAGTTTTTTTTCATAGTACGTCATCGTCCAAGGCGCTGCCAAAAACCCGTGAATCAAGATGACCAAACCTTTGTCTTTCATGGGCTGTATCTTAGAGGAAAGGGAGTTTTATGGACAAATGGACGGGAATGGACGAATGGACGGGAATGGACAACAACAAAATGGACGAATGGACGGGAATGGACAACAACAAAATGGACAGCCGCAGAATGGACAACCACAGAATGGACGAATGGACAAAATTCCGTTCTAATAGTTAGCTTGGTTCACCCACAGACTTTGTCTTGAACAGCGTATCTTGGCCCATGTCCATTCTGCGGCTGTCCATTTTGTTGTTGTCCATTCCCGTCCATTTGTCCATTTGTCCATTTGTCCACTTTTTCGCTGTCCACTACCCCTTTCGGTGAGCTTTCCGATAATGATACAACCGCTCAGTAAAGCCCCCTTCATTCTTGAAAGCTTCCGCTTGGGCTTTGATTTGACGATCCAGAAGCGAACAAGCCACCGAAATCAGTACCAGCGTCCCATTGGCGGCGACTTCTTCGATGTTGCCGCCCTGTTCCTTACACCATTTTGCAAAGTTATCCGCACTTTTCAACCGTGCCTGTATCAATGCAAGTCTTCGGGGATCACGAAAATCCCAAACATTAAGTCCCTTCTGTCGTAAAAAATCCTCATAGTCCAGTTTAAGCTCTTCCAAGCTGGCTCTTGCGACATTGGTCAATTTAATTTCTGTCTTTTTGGAAGTGCCGGAAGCTTGACTACCTTCAGCAATGTTTTGCACCCCCGAGCGTGCTGCCTGCACCATTTGATCCCGGGTGCGGCTGAACTTTTCGACAAAGCGCTCACAAAACCGGCCCGTGATATCGTAAACCAATTGTGCCATTTGAAAGCTTTTAAGGGATCGGTAGCCACCATGCTTTGAGATTAACTTGTCCATGATGTCCACTATGAATGGAAGTCTCCGGGTGTAGGATTCGAACCTACGACCAATTGGTTACACTTATCCATGCGTTTCTGCACGGGGTGGACTATATCATCATCCACTGGGGATGCGAGGCGCTTCGACCCATTTCTGGGGCTACTCCATAAAGGATAGTCTCTGAACCTTTCTCAAAATGAGACTTGGCTGCTGATTGCCCACGACTGAACGTTTGGGGTTCCAGCAATTCACCTCGTTTGCAACACACATTACTGTGTGAGGCTGCTATTTAGAACATTTGTTCAATGTTACAGCCAACTGCTCTACCACTGAGCTA
>JAGROB010000105.1:0-5159 GCA_020440465.1 Chlamydiia bacterium
GCAAAGGGCGGCTTCGCCGTCAAGAAAGATCCTACAGTTTATCACCGTAGGGCTAACGGCCAGCAACCGACAATATAAAATTGTTGTCTTAATACTCGGTGCTTTTGGCCCCGCATTATCAAAATTAAGATTTGACGGCGAAGCCGCCCTTTGCGCCTTTGCGCTTTTGCATTCTTTGCGTTTAAAAATAATTGAATACAAGTGGATTGTGTTTTCTCGAGTTGTCACAATACGGATGTTATTGAGATTAACTATACAAAGTTCGTGTGATTTCCTATGACATTTTTCTTTTTGCTCTTAGTTTTGATTGGGGTGATGTTTCCGTCTGATGGAAGCCATGGATTGTTAAACCCAAAGTCGCTGGGTTTTATTGCCTTGGCGGGGTCTTGGGGCGCAAGTCTAGTTATAAGGCCTAAGTTCACCCCAAAAGATCAAGGGCTCTTAATTGCTTTTTTAGCGATTTTATCGGGCATTTTCTTCTTTAGTGTATTGGGGCTTGGGAATGAAGAGTCTATGGTAGCTCAAGCCAAGCTCTTTATCATTACGGCTTCTGTTCCTTTTGCACTTTGTTACCTAGTAGAAGGAAAAAAGCTTTCCTTTTCCACATTTGTTAAAACCGCGCTTTGGGGAAATGCTTTTTACTCTTTAATAAAGCTCAGCTTAGTTTTGCTCCACGTTCTTGGAGTGATTAACTTACTTGATTTGATGGAAAAGCTGGGCCTTCGCTACATGAGTATGGAGGTTTTGGGCGGTCTTGGAAGGATGCAGACCTCTGTCGATATATTAACCCCGTTTTTGCTCTATTTTGCTCTATCTTATAAAACTTGGGGGGTTAAGCTATCACAAACTTTCTTAAGGCTTTATGTTCCTTTGGCTTGGCTTTCGATTGCTTTAAGCTTTTCCCGTTTCTTTTTAGCTTGCGGATTCATGGCGCACGTGATGGTATGGATCTCTAAGAAGGAAATTCCTTTAGCGGTCTCTTTATTAAAAGCACTTGTGATCGGGGGGCTTCTTGTCACGGCAGCAGGGCCCGATAGAGTCTACAAAGTCGTTGAAAAGCGGTTTTTTAGTGATGAGAGCTCAAAATCAGATAGTGTACGGCAAGATCAGATGGTTGCTATGAACGAAAAATTCGAGGAAAACCCCCTATTTGGCGCCGGCATGGGCGGCTATAGTGAAAAACTTTATCGCGATAAGAAACTCAAGTACTCTTATGAAGTGCAATGGATGGCATTTTTGATGCAGTTTGGCATCGTGGGGATTTTTTTGATTCTGACCTTGCTAGCCTATTTGGCTTATTTGATCTTAAAGCCGCCTGTGACGCTTGCTTATCTGGGTCTTTTCGGGATGTACGTTCTTTGGCTTGCGGCGGGGCTGACCAATCCTTTTCTTATCTCGCTTCCTTCAGGCATTATGTATGCCCTTTTCTTGGGTGCAGCGTCCTTTTCCCGGCCCAAGGATAGCGGTCTTAGCGTTACTCGCAATTTTAATTAAATGCTCAGAGAATTAAAGCCCAATAGATCCTCTTTGGGTTCTTCCTTGGACTTAGGAACGACTTGAAAGATAGCTTGGACCGGGGTGTGATGGGAAAGACTGGTTTGTTTGATGTAGGTATCCGGAGTGTAGAATTTTCCTTCCGGAGCCCTTTCAACGGCAAAATCGGGTGGAACGACTGCCTCCCCCGTCCTGCATAGGTAGGGGGTGGATGGACCCATATGAAAAAAGAGATAATCGGATGTGAGATAAAATTCGGCGAGTCCTGTATTGGAGTAGTGGGTAAAACTACGGTTAGGCACTTGGGTAAAGTTTTTATCCTCTAGTGCATCAAAGAGTTCATGCGCGTTATGGGGATCTGCATTGAAGTTTCCGCCAACAAGGGTTAAAGCGTTCTTTGAGATGTCTGAAAGGACTCTATTAATGTAGGCAACACCATTTTGCCGCTTTTGGTCGTCCCAGTCTAATTTTGAGCGGATTTTTGATGCCGGTGAAAGGCCAATCCATTGAAAATTAAGGGAGATTAAGACTAAGGGAATCGGCAAGCCATTCACATGCATATTTAAGTAGGTTGCTTGTTTGCAGCCGTCGAAAAAACTTTTTATGTTCGTATTAAGCATCTTAGCTTCTATAGGTCTTCCCAAATCTTTACGGACGGCAATAGCAGTTTCGGGAGACGGGGTTTTACAGGCAAAAAGGTTAAACTTATGTTCTTCCAACACATGAAAAAAGGGGCGCCTTAACCAATCAGTTTGACTTGCCATTTGAATCAAAATGACATCTGCGATAGCTGCCAGCCTTGCTGCAACGGCCCCTTCTTTTTCTTCAAAAGCCTTCCTTTTCAGTTGAGAGATCACCGGAGCTAAAACGGCCATTTCTTTGGCTTGAAAGATCCTCTGATGGCTATTGATAGTAGGATCTAGCTCTTGGCAGCCAATATAATACGTGACAACTCGAAGGGGTAAAGCCATTATGATTCTTCGAAAGAAAGGGTTAATATTACAGGCTTGTGGGAGGAGACGCTAGTGGTATTAACAATAGCTTCTCTTGAAAGCTTCTCTGTTGATTTTTTGTTGATAAAGTTATCAGGAACTTGAAGAGAGACTTTTGGAAGGGCTTGATTTGGTGGGGCTTTCATCCAAAATCCATCCGTTATATAAGGGTGATTTTCATGCGAGTATACATGAGTAAATTGAGTAGCCTGAACTTCTTTATAGAGTAATCTATCAAGATACGGAAAGGAGTTGTTGTCATCATTAAAACGGTCGGTTGAAAATCCTCCTCCAAGCAAAACCAGGTTTTCTCGATTAGATAGAGATATACGTGAGATCACTTCGGTTAGATAGTTAAGATTATCCGTCCGTGTTTTTTTATCTCCGTTATAAGTTGAGGGATCTGAATTGAAAAGGACCATTTCAACAAAACAAAGAGAAACCAGCGTTATTAATCTTTTACTGTTAGGTATCTTCAGTGTGGCGACAGTTGCATCTAAGGGGTTCTCGTAACTCTCAGAAAGCTCTTTAAAATATATGGTTTCGTGGCTTACCAGAGATAAGGACTCGTCTTTGAAAGCTATATAGGTAGTAACTGATGCTTCAGATCCGTGAATTACATTAAAGCCACGGCCTTTCAGCGCTTCAAAAAAGGGGGCGTGTTTCTGAGGGTCAGAACTATTAAAGGTTGAAGTTTGAATTAAGAGAACATCCGCCAAATGGGATAGACGCTCTGCTGTGGCCTTAAGCTTTTCTGCATAAAGGGCTTGTCGCTCGGCTGCTACATAAAACGTATTACCCAAAGAGTTCTTCGAGGCATAAAGGGTTGGATCACAATCAAGAGTTTGATCATGTGCAAATCCTGGACCCAGCTGATACGTGGCAACTCTTAAACTCATAATATAAATAATTTAAGGGATAAATCGTTAAATGCAAACCCTTTAATTTTATAAGGGCATAGCTTAAAATCTGTGGCTATGCAGGAAGTGATTTTAGAAGCAAAAAGACCCGTGGCTAAATATTGGAAGGAGCTCTTTAAAGCTAAAGAGCTTTTGGGTTTTTTTACCTTAAGAGATGTGCTTGTACGCTACAAGCAGGCAACTTTGGGGGTTGCCTGGGCTCTATTTCGTCCTTTGATCACCATGGCCATCTTTACATTGATTTTTGGGAAGCTTGCAAACTTTCCGTCAGAGGGGGTGGCTTATCCATTATTTGCGTTGGCCGGTATGGTGCCGTGGCTCTTTTTTTCGGGCGCCATGACGGAAACGACGACGTGCTTGCTGAATAATCCGGCGCTTTTGACCCGTATCTATTTTCCCCGGATGGTGCTCCCCTTAAGTCAAATCTTGGTTCAGGGTGTGGATTTTGGGATTAGCTTCGTGTTGCTTTTAACTCTGACCCCCTTTTTGGGGTCGTTTAGTTTCAGCACATTAGGCTGGCTTCCTCTTTACTTTTTGATTTTGTTTATTTTGACAACGGGGTGGGGACTTATCTTGTCCAGCTTAACTGTTAAGTGGCGGGATGTTCGTTTTATTGTTCCGTTCTTTGTCCAGCTGGGGATGTATGCTTCTCCTGTGGGCTATGGGAGCTTCATGATTCCGGAAAAATGGCTCTGGCTTTATTACTTAAATCCCCTTGCCGGAGTGATTGAGGGGTTTCGTTACGCCCTTTTTGGAGTGAAAGCCCCCTTTCTCTTTGGAGCGACGCTCATGGCATTTTGCATTTCTTTGACTTCCTTGTACGTCGGAACCCAGGTGTTTAGGCGCGTTGAAAGAGACTTTGGAGATCTGATATGAAGCCGATTGTCGAAGTTAAAAACCTTTCTAAGCAATACCAAATCCGGCACGATCTCTCCCGTGGCCATTCGACTTTAGTCGACACGCTTGCCGGCTTTCTTAAAGGAAAGAGGAAGTGTTCACAAGAGACTTTTTTTGCGCTTAATGAGGTGTCATTTAACATCGAGCCGGGTGATCGACTGGGAATTATCGGAAGAAACGGTGCCGGTAAATCGACGCTTTTAAAAGTGCTTTCACGGATAACAGAGCCCTCAAGTGGCTCAGCCATCATTCGGGGGCGAGTGTCTAGTCTTTTAGAGGTTGGCACCGGCTTTCATCCCGAGCTTTCGGGAAAAGAAAATATTTATCTTAACGGAGCGATCTTGGGGATGAGTGCTAAAGAGATCCGCTTAAAATTTGATGAAATAGTCGACTTTGCCGGGGTGGAAAAGTTTTTAGATACGCCCGTAAAGCACTACTCTTCCGGTATGTTTACACGTTTGGGGTTTTCCGTTGCCGCCCATTTAGACCCCGATCTTTTGATTGTAGATGAAGTGTTGGCCGTCGGGGATCAAGCCTTTCAAGAAAAATGCCTGAAGAAGTTAGGAGAGCTCGGAAAATGTGGAAGAACTGTTTTATTTGTAAGTCACGATATGGGGAATGTCGCGGGGCTCTGCAATAAGGGTCTTTGGCTAGACGAGGGCACCGTTAAATCCATTGGACCGATTGAAAAGACGGTGTCAGAATACTTAAAGACGCTTCAGAATAAAACACTTGCATGGGAAGGAGACTTTGGCGACGAGCACATACGTTTTCAGAAATTTGCTCTTTCGGGCAGCCAAAACGGTGAGTATTTTACAACAGATGATGAGCCCAAACTTGAGCTTGAATATCAGGT
>JAGROB010000105.1:5225-15224 GCA_020440465.1 Chlamydiia bacterium
CGCTCCCACATCTCCGATAGTCCTGAAGCAATGCAAAAATATAATCAGCCGGGATCGTATCGATTGGCTTTCCCTCTGCCGGCAAAGCTTTTTAACGAGGGAGAGTATTATATCCGCTTGGAGTGTGTGATTCATAACAAGAAGCCGATCTTAAAAGATGAGCTCTTCTTGAAATTTCCGCTCTTTTCACCCTTAAGAAATGAAAAGTATAAGCACCTATCCAGAATGGGCGGGGTGTACTTGGGTGACAACTGGACTTTAGCATGAAGATCTTGATGATTGCTTTAGGTCCCGTGGCAAAGACGATGTCAGGACCCCAAATTCGCTCCCATGAGATAGCCCAAGAGCTTTCGAAGCAACACGAAGTAGTTTTAGCCGTACCTAATACCCCTGATTTTAATCCAAAAGGGTATCGGTTTGAGTCGCATACCAAGATACGCTCTTTGATCCGTTGGGCGGATGTCGTCATCTCTCAGCCCCTTCCCTTGAGATGGCTCGGTTGGATGGCTCTTTATAAGCCTTTTCATATTCTTGACGCTTATGATCCCCTCCCGCTTGAGAATTTAGAAAAGTTCAAAATCGCTCCCTTAAAGCAACAGAGCCTTAAGCAAATCAAAGATGTTGAGCTGATGAAATACTGTCTTAGCGGGGCTGATGGCGTGATGTATGCGAGCGCTTCTCAAAAAGATCTATGGATCGGTTTCTGGTTAAGCTTGGGAAGGGTTTCGCCGGCAAGATATCAAATAGACCCCACATTTAATACATGGATGGCGTTTGTTCCCTTTGGGGTTCAAAGCGAGCCCATTTCAAAGCATCGAGAGCTTAGAGAAAAATATAAGCTTAAAGAAACCGACACCCTATTAATTTGGGGAGGAGGGATTTGGAATTGGTTCGACCCCCTAACGTTGATTCAAGCAGTTTATGAATTGAATCAGGAAGGGGTTGTTGTAAAGCTGCTTTACATGGGTTCTTCTCCTCCGGGAAAGGAAAAGTCTCAAAATATAATGGAGAAAAAAGCGATAGAGCTGGCCATGAAGCTTGAGGTGCTGGATCAGTCGGTCTTTTTTAACCCCGGTTGGGTCCCTTACGAAAAAAGAGGGGCTTATCTTTCTTCTGCGGATATCGGCGTCTCTTGTCATTTCAATCACTTAGAAACAAGGTACAGTTTCAGAACGCGCGTTTTGGATTACTTGTGGGCTTCTATCCCTATGATCTTAACGGAAGGCGACTTCTTCGGGGAATTGATTCATAAAGAAGGAGCCGGGATTAAAGTAGGATACCAAGATGTTTCGGGGATAAAAGCCGCTATTCTTAAAATTCGCAATAACCCGGAGCCTTATAAGGTTCAATCCAAAGCTTTATCCCAAAAGTTTTTATGGAGTGAGTGTGTAAAGCCGCTTTACACCCTATTAGATTCTTTTAAAAATGAAAAGCCGAAGGGTTACTCCCTTTTTAAAGCCCTATCACTCAAAGCGAGACTATGTTTAAGAGATTTACTTTAAGAAAGGGAAAAACCCTCCTAAAAGCGATTCGCTCCGGGGGCCTTTGGAGCTATTTTAGTTTCATGAGGCATCACCTTAAAAAAGCGAGCCAGTCATTTTTAAGATCTTTTTATCAAGAGATGAAAGAGGTCGACTTTTTAGCGCCGCTCGCCCCCAAACAAAGACGCGTCCTGGAAGGGCTTCATCAGCTCATATCCCAACATGAGTTTTCGGTGGTTATTTATGCCTCTCAGGGCAACTTGGATGCCTTAAAAAGAACGCTTTTATCTGTTTTTTCTCAGACAACTTCCAAGCTTGAGGTGATTCTATTTGTCGAAGAGGAAGATCAAAATCTTAAAGAGCTATTTCCGAAGCTAAAATTCAATGTCGATCCCAAAGGTGATTACGTTTTAACCCTTTATGAAGGAGAAGCCCTTCGAGCGGACGCGCTTTACCGTTATGAGCAGCTGATTGTATCGAAACCCGAAATAAATGCGCTTTATGCAGAGTCAGTCGAGCTGGATAAAAGAGACAAGCTTTTGCCGGGAACGCTTTATCGAACCCCGAAAACACTTCATTTTCCCTACGAGTTTCAGGCTAAAGAAGTCTCTGCTTTATTAGTTAAGGCCCCTTTTTGGGAGTCGAAGCTATCCCTTGAAAAACTCGATCTTAAAGGGGTTGTTCCTATAATTGTTCCTTTGCCCCTTATCGCTCGGGCAAACTTAGATCAACAAAGGGATCTACTCAGCGAAAAGCAGCACTATTTCAAAGAAAAAGGATTGGATTGGCAACTTGTCCCCGGCCTTTTGTCAGAAACAATAAGGGCGATCCCTGCTTTAGAGGGTGTGCCGATGATTCAAGTCATTATACCCTTCAAGGATATGAAAGAGCTAACTTTGAAAGCGGCAGCTTCAGCTTTAGCTTCTAAGGGCGTTGAAGTCCATATCACGGTGGTTGATAACGGAAGTGAAGATTTATCGGTTGCAAAAGTGCTTAAAGACTTAGGCTGCGAGGTTATTCGGATGGAAGAGCCTTTCAACTACTCGCGACTTAACAATATAGGCGTTAGAAGCACGAGCAATCCCTTCCCCTTGATCTGTTTTTTAAATAACGACGCTATTTTGGAGCCGGATGCCCTTTTAGAAATGTCACGGTGGGCTCTTCAGCCGGAACTGGGACTTGTGGGATGTAGATTGCACTATCCAAACGGGTTGATTCAGCATGCAGGGGTTCATATTGAACCTGAAAATGCGTATCCCGGATCCGTTTGCTGGAGTCATATTGAAATGAAGGAGCGCTTTGAAAAGACGCGCTTTGCTAAAATGCTTCATGTACCCGATGCCGTCACTGCGGCAGCGGCCCTAGTTCAAAGATCGAAGTTTGAAAAGGTGGGGGGCTTTGATGAGCTCTTATATCCAGTCGCCTATTCCGATACCGATCTTTGTCGTCGCTTAAATCAGCACGGCTTTAAGCCCTTTTATACCCCTTACGCCGTCGGCACTCACCATGAGAGCCTCTCCCGTGAGCCGGGCTTCTTGGAAGACTTTGACCGCTCGCTTTTCTTGGAACAATTCTCAAGGGGCTCTTAACCCCTTTAAAATAATACGGCATCCTTCAATAGCTTGCCGTTTCTATCCTTAGAAGAGAGAAGAGGGGAAATACCTTGCGGCCAGCTAATGTTTAAAGTGGGATCGTTGTAAAGAAGGGTATGTTCGTCGTTGGGGGCGTAAAAGTCCGTACATTTATAGTGAAAATGGGCGGTATCGGACAGAACTAAAAAGCCGTGGGCAAAGCCGGGCGGGATATAAGCTAAACGTTTATTTTCTTGGGATAGGTGAAAGGCTGCCCATTTGCCGAAGGTAGGTGATGACTGTCTTAAATCGACGGCGACATCGAAGACTTCACCTGTAATCACCTGCACCAGCTTTCCCTGGGGGTGATTCAGTTGATAATGGAGTCCACGAAGGACCCCTTTTTGAGAAAACGAAAGGTTGTCTTGAACGAATTGAGCATTAATCCCAAGCTGCTCTTCGAAGTGTTTTTTCTGATACGTCTCTAAAAAGTAGCCCCGATCATCGCCAAAGACAGTGGGCTCGATTAAAATAACGTCGGGAAGATCGGTAGGGATTCGTTTCATGAAAAATCGCTCATCTATAAAGTTAGATTCTAAATTTAATAGAGAAGATTGGATGAAAGCAATTGCTTTTTTGTGTTTATTTTTAGCAGCCTGTTCCCCCAAAGGTCCGGAAAATAACGTTCAACTTGTTGAAAGAGAGCAGGGACTTCAATGTATTGAAAAAGAAGAAGGGCTTATTTTCTTTTCATATAAGCATGTAGATGTCTCGGAAGCTTCCCGGATGATGGCGGCCATCTTGTATTTACTTCCCGATGAACCGCTTGTAGAGCTTTGCTTTGAAGAGGTGGACGGCTATGTTTCGTCCGTTGTCTATGAACAGGATCGTTTGACGTTTTATATATGGCAGGAAAAAAAGGGGCGCCGCATCAAGGTTAAGGAAGAGCCGTTTGAAGGGATAATGGAGCGGTCTTTTGGCCAGCTTACTCGCGATCAGGTTCCTTTTTCGAAGTGATTTCAGGACACAGTCATGTTAAGAAATTTTACAGGATGTCAAGGATTTCAAGAAGGATATCAAGGATGAAAAAGGGATCTATCCTTGCCATCCTTGCCATCATTGATATCCTGTAAGAATTTCATCGAGAATTGAAGTTAAGAAGCTTGGGGGTCTTTTTTGGGGATAACAATTAAGCCTAAAAACACTGAAAACCAAAGGGTTAGGGTTCTTATCATGAGAGTTGCCGTCACAGCCGTCGTGGAGTCGATCCCATTCAAGATGAAAAGCTGCGCCATCGATATTTCCGTGCCCCCTACCCCTCCAGGTAAGAACGTGATCGCACCAACCAAAAGAGAAAAAGCATATATGAAAAGCGTCGTGTAATAAGGAATATTGGCGCCAAGCGTTTTTAAAATCAGATAACACGCCGACCCTTCCGCCCCCCAAGCCAAAACGCCCAATAAAATCCCGGGAATCATCACTTTAGGCTGAAAACAGGCTCTAAAAGCGATCATTCCCTCGATTAAAAAGTTGGGGTAGTGCTGAATTTTTTCGGGAAGGATGTGGGTGAGTTTCTCTTCGATCCAAAGCAGCCATCTAGTCTGGGATGCAACAATAATGATGCTGGCTGTTAAAAATAGAAAAAAGATGACGATCGGCCGCGCCTCGCAGTAATGCCAAAGGCCTGCCGAAGCGATTAAAATCACGGCCAAAACATCGGAGACTCTTTCCGATAAAAACATCCCCAAACTTTCTCTATAAGAGACGTTATAGGGTTTGACAAAGACTGACCGTACCATCTCCCCCGTTTTTCCGGGGGTAATGGTTAGCGCAAATCCGGATACAAAAATTTTAAGGGATTTAAAAAACGGAATTTTGTGATGAAGGGCTCTTAAATAGCTTTGCCACCTTAAAAATCGCATAAAAAAAGCAAAACAAGCTATCAAAAGGGTTGTTATAATGCCAACGATGCCCACCTTTTTAACGCCGTCAACGACCCCGTCAAATCCAGCCCAAAGCGTGAATAAAAGATAGCCCAAAGAAGTCAAGATGACAATCGTGATCAAAAGCTTAAAGCGCCACCCTTTAAGAAGCGGCTCATCAAAATCTTTCGGTTTTTCGTTCATATTCCCCGATATACTGGATGGTCGGCGAGCTTTAACAAAGCTTCATCCCCTTTGGAGTCACCGTAAGCCCAAAGTTCATAATTTGACTTGGGGCCGGCCCAGGCCAAAAGGCGTTTGACTTTTTCTTCTCCGCGGCAGTTTTCTCCTTTAAGCAGCCTCGTCTTTAAATCAACCTCGCTACAAAGCACTTTGTGAAAATTGTGTTTTTTGCCCCAAGGGATTAGATAGGTATCCAAATTTGCGGAAATTAGCACGACTTCATGTCCCTTGTCCAGATGGTTACTTATTTTTTCAAGCGCTTTTGTCCGAAGGTAGCGATCGAGTTGTTTTTCCGCAAAGGCGCTGCCGAGAGTTTCTATTTTTTCTTCCGACATCCCTTTAAAGGCTTGGCTAATATAGAATTCCTTAAGCTCTTTTCGGGATTTCAAGCCGAAGAGGTACATCATAAGGAGGGGAATAGACGTTAGAAAAATCCAAAGCGTTTCTGGAGCCCCCTTTATAAAGAGAATAAAAGGAATCAAAGTATCGCGGGTGGTAAGGGTGCCGTCAAAGTCAAATGCGGCGATCGTTCGTTTAGCCATAATTTACACACATAAGTATAATCAAAACTTATGACAAATGTGAAAAGAATTCTCGTGACCGGCGCGGCCGGTTTCATCGGCTATCACACGGCTTTGGCACTCAAAGATCATCATGTGGTGGGTTACGATAACTTTGATCCTTATTATTCCGTCGAGCTAAAAAAAGAGCGGGCTCGCCGTTTAAAAGAGGCCGGAATTGAAGTTATCAATGCCGATATTAACGATAAGCATACGCTCTTTCAATTGATGGAAAAAGAGCGTTTTACCCATATCATCCATCTTGCTGCCCAGGCAGGGGTAAGGTATTCGTTGAAAGCCCCGGAAGCTTATATTCGCTCCAATATTGACGGGTTTTTAAGCGTTCTTGAGCTGGTTCGAAAATATCCTGAGACGAAGCTTGTTTACGCCTCTTCCTCTTCTGTTTACGGGCTTAACGAAAAAATACCCTACTCCATTCATGACAGAACCGACAGTCAAGCAAGTTTGTACGGGGTGACTAAGAAATCAAATGAGTTAATGGCTCAAACGTATCACCATTTATTTGATGCAGATTGTGTGGGGCTTAGATTTTTTACCGTTTATGGTCCTTGGGGAAGGCCCGATATGGCTTATTTTTCCTTTTCACAAGCGATTATGGAGGGAAAAGCCATTGAACTTTATAACTTCGGCAATTGTATGCGGGACTTTACCTATATCGATGATATCGTAGCCGGAATTTTAGGCGCGCTTGATCTTGATCGAGGCAACCGAGTCTTTAATTTAGGAAATCACGAACCTGTCACATTGATGGAATTTGTGGAAACCTTGGAAGTAGTGATCGGAAAAAAAGCGGAAAAAAGACTTTTACCCATGCAGCCGGGCGATGTGACTCAAACGTTTGCCGACATTAAAGAAAGTTCCGAAGCCTTAAACTTTTATCCCAAAACTTCATTAAAAGAAGGGCTTTCTCACTTCGTTAAATGGGGTAAAGAGTATTGTGTGTTGACGGGATTTTCAAAATAGCTATAGTTATAAATTTAATTTGTAAGCTATTGGGAAATCCGAGCTATGAGAGCGAAATATCTGTTTTTACCATTCTTTTGTCTTCTAGGAGTGCTTTTCGGAGTGGAACCGGAGCCACTTTACTATGATGCCATCATCTATGACAATTATCCCGGCCCAGAGGGGTTGGTTGAGGGTCCGATGGGGGGGCAAGCGTATTTTGATTCTTCAGATAACCCTTCTTGCGAACTTTGCTGCGAGCCGTGTCCCGATTTTGTAATGCCTCTTTGTTGTCCACCTCCAAAACCGTGTAAACCGGTCTGCTGTACACGCCCTACAAGTCATCTTGATTTCGGGTTTGCAACCGGGGAGTACATTGATACGGAAAAAAACTATCCTTTCGCTCGCATCATTTGGTTTCCCGAATGTAAGCTCGCCGGAAAATATCTTTTTTATCAGGCAAGTCTGCTTCGCTTTTCTAACTATAAGTGGGCGGGATCTGCCGGCATAGGCATTCGTTGGCAGCCCAAAAGAACCTGTCATATCGTAGGGGCTAATCTATTTTATGATGCAAGAGAAGGCGTTCAAGATACCTATCATCAAGTAGGGGGCGGTATTGAATGGCTTTCGAATACTTGGGAAGCTCGTGCGAACGGATATCTTCCCGTAGGGGCTAAATCTCATTTAAAAGTGGCCAACACCTTTGATGATTATGCCGCTGGATTCTTTGTTCAGGTGAATAATATCGAGCAAGTGGAAAGAGGTGTTGACGTAGAGGTGGGAAGAAACGCTTATTACAACGATATGCTCCGCTTTTATGCCGCGATTGGAACGGCTTGGTATGAAAGAACGTATTCCGAAAGAGATGAATGGGCTTTTTTAGCGCGCGCTTTTATCGAATGGAAAAGGTACATTCGGCTGGAAGTCAGAACCTTTAAGGAAAGGGATAATGATTGGCACGTTCAAGGGGTTGCAACGGTTTCTTTCCCCTTCGAAGTGATTTGTCTTCCCTATTCTTGCGGCCTATCCGCTCCGCTTTCAGAGCCGGTATACCGCAATATGGCCATCAAGAAACAGCGCGGCTGTTGCTGGATCACTAACTATTGAGGCATGATATGAGGAAAACTTTACTTTTTGCTTTCGCACTCTTTTTCTTGGGTCATGCCGCCGGCCTTCAAGCGGCTTGCGACAACACCGATTGTGATAAATGTGTAAGACCTCCACAAGGCCCTACAGGCCCCACAGGAGCCACAGGGGGAACGGGAGCGACGGGAGATACCGGCCCTACGGGCCCGACCGGCCCCACAGGTCCCTTTGGATCGGAAGGTGATCCCGGTGCAACGGGTGCTACAGGCCCGACCGGCCCTACAGGCCCTACAGGTCTCACAGGAGTGACAGGAGCAAGCGGCGCTGACGGTGCGACCGGAGCAACTGGTGCTACCGGCGCTACCGGCCCAACGGGTGCGACCGGCGTTACGGGAATTACGGGACTTCAGGGATCTCAAGGCCCCACGGGCCCTACAGGTCCCACGGGTCCCACAGGTCCTACAGGTGCTACCGGCCCTACGGGAGCCACAGGAGCGACCGGGGCTACTGGAGCGACCGGCCCCGATTATGTCATTCCCGATACGGGCGAGTCCTTTACGGTATCGATTGAAGTGGATGTAAATTCCGGGGGAGCCAATAACTCAATTCGAGCATATATCGTCTACCCTGATGGAACAGTGCAACTGGGAGCATATCAAGTCCCGCCCTTTGTGAGTCCGATTGTCTTTCCCGATTTAACGGTAAACGACCCTCCATTTGGAACGTATCATATTGGGGTCTATGACTATGCACGACTTGGGAACCCCATTGACGGGGTGATGAGAGTGTCTGTGGATAACAGCGCGATTGTTGGGAATCCGGGCGATCCGATAGTCTTTGATCCGGTTTCCTTTTTCCAAGACACTCAGCCCGCTGATGCGATGCAAGCAGATGTGTCTTATACCTACATTGTTCCGCCTGTTTAAGAGGATTTAAGATGAGTTTTCAGAAAAAAATGATTAAAGGAGTTCTTCTAGCGGGATGTTTGGGGTTGTTTGGCTTTCAACTCCCTTTAGAAGCGGCTAACGGGCTGTCTTTGGATAAAGTGGGCTCTTGCTCCGATTGTACCGATCCCAAAAGAGGGCCGACAGGTCCTACCGGATCGAAAGGGCCAAAGGGAGATACGGGAGCGGAGGGTCCAACGGGTCCTACCGGCCCCACGGGTCCTACCGGCCCCAGAGGTCCCACAGGTCCTACCGGCCCTACGGGTTTAATTGGACTCATTGGACCTACAGGTGCCACGGGAGCTACGGGTCCGACGGGCGCCGCGGGGGCGACAGGTGCCACGGGTGATACCGGAGCGACAGGTGCTCAGGGTCTTCAAGGACCCCAAGGAGCCCAGGGAGCCACCGGAGCTACAGGTCCCACCGGAGCCACCGGAATTACCGGCCTTGTGGGAAATACAGGACCTACGGGAGCGACGGGCCCTACCGGAGAGACGGGCGCGACAGGCGCGACAGGACCTACGGGAGCTAATCCCTTCGTAGAAGATGTTACGGAAGATGATTTTACTATTCAATTAGAGCTGGATTTGGCGGCAGAGCCCCAAAATCTGCTTTTAATTGTACCGTATGTGTCCTACCCCGATGGAACGGTTGATACCCTGCCGGGCTACAGCAACTTAAACTTCCCGACGCCGCCGATTGTGGTCGATCCACCGTTATTTGGCACCTACCATACGGGCTATATTATTTATGCCGATGATCCTGCGGGCTTTCAGGTGACGCAGACAGGAAATGTAGTATATACCGTGACCGGTTCGATCCCGCAGGTGGATTCGATCAACCAGTCATTTACGATCGAGGCAGGCACTTTTGCCCACAGCATCTCCTTGCCGTTTACGTATTTTGTCCCCTTTGAGACGCCCTGATGAAAGATAGGAATATACTATGAGATTAAAGCTTTGGACCTTTTTGGCACTCTTTGGATTGATCTTTTCGCCCGTTGGGACAATTTCTTTGTTCGCGTTAGATATCGATTTTTTTGAGCCGATTATTCCCCCCCCTAAATGTAAGGATTTAGATACCGGGCCGCCGGGCGCTAAAGGAGCCACCGGAGCACAAGGGGATGCCGGAGCAACGGGTCCCACCGGCCCTACGGGACCTATCGGGCCTACAGGAGATGGAGATCCCAATGGAGAAACCGGGCCGACGGGGGCTACCGGAGCAACAGG
>JAGROB010000106.1 GCA_020440465.1 Chlamydiia bacterium
GTAGACGTAGAAGTTGTAATAGAAGTGGGGGATTCGGGCCCACTCAATATCAATCTCTGGATCAACGACCACATCCTCTCCAAAGTAAAAGTCACAAAGCTCTTTATACTTCGTCTTCAAAAAAGCGGGAGTGATCGGCAGATCTTTTTCGGCATGCTCGTGAATGAGAAGCTCGAATTCGGCAAACATCACTTGTCTAAACAGGGTCGCTTTAATATCTTCTAATTTTTGGTTAATCAA
Source organism: Chlamydiia bacterium (assembly GCA_020440465.1). Lineage (GTDB taxonomy): Bacteria > Chlamydiota > Chlamydiia > Chlamydiales > Parachlamydiaceae > JAGROB01. Next base: position 241 of record JAGROB010000106.1, read on the forward strand.
GAAGATCTTTTCATCCGTCGACTTTGCGTTTTCCCGAAGATAAACGGATAAAAGCTCCTCGTTAAAGGTGGAGGCGACTTCTGCTAAGAAAATCGGATAGCCGTAGTACTGATAAGGCTGAGTCTTGGAGTAAAGGGAGTGCATGCTGTGCCCCGCCTCGTGCGCTAGCGTAAAGACGTCTCTTAATATTCCCTTGTAGTTCATCAGGATGTAGGGCTGGGTGTCGTACGAGCCACTGGAGTAGGCTCCGGAGCGCTTATTTTTATTCTCGTAGCGATCGACCCAACGGGCATTTTTTAGCCCCTCTTCTAATTTTTTAACGTAGTCGTCTCCAAGCGGTTTCATGGATTCGATGATCACTTTTTCCGCTTCTGGGTACTCCATCCGGATTTCTAATTCAGGGGTGATCGGCACTGACTGATCCCAAAGGTGCAATTTTTCAACGCCAAGCGCCTTTTTTCGCACTTTATAATAGTCGTGAAGGGCGCCAATTCGGTTTCTGACCGTATCGATAAGTGAGCGGTAGACTTGTGTGTCGATATTTTTTGGGAAAAGCGCCGCGTCCAAAGCAGAGTTAAACTTATGCGCTTTGGCTTGAAAAATGTTAGCTTGAACCGCACCCTGAATCAATTCCGCCATCGTGTTGTCAAAGGCATCATAGCGGCCCATGTAGGTTTTAAAGGCGTTTTCTCTTAGCTTTCTATCAAAGCTTCTCAGCATAACTTGGTATGAGCCATGAGAAAGGGCGTGTTTTTCCCCATTGGAGTCTTCCACATCGGGAAATTTTAGGTCAGCGTCATTAAGCGCAGAGAAAGCGGAACCGGGAGTTCTTAAAGCTTTTGAAGCGAGCGCCACAAGCTCTTCTTTGTCCGAAGAGAGCGTATGTTCTTTTAGGCGAAACGTTTTTTCCAACTGAAAGCGGTACGGCTGCAGCGGCTTTGATTCGAGATAGATTTTTTGCGTCTCTTCCGAAAGCTCGATCAACTCCGGTTCAATCCAGGAAGTTTGTTTTTGAAAGTCGAAAAGCGCTGCTTGAATCTCTCCGTAAGGGGTTTTGTAAGTTTCTTCAGCGATATCCTCGTCGTGCTTTAGGTGCATATAGACATACAAGTTCACAAGCTTTCTTTCGATCACTTGCTGCGCTTCGATGAGCATCTTAAGCGTCTCAGGGCTTTGTCCCAGTCTTCCCTTAAAGCGAAGAATGGATTCAAGATAGAGTTTTCCTTCTTTTTTTAGGCTGTTAAAATCTTTTCTCCAGCTTTCGGTGTCGGGATAGATTGCCTCTACATTCCAGCAATCTTCTAACGGAACTTCAGATCTTTTTTTCATCAGTCTTCTATGTGTATGGTTCGGTCTAAAACGTCTCTTGTGCAAAACACGGGAACATTGTTCATCAGCGCGATCGAGATGCAATCGGAGGGTCGGGCATCGATTTCAACGACATGCTTTAAATCCCCCTCGTCTTGCTCAAGAAAGAGCCTGGCATAGTAGGTGGTGTCGACTAAGTCGTTAATCACAACCTGCTTGACTTGGATATTGTAGCCGTCAAAGATACTTGTGATCAAGTCAAAGGTAAGAGGCCTTGACTTTTGAACGCCTGTAAGAAAAAGCTGAAGCACTTTTCCGATAGAAGGTTCGGTGTAGATCGCAAACCGTTTTTCTCTGGCCGCTAAGATAACGACCGTATAGTTGCGGGTTTGCATGATTTTATCGAAAGATAGTTGTATAAGCTCTTTTGTCATAGCGTTTTCACGTGGCCGTTTTTATCGCCTACAAGGACTTTGGAGGCTAAGTTGAAGAATAATCCGGTAGCAAGCACTCCGGGGACTTGATTTAGTTTATGATCTAATAACTCCGGGTCTTCTATGGGGGAGTCAAAAGTGATATCGTAAATCACATTGCCGTTGTCGGTGATAAACCCGGGTCTAAAATCCCCTTTAAACCCTAGTTCCGTCAAAATTTTTCGGGTGCCTTCTTTTCCCCATCGAAGCACTTCAATGGGTAGGGGATGGGAGCCTAAGTGTTTTTTAACCTTACTTTCATCCACGATATAAATCGCTTCTTTGGAGATAGAAGCAGTGATTTTTTCTCTTAAGAGCGCGCCTCCGCCCCCTTTAATCAGACGCCACTTCCCGTCAATTTCGTCCGCGCCATCGATCGTGATGTCCAAAGTGTCCGCGGTTTCGGGGTCCAGAAGGGGAATTCCCCATTTTTTAGCGAGTAACTCGCTCTCTTTAGAAGTTGCCAATCCATGAATATCGAGCTTGCTTCGTCCTAAAGCGTCGATAAAGTAACGGGTGGTTGAGCCTGTTCCCAGCCCCACTTTCATGCCGGATTGAATGTAGGCTAAAGCAGCCTCTCCGACGGCTTTTTTTGCTTGATTGAAAATATCAGTCATTGGTTCTTTTTTAAGGCTTTTGGTTTTTGTTTGACAAGACGGATCTTTCAAGCGTAAATTTGATGACATGACAAAGTTAAAAGAGATTACAGCGTATTTAAAGACCTATTTAGACCCCGATGAGATGGCGGACTATTGTCCAACCGGTCTTCAGGTAGAGGGTAAATCCGAGGTTATGAAGGGAGCGTTTGCGGTCTCGGCGTCTTTAAAAGTAATCGAAGACGCGGTTAAGAGGGGCGCTGATTTTCTGGTTGTGCACCATGGCCTGTTTTGGAATAAAGACCCCTATCCGATTGTGGGGTCCAAGCGAAAGAAATTAAAGCTCCTCTTAGATCACGATATCTCTTTAATC
>JAGROB010000107.1 GCA_020440465.1 Chlamydiia bacterium
CTCCGCACTCCAAAAGAATCTCTAACAGTTAACCCTTCGGGCCGAGAGCTACCAGCACTTGCTTGGGAAGTTGGAATATGACGTCTTCTTGGGTGTAGACCACGTCTTCTACCTGTTCAACGCCAAGCTTAATCAGCTTTTCAATACACGCCTGGACGATGGTCTCCGGAGTAGACGCCCCGGCAGTAAGACCGATCACCTTTACGCCGTCAAGCCAACCGGCATCAATTTCACTCTCATCATTGATTAAATAAGAAGCAATTCCTCGTTTTGAAGCAAGCTCCCTTAAACGGTTGGAATTGGAACTTTGGGGATCACCCACAACCAAGACTAAATCGGTCTCGTCGGTAATTTCCCCGAGCGCGAGCTGACGGTTCGTGGTGGCGTAGCAAATCGAGGAACTCGGAAGCGTCTCAACCCAGGGGTATTTCTTTTGAAGTGCCTCGGTGACTTCTTTGACATCATCAAGAGACAAAGTCGTCTGGGTAATATAAAATAATTTATCGTCTTTAGAGTAGTTTAACTCCTCGACATCGGCAACACTTTCTACAATCGTCGTCATTTCGGGAGCCTCTCCAGCCGTTCCGATAATCTCCACATGGTCGCGATGGCCAATTAAAATAATTTGATACCCTTTGTCGGCAAATCGCTTTACCGCAGAGTGGACGCGGGTGACAAGTCCGCAAGTAGCATCAATCTCGATCAAATCTCTTGCTTTGGCCTCTTCTCTTACTTTTGGAGAAACCCCGTGGGCAGAATAAATCAGTCGCTCCCCCTTCGGAACATCGGCCAAATCTTCTATAAAAATAGCTCCTTTCGACTTTAAGTCATCCACAACATAGCGATTGTGAACGATCTCATGCTTCACATAAATGGGAGCGCCCCATAAGGCAAGCGACTTTTCTACGGTTTCTATTGCCCGCTCAACGCCGGCGCAAAACCCTCTTGGCTTCGAAAGTAATAGCTTCATAAGTGAAAAAGGATACCCGAAAAAGCGGTTATTTCACAACCGCCTTTATGAAGCCCTCGCAACTGTCGTCCAAGATATCGAACACATGTTCAAACGCGGCATCATTGCCGTAAAAAGGGTCGGGAATCTCCAAATCTTTAAATGATTCGGAAAAATGGGTGATTAAAGCTAATTTAGCCCGCTGTTTGGGACTTTGGAATCGCTTAAGATGATTTAAAACGTGGTTATCAACGGCAAGAATGTAGTCAAATTCATTCATAAACTCTAATTTAAAAAGGCGCGCTCTTCCCGAAAGAACCAGCCCCCGCTTCTGTGCCGCATCACGCGTTCTCACATCGGCAAGATGCCCTTCATACCAATCCCCTACTCCCGCGCTTTCCACTTCAACTTCAACCCCCGCATGAGAGGCTTTTTTTTTAAGCATCGCCTCTGCCGCGGGGGATCGGCAAATGTTGCCTAAGCAGACAAACAAAACCTTCACTGAACGTCCGCCGCGCAACGAAATCCGTAAGTGCCGTTCACCGTTCCGGGGTTATTTCTGTGTCTTCTTGAGCATCTTAAATCTTCTTTCAAACTTTTCCAGCAGCCTCCACGAAGGACCCGATAGACGCCCTGAATAGGGCCCATGGGATTAACCGGCTCTTGCATGGACTGCTCATAATAGTTATAACCATACCAGTCGTTCACCCATTCGTAGACGTTGCCAGCCATATCGTGGAGCCCGATAGGGTTTGGCTGATAGCTCATAACGGCAGTGGTATCGGAGCTGAAAAAATTCGCCTGCGTTTTTTCAATATCTTCTCCCGACGGATAAAGGTTGGACTCGTCACAGGCCGAAGCGGCAATTTCCCATTCCGCTTCTGTCGGAAGTCTTTTTCCCACCCACTTAGCGTAAGATAGAGCTCCATACCAGGTCACCCCGACTACGGGATGCTTTAAATAACCCGACTCGATCGCAAGCTTGCCGGTAGAGCGTTTAATACGAGAGTCCTTCATCCGGATGATATCGTTATGGTTGATGTCTTTTTCTCCTCCCATTGCCTCTAAGAAACGAACAAACTGCTCGTTTGTCACCGGATGGACATCGATGGCAAAGCTGGGAAGGGTAATTCGGTGCTGAGGCATCTCGTCACGGTTGCCGTCCTTGGATCCACGAACAAATTCTCCCCCCTCTACCACGACCATTTTCGTCTCTAACGGTTTGATGCTGTCTAAATCTTTAGGCTCAGGAGTATATTTTGTGACGGTTGTATCTACCACTAACGATGCTGCCGGGTCTAAGTCGACCGTCGGACGATCGATTCTTGGCGTGTGTATGACCGGTTTTAAGACTCCGACAGCAGCCTGTGCCATTTGGGGAATTTCTACCTGGAACTTTTCGGCAGAAGCCGTGGAGGCTTGAGTTGCCTCCAAAGCGCTTTTAAGACCTTTTGCGCGCTTGTCGGGCGCGGTTTCCAGGCAGCTGAGCACCAACCTGTGCCAGCCCGGCTCCAGAGAAGAAAAATTTCCCTCAGGGTACTCTCCGGTTAAAAGCCAGTAAGTCAAAACCCCAAAAGCCCACACATCCGCTTGGGGACCCGAGGTAAATTGACTTCTTCTTTGTTCCGGGGCTAAAAACTGATAGTTTTGTAAAAAGGAGCTTGCCAGCGCGGACACTTTTTTGCCGTCTTGGGCCGTATTTTTGAAGTCGATCCCCAAACTTTCTGAGACGCTTTTGAAGGTACGGCTTAAAACAAGTCCGCTGCCGACGATTCGGGAGAGTCCAAAGTCGCTTAAATAAACTTTCACCCCCTCTTTTCCTTTGCCGATCAAGATATTGTTAGGCTTTAAAGAGTTGTGCGCGAGATTCTTTTTGCGATGAACAAAATCCAAGGCATCCGCAATTTGATGGAGAATCGGGTAGGCCTCGTCAGTTGTCAAAGGCCTTCTTTTCCCTGTTACATACTGCGAAAGATTGGTCGTTTCCTGATAGTCGTCAATGATACAGTCCGTGACTAAAAAGTATTTCCCCTGATCGAACGATATATTGTAGGTTTCGACAATATTAGGATGATTTAAGTGGGACAAAGCTCCAATCCCTTCCTCAAAACGCTGAATAAACGCGCGATCTTGAGAAAGCTCTTCGGGAAGCAGTTTAATCACAAACTGCCGCTTCATAAACTTATGCTCGGCTAGGAAGCAAGTTCCAAGTGTTCCCTGCCCAATTTGCTTAATGATGGCGTAGTCGCCAAGCTCTTTAATTTCCATAATTCATCCAATCTTGTACGGCTCTACTATCGGGATACCAAACTTTGGCTTTTGAAAGCCAGCGATCCTTTATCTCTTTTACCCCTAACTCATGAGCAAGCTCAAGAAAATAGAGCGCATCCCTTCTCGGCGGGATGATAGAGTGCTCTAAGATTTTGTTCAAGACGATGAATTTCACCCGGTCTTTCTCTTCAACTGGGGCGAAGGCAATTTTAAGTCTGTATAAAGAAAAATCTTCCGGGTTGAGCGCAAGTGTTTTGTCGAGTTTTTCTTGAATGGTATTTCGGATATTCTCTCTTTCCGACTCAAGTTTGGCTCTTTCAAATTGTTTAATATATAAAATGGCGATCGTCTTTTGAGACAAGTAGTGAGTTTTTGCAAGTGGATACGCTTCGTAAAAGTCATCGAAAAACGCTTCAAACTCAAACAAGTTCGCCTCTGCTAAGGCGACTAATAGCTTAAGTCGTGTCCAACCGGGATTGCTTTGAGACGTCTCAAAATATCTCGCTTTAATCTCTCGGGAAATAAGCGCGGTTTTTTCGGGGGGATGGTTTAAATAAAGCGCTAATGCCTCTTGATAGACTGTATCTTCTTTGGGGTCGAAGAGTTTTTCTTCGGTAATACTTTCGGCAAGCGCTTCTAAAAAAACTTTGAACGCGCCTTCTTGATCTTGGTCGAGCCAAAGTGCTTTAGCGAGCTCTTTTTTAGCAAAGCCGGTGTCTTCGGCATACTTTAAATTTTCTTTCGCCTGTAAAACGCCCGCTTTGGCATCGCCTGCAACAAAGAGAGCAGCTAGTAACCCTATCATGATGGCGTACTATATTTCTTTCTTGCTTAAGCATCAACAATGTGTTAATTTTTTCCTTTTGTAATACGAGGATTGTATGGATAAAAAGACTCTACTCTACGTTGCTTTGCTATCTACGCTCTTGTTTGGAGTCAACTGGTACTTCGATAGCCAGCATCAAGAACAACTAAGAAAGTGGAACGAGCAACAGGCGCTGAAAAAAGAAGCTCAAAAAGAAGCTCCCAAAGCCCTTTCTGACGAAACCTACTACGTTCTTGAAAATCCCTACCAACAACTCGTTTTCTCCTCAAAAGGGGGCGCGCTTGCGGAGATCAACCTCCCCTTTAAAGATAAGGAAGACCCTGAAAGCGTCGTGAAAGAGATCGGCTTCGACCGAAAAATGGTCGAGCAAGAGCCTCAAAACGCCCACTTTCCCGCTCATTCCTATAAAACCGCTGACGGCAAGACCCACGAACAAGGAGAACTTGGGGGATACTACCCCTTGATCCGCCGCGATCTGATTCAAAAAAATCCCGAAAAAAGCGTTAAGGTTCCTTCAAAGTTTTACGCGGGCGTGGTGACCTCCGACTTTCCGGAAGTAGGTCAGCTTGAATATCAAGTCACAAAATTTACGCCCACTCAAATCGTCTTCGAGTCCAAAGAAGCTTTAAGAACGATTACAAAAACTTTCACCCTAATCGATGATTACATCGTCCAGCTTGATATCAATATCGACGGCGACGCCAGGGGGCTTTGGATCGGCAGCGGCATTCCCGAGGTAGAATGGATCTCCGGCGGCCCTGCTCCCGCTTTAAAATATCGTCAGACACGTTCGGGAAAACCGGAAGTGGTTTTAATCGACCTTCCCAAAGACACTTTGACCGTGACCTCCACCTCCCCCGACTGGGCGGTAAATTCCAACGGGTTTTTGGGGATGATTATGGACCCCTTAAACCAACGTGCCGATGGATTTAAAGTGCAGTATGTGAAAGGAACTGAAGTTCCCTCTCGCCTGGTGGAGATCGACGAAAAGTATAATCTGTATCCTGCGGACAAAATGCCCGGGTATAACCTGATGCTTCCGCTAAAAGGAGGAAACACTTCCTTCCGATTCTTTGCGGGACCTTTCGCTACGGATTTACTTAAAAAAATCGATAATACCTACACCGATCCCGAAACGGGCTACAACCCCGACTACATCGCTTCCCAGACATTTCATGGCTGGTTTGCCTTTATCTCTGAGCCGTTTGCCAGGTTCTTACTGATCTTGATGAAGGGCTTTTATTGGCTAACCCATTCTTGGGCACTTTCCATCGTCTTGCTTACGGTGGCGCTTAGAATTATTTTGTATCCATTGAATGCCTGGTCGATGAAATCGACGCTTGCAATGCAAAAAATTGCCCCTGAGGTGACTAAACTTCAGGAAAAGTACAAAAAAGACCCAAAAAAAGCGCAAATGGAAATCGTCAACCTCTACCGAGAAAAAGGGGTGAACCCCTTATCCGGTTGCTTGCCGATGTTGATTCAGATGCCCTTTTTGATCGGGATGTTTGACTTGCTAAAGTCGAACTTTGAGTTAAGAGGAGCGACCTTTATCCCGGGATGGATTAATGATTTGGCCGCGCCTGACGTCGTATTTTCGTGGGGCTATCCGCTTCCTTTCATCGGAAATTCGTTTCACCTGCTTCCTTTCATTTTGGGAGCTGTGATGTTCTTTCAACAAAGACTGATGTCCCCCGGACCTTCCGATCCATCCAAAATGACCGATCAGCAGCGTCAAAGCCGTTCGATGGGAACGATGATGGCAGTGGTCTTTACCTTCTTGTTCTACAACTTTCCATCCGGATTAAACATCTACTGGCTCTCATCCATGCTTCTGGGCATGGGTCAGCAGTGGTGGATGCAAAAGCGCTCCAAGCAAGAGCCCATAAAACAGGGATAGTTGCCGGATGAGAGCGTGGGAGACGTTTCTTCGAGAGCAAGAAAAAGAGCTTGGGGAGTCCACCGTAAAAAAGTGGCTCCTCAGCTTAAAAGTTTCCCGATTTGACGCGCAAAATCTTTATCTTGAAGCGAAAGACTCGTTTCAAGCCCTTTGGTTTGAAGAGCACATCCGCAAAAAACTGGAAAAAAGCTTTCTCAATAACAACTTTAAAAAAATAAAAGTACATTTAACCGTTAAAGGGAAAGAGGCTGAAGAGGGTAAAAAGGGGAAATCTAAAACTAAAATAATGGAACCCCCAAAGTTCCAGCTTCACTTTGATCCCGTTAACCCTCACTTTACCTTCGAAAATTTCTTTACTTCCAAAGACAACCAAATTACTTGCCAGATTCTTCAAGACCCCTCCGACTTTAATCCTGTGTACCTGTGGGGGCCAAAAGGCGTGGGCAAAACTCACCTGCTCCAAGCTCTCGCTTACCGATTGAGCGCAGAGGGTAAAAAAGTCACATACGCTCGCGCAGAAACCTTTACGGAACATGTCGTATCAGCTATTCGCGCTTCTGAAATGCAAATTTTTAGAGCATCATATCGTGATATCGATGTTTTAATCTTAGATAATGTTCATGAGCTTTCACATAAAAACGCCACACAAGAAGAGCTATTTCACACCTTTAACTCGCTCCACTTAGCGAGAAAGCAGATTTTTTTAGCCAGCTCCTTGCCTCCGTCCGAATTGCAGTTTATAGAGCCGCGCCTAATTTCACGGTTCGAGTGGGGCATTACCCTTCCCTTAGCTCCTTATAGGACAGAAGAGCGAATGGAAATTTTGAATCTAAAATGCCATGCCCTAAAGTTTCCGCTTCATAACAAAGTTAAGCTGTTTTTGATTGAGACCTTTAAAAGCTCTAACACCAGTTTAATCCAGGCCTTGGAAGCGCTTATCTTGAGAACCCACGCCCAACATGAGGCAAAGGGACGACTATCGACAGCGCTTACGATTTCTATCGCAAAGCATTACTTGTCCGATCTAATCGAGCAGGAAGAAAAGTCAAAAGTCACTCCCCAACGGATCATCGAAACCGTATCTGACCACTTCGGGATTCAGCCCGATGATCTTTTAAGTCCCTCTCAAGCACGTGATCGAGCGCTCCCCCGCCAAATCGCCATGACGCTCTGCCGAAATGAACTTAAGATGCCATATAAAAAAATCGGAGAGCTCTTCGGTCGCGACCATTCCACGGTTATGTCCTCCGTTAAGCTCATTACCACCCAGTCGGAACACGAGGAGCCTCTCCTCCAGATCACCAAAAAGCTTTAAAATTCTTACCGCTCGGGAATATTTACACTAATCAAACCTCTTATGACACAAAATATTACCGTACGGTAATAAAACAACTTTTTCCTATTGATTTAAACTTATTATTCCCGTACGGTAAGAATTATGGAAGAAAACGTAAAAAAAATTGGCTCTTGGGTCAAAAAACTCAGAAAAGAAATGGGAATCACCCAAGAAAGCTTAGCTTTAGCTTCGGGTACGGGTCTAAGGTTTATCAGTAACCTTGAAAACGGCAAACCCACTTGTCAAATCGATAAAGTGCTTCAGGTGCTATCCGCCCTGAGAATTGGTATCACACTTGAAACCTCAGAAGGAAAAACACTTAAGTTATGAGTAAAAAACTAAATGTTTTCCTTGGCGATGTTTTTGTGGGCGAATTGACTCAAGACGACCACGGGGATCTCAGTTTTCAATACGCTAAAAGTTGGCTGGAAAATCCTAGCCGATACCCCCTTTCCCATTCGCTTCCGTTTCAAGAGAAGCCTTTTGATAAAAAAGCTTGCCGTCCCTTTTTTGCCGGCATACTTCCGGAAGAGCATAAACGAGATTTAATCGCTAAAAATTTAGGGGTAAGCCGAGCAAACGATTTTTCGCTTTTAGAAAAAATCGGGGGAGAATGTGGAGGTGCCGTCGAGTTTTTTTTACCTCACAAAAAATCGACCCGGGTCACAGACGAGTATAAACCCTTAAGTGAACAAGAGCTTTCCGGATTAATTCAGGACCTTAAAACAAGACCTCTTCTTGCCGGAAAAAGAGGTATTCGACTTTCGCTCGCCGGAGTCCAAGATAAGCTTCCAATACGCTACAGCGATAAAAAATTTTTCCTACCGCTAAAAAGCGCTCCCAGCACGCACATTATCAAGCCGGCTATCCCCCATTTCCCGGGGCAAATTTATAACGAATCGTTTTGTCTTAAACTAGCCAAACACTTAAAAATCCCGACCGCCGACGCCGAAACCTTCAAATGGGGTGAAACGGAGTTTTTGCTTGTGAAAAGGTACGATAGGGCTCTTAAAGACAACTCAATCGAGAGACTGCATCAAGAAGACTTTTGTCAGGCGCTTGGGATTATTCCCGAAAAAAAATATCAGTCAGAAGGAGGACCGACCCTTCAATCGTGTTTTGAACTCATCAAAAAAGTATCTTCAAATCCCGTTTTAGATCTTGAAAACTTGCTCAAAGCAGTTATGTTTAACATTTTGATCGGGAACAACGATGCACACGGTAAAAACTTTTCACTACTTTATCAAAAGACCTCTTGCCGCTTAGCCCCTTTATACGATCTAATTTCCACTGCCTTTTATAAAGACTTAGATACACACATGGCCATGAAGGTAGGATCAGAAGCTAACAGTTTAAAGCTTAAAGAAAAGCACATTGAGGCCTTAGCCAAAGATCTGAACCTATCCGCAGCACTCGTAAAGCGCTATTTTAGGTCGCTTATTAACCAAATACTAGACACACTCTTAAAGATCCCCTATACATCTGAAGAAGAGCCGTTTGCAGACTTTATCAAAACGCGTGTAAAACGTTTTAAATCAGTATTTTAAAGTTATGGACTACAAAGTATCGGATCATAAGGGACTGGGTAAGCTGGGAAAAGAAGAGCTAAAACTCACCCGTCAAGAGATGCCGGGGCTTTTAAAGTTAAAAGAGCGCTTTGAAAAGAAAAAGCCCTTGAAAGGAGCCCGGATTGCCGGCTCGCTTCACATGACTTTGGAGACAGCGGTCTTAATTGAGACGCTTGTCGCCCTTGGAGCTGAAGTAAGGTGGAGCTCTTGTAACGCCTTATCGACTCATGACCCGGCAGCCCATGCGATAAAGGATCAAGGCATACCCGTTTTTGCCTGGAAGGGTGAGAGTGAAAAAGAGTACTGGTGGTGCATTGAAAAGACACTTGAGTTTAAGGGGGGTCCCAACTTACTCATCGACGACGGCGCCGATCTTACCGTTTTTATCCACGAAAACTATCCCAAGCTTCTTCCCAATATTTTGGGGGTTTCGGAAGAGACGACCACCGGACTTAGGCGCCTTCGACAATTGGAGTCCAAAGGCAAGCTCGAAATCCCCGTTATCAATGTCGCCGAAGCAAAAACAAAAAAAGCATTCGATAATTACTACGGATCAAAAGAGTCCTTTATCGATGGGCTTAAACGGGCTTTAAACCCCATGATTGCGGGAAAAGTGGCAGTCGTCGCAGGTTACGGAGAAGTGGGAAAAGGGTGTGCCGATGGGCTTAAAGCTTATGGAGCCCACGTGATTGTCACGGAAGCCGATCCCGTTAAAGCGTATCTTGCCCTCATGGATGGATTTGAAGTGATGACGATGGAAAAAGCGGCTCCTTTGGGCGATCTGTTTGTCACCGCAACCGGCTGTTTTGATGTGATTAGCTCCAAACATTTTGAAAAGATGAAAGAGGGCGCCATTTTATCTAACATGGGTCACTTTGACACAGAAATCGATGTCAAAGCTTTAAAAAACCGAAAAACGATTAAGCCGGGAGTTGAAGTTTGCGACTTTAAAGGTAAAAATTTGATTTTGCTTGCCGAGGGAAAGCTTTTAAATTTGGGCTTGGCAAAAGGACACCCACCTCTTGTCATGTCAAACTCCTTTTCCTGTCAGCTACTCGCACAAATTGAGCTGTTTCAAAAGCGACATAAAAACACGATTTACCCCTTCCCTGAAAAGCTCGATAAAGACGTCGCTGAAATGCATTTAAAAGCCCTTGGCGGGGGTCTTACAAAGCTTACTCAAGCTCAAAAAGCTTACCTTGAAAGTTGATCTTCTTAATTTCAGAATTTTTGTTTGCTTTGATTTTGGCGATTTGCTAGACTCTCCACTTGTTCGGAGTATAGCGCAGCTTGGCTAGCGCGGCTGCTTTGGGAGCAGTAGGTCGGGGGTTCAAATCCCTCTACTCCGAACGTTTTAATACCACCCGGGTTTGCTGATGACTCTGGCCTATCTTTACTGGAATCCTGACTCTACTTTATTCACTCTCCCATACTTCAACCATCCCGTCAAATGGTATGGACTCTGCTTCATGGCAGGATTTTTAATCGGCTACTATCTGATCTTAAAACCCCTTAAAAATCACACAAATCACCCTCAAAAGTTAGCTGACAGGCTCCTTTGGTTTGTTCTTTTAGGAACAATTATCGGCGCAAGGCTAGGTCACGTCTTTTTTTACGAACCGGCAGCTTACTTAAAATCCCCTTTATCAATTTTAAAAATCTGGGAAGGGGGCCTTGCCAGCCACGGGGGAACCGTGGGTGTCATATTAGCTTTACTGGCTTTTCGATTTAGCAGCAAAAAAGAGGCTCCCAACCTAACTTTTTTAAGAATTTGCGACCTCGTGGCGGTCCCGACCGCTTTGGTCGCCTTTTTCATCCGTCTGGGAAACTTCTTCAACCAAGAAATTTTGGGCACCCAAACCGATATCCCTTGGGCAGTGATTTTCGGAGCTCCCTTTGACGGATCACTCGTCGTCCCCCGCCACCCCAGTCAGATGTATGAAGGGTTAGCCTACTTAGCCTTATTCTTTTTTTTATGGGTCATGCAAAAAAGAAATCCTCCGGCTGGCCGTATGACAGGGATCTTTTTTATCTGGGTCTTCTTCGCCCGCTTCGTTATTGAGTACACAAAAGAAGTTCAGGTCGCCATCGTGGATCAAAGCTTTCTTCAAATGGGCCAATGGTTAAGCATCCCTTTTATCCTTTTGGGGCTACTCATGGTTTTGGCCTCAAAACAGCTCAAAGCCGTTGATATTTAAGTTTTTTTACGCTATACTTTTGTTATTTCCGGAGATAAATCATGGCTAAATTAAAATTTTCACATAATGATGAAGAAATTGAGCTTCCCGATGGCTCCCCTTTAGCAGAGATTTGCGAAGAGGCAGGGGTTCCTTTTGCTTGCACGGAAGGGGTTTGCGGTACCTGTGTGATAGAGATTAAAGAAGGGGAAGAAAACTTATCCCCCCAGACCGTCGAAGAAGAAGACTTTTTAGGCGAAGGAAACACTCAAGAAAGGCTTGCCTGCCAGTGTAAGATCAAGGGCGGCTGCGTAAAAATTTCATTTTAAGGATTCACAATGGCGACCAAAGTAAAAAAAGATATGACGATCGAGAGCATCCTTGGGATGTTCCCAAATAAAGCCCAAAAATTGTCCCAAGAGATCACCAATGCGGGTCTTCATTGTGTCGGCTGTGGAGCTGCTACCTGGGAAACCCTGGAGCAGGGAATGCAAGGTCACGGCAAGACGCCTGAGCAAGTGGATCATCTGGTCGATCGTTTAAATAAACTTTTGGACGAGCCCGTCGATATCACGACCATCACTTTGACAGCAAAAGCGGCGCAAAAGTTTGTTGCTTTGGCAGAAGAAGACGGCAAAGCGGGCTGGGGCCTTCGTTTCGACGAGCAAATGGCCGGTTGCAGCGGCTTTGAATACATCTTAGACTTTTCGGAAAAAGCAGAAGCTGACGACGAGGTTTTTGTCTCCCAAGGCATCGAAATCCACGTCAATAAAAAGAAGCTCTCTCGCCTCATCGGCGCAGAGATTGACTATCTGGAAGGGCTTCACTCCACCGGATTTAAGATTTCTAACCCGAATGCCCGCGCCTCCTGCGGCTGCGGCTCCTCCCACGGCTATTAATTTAATCTGTGTCACCTTCACCGCTTTGGAGTGCGGCGGTAAACCGCACTCCAAAAGAATCTCTAAGCCCAGTAGGTGTTGCCTTCACAAGTTTCCGAAAATGGATCATCCGTCGCTGGATCATCATCTTCACGCGGCGTTGAAAGCAGTAGATGTATTAGTGCTGCCAAACCGACAATATTTTTAATCCCCACAGCGTGGCCCACTTTGAGCGTAGTCCCAACTATCGCAAGAACGACTGCTGCGACAGCTAAACTGATCCCTATGGGTGGAGCGACAAAACCGGCTACGGTTAAACCCAAAATAGCCCCGGCGATAAACGCCACCTTTACAGACACCGTAAGAAAGCCGGTTAAAGGAGATAAATCACCCGATGCCTCTAAAGCCACATTTTCCAATGTCGATATGGCAGCATAGCCACCGACCGCGAGCCCCCCGGCAATGGCAACAGGGGCGGAAATGACGCCTAAGGCACAAGCGCCGCCCCATACTAAAGTATGACAAGCTACGGTATTCACTAGCTTAAGCACAGCGGCCGTTGATTTTGAAATCGTGGGCTCTTCTCCTTCTTTGGCGTAAGCTAGTCCATCCAATAAATAATGTCCGGGAACAGCAATTAGCTCTGCCGCACCCCCAATTCCGGCGCCAATAGCTGCGCCCATACCCCCATTAAGAACCGCTCCCGTTGCCGCACCCAGTCCCGCACGAACGGTGCTATAAGGAGTCCCAACGAACAAAACATTAGGAACAAAATGTTTCAAACCTTCCATAAATCTCACCAAATTATTATTTTTCAAGATTATATCAAATTTTATATTAATTTTAAATTATTAAATTAGTCTGATTTTATTCTAGCCTAGAATATAAAAAAAATTAGAAATTGAGGGGGCGACCAAGAGCTGCTAAGGCCGCTTCTTTGATTCCCTCGGAGAGGGTTGGGTGGGCGTGGGAGCTATTGGCCAACTGTTCGATGGTCATTTTGGCGTTAAGGGCGATGACCCCCTCGCCAATCATTTCGGAGGCGGCGTCGGCCACGATGTGAAGGCCAAGCAGGCGCCCCGTTTTCTCGTCCCCGACGACCTTGACAAAACCGTCCGTGTCGCCCTGACAACGGGCTCTTCCGATGGCGCGCATGGAACAGGTGCCTGTAATAAGCTTTCTTCCGGTCGCTTTGGCTTCCGGCTCTGTCATACCGACGGAGGCCGCTTCGGGGTGGGTGTAGACCACGTTGGGAATTGACATGTAGCTGATGTGGGACGGCTCTCCGGCGATAATTTCGGCGGCGGCAACTCCCTCTTCCGACGCTTTATGGGCAAGCATCGGCCCTTCGATCACATCGCCGATCGCGTAAATATGGGGGTTTTCCGTCTGAAAGCGGTCATTGATCGGGATAAAGCCCCTTTCATCGGGCTTAATGCCCACATTTTCCAGCCCAAGCCCTTCGGTATACGGCTTTCTTCCGGTCGCGACCAACACCTTATCGGCAACTAACGTCTCATCCCCGAACTTAAGACGGACTCCCTCGTCAAACAGACTGATCTTTTCTTTTTCGGCACTTTCTAATTTGGTGCCCAGATGAAAGGTAATCCCCTGCTTTTTTAAAATAGAGAGCATCGTTCGACTAATCGCCGGATCCATGGTGGCCAAAATCTCCGGGAGCATCTCAATCACCGTCACTTTTGAGCCCATGCGGCTCCAGACAGAGGCAAGCTCAACCCCGATCACTCCGCCACCGATCACCGCCAAATTTTTCGGCGGAGATTTGAATTTCAAGGCGCCGGTCGAAGAGACGACAAGGTCTTTTTCAAACGGCAAGAAAGGGATCTCGGATGGCTTGGAGCCGGTCGCAATGATGGCGATATCGTACTCAACTTCCTTTTGACCGACCCGAACTTTTTTGTCGGAGATAAAGGAAGCTTCTCCCTCCAAACGTTCAATCTTATGCTTTTTAAAAAGCGCGGCCACCCCATCGGTTAGGCCCTTGACGACGTCATCTTTTCGATTCATCATTTTGGAAAGCTCGGTTTTAACACCCAACTTCACCAGATAAGAGTCGTGCAAAAGCGCCTTTGACGGGATGCAGCCGACGTTTAAACAGGTGCCACCTAAAGGCTTTTCTTTTTCAATACAAGTTACGTCCATCCCCAGCTGTGCCGCACGAATGGCCGCAATGTAGCCGCCGGGACCCGATCCGATAACAATAACCTTCATCAGGCACCCAAAATGAAGCGGCCGGGCTCTTCCAGCAAGCTTTTGATGTGTTTTAAGAACAAGACCGCGTCTTTGCCGTCGATCAAACGGTGATCGTAGCTTAATGCGACATACATCATGGAGCGAATCTTGATCTCATCATCGATCACCACCGGCCGTTTTTGAATCGTGTGCATCCCCAAAATCGCGCTCTGGGGGAAGTTTAAGATAGGCGTCGATAACAGCGATCCGAATAGCCCTCCGTTCGTGATCGTAAACGTGCCGCCACGGATCTCATCAATCGTTAAACTTCCCTCTCGTCCCCTTTCAGCCAGGGTCGCAATCGCTTGCTCGATTTCGAAAAAGTTTAATTTATCGGCATCGGGAATAACCGGAACCACAAGCCCTTTTTCCGTTGAAACCGCAATCCCCATATTTACCGTAGCCGGCTCCACAATCTCATCCCCGTCAATTTGGGAGTTGATAATGGGATACTCTTTGATAGCCGATAGCGCCGCCAGCACAAAGAAAGGCATAAAGCCCATCTTGATGCCGTATTTTTTTTGAAACGCCTCTTGGTTTTTGGCTCTTAGCTCAATTACTTGCGTTAGATCGATCTCGTTAAACGTGGTGAGCATCGCCGTTTCGGTTTTGGCCTGCACAAGGCGATCGGCAATCGTCTGACGAAGGCGGCTCATTTTCTTCCGTTTTTCCCCTTCTAAAGTAGCTCTTTGAATCGTCGGCTTTTGCGCTTCTATCTTCGGATTGTCGAGCTCTTTAACATACGCCTCTTTCGACTCTCTAGCAGCGCTTTCAGCCGGTTTAGTTTCCTTTTTTGCGGGTTCGGGAGCCGGTTTTTTAGTCTCTTTGAGTTCTTCTTGCTCTTCTTCTCTATCTGCTTCTTCGGGTTTTTGATCCGTGTCGATTGAACCTATCTCTTGCTCCACTTGCACCGTGTCACCACTAGCAACGCTTAATTCAATTTTTCCCGAGGCAGTCGCAAAAATGACCTGATTGACCTTGTCGGTTTCTAACTCTAAGATTTCATCGTCTTGCTTTACAAACGATCCGGAGGGCTTAAAAACCTCTCCAATCGTGGCCTCTGCAATCGACTCTCCCATTTGGGGAACTTTAATTTTTTCCGTCATGCTCTCATCTGTCCTGCTATATCGTACGAATCGGGCTTCTCTTTAAAAACCTCTTCCATAATGTCTTTCGACTCAATTTTATGGAAGGCATAAATCCCCGAGGCGGTCGTGGCCGAAACGGGGCGTGCGATCGCTTTTACCTTTCTCTCCAACAGTTTTTCTAAACGGGGAACGATGTAGTGAAGCGCGCCCATGTTTTCTGGCTCTTCTTGCACCCATAGCACGGTTTCGACCTTTTCGTACGGTTTGAATATTTTTTTTAACTCTTCTTTATAAAGCGGGTATAGCTGCTCGATTCGAATCAATGCCACCCTATCGTCTTTAAGTTTCTCCCGTTCGGCTTGAAGCTCATAAAAAATCTTCCCGGTGCAAAAAACGACTTTTTTGGGGTTTTCTGGGCGATCGGGGTCATCCAGAATTTCGTGAAAGCGCCCTTCTGTGAAATCGGAAAGGGGGCTGGAGGCGGCGGGCAGTCGTAAAAGCGCTTTGGGGGTGAAGGCAATAAGCGGCTTTTGCTCCGGATCGAGCGCTTGTCTTCGCAATAAATGAAATTGTTGGGCGGGCAAGCTGGGAACGCAGACTCTTAAATTTCTTTCCCCGGCCAAGATAAGATACCTTTCAATCCTTCCTGAAGAGTGCTCGGGACCTTGTCCTTCGTAGCCGTGGGGCAAAAAGACAGTCAAATTAGATTTTTGTCCCCACTTAGCTTCCGCGGGTGCTAAATACTGATCGAAGATAACCTGGGCCCCGTTGGCAAAGTCCCCAAACTGCGCCTCCCAGATCGTAAGTCCATTTGGGGTGGTTAAGCTATAGCCATATTCAAACCCCAAGACGGCATATTCGGAAAGGATCGAGTTATAAATCGAAAATTTAGCCTGCCCTTTTTCAAGATGCGCGAGCGGTACATATTTTTGACTGCTTTCCTGATCGACATAAAGCGCGTGCCTGTGGCTAAACGTTCCTCTTTCTACATCTTGTCCCGAAACTCTCACCTCGTGCCCCTCTAATACCAAAGAGCCGTAGGCCAAAATCTCCGCCATCCCCCAATTTAACGGCTTTTTTCCCGTAGCCATCTCCACCCGCTCCTCGGCTAAGTGAAGCACTTTAGGATGAAGATTAAATCCTTCCGGAATATCGACCATTTTCAGCCCGATTTTTTCGAGCGTCTTCTTATCGACCGCCGTTTCAACATCGGGCGGAGTATAGGGTCCGTGAGTTTTTCTTCTTTTTTCCTTTTTGGGATCACCCAGCTTAAGCCCCTCTTTTGCCTCTGAAAGCGCCCGCTTAAAGGTTTTTTCCATCTCTTCGGCGATCTCTTTTTCAACTGACCCTTCGCTAATCAATAGATCTCGGTAAGTCTCTCTTACCGGTTTCATCGACTTGATATGACGATAAAGTTTCGGGTGAGTAAAGGCGGGCTCATCCCCTTCGTTATGGCCATACTTTCTCCAACAGTACATATCGATGAAGATGTCTTTTTTAAAGCGCATGCGATATTTCACGGCAAGCTTAGCCGCTTTCACGCACACTTCCGGATCAGAGGCGTTCACATGGATCACGGGGTTGCCGAAACTTTTTGCGATATCGGTGCAATAAACGGTCGATCGCCCTTCATCGGGACTTGTGGTAAATCCAATTTGGTTGTTAACGACAAAATGGATCGTTCCCCCCGTTTGATAGCCGGGAAGAGACTGCATCTGAAGCGTTTCATAGACGATTCCCTGCCCCGCAATAGCGGCATCGCCATGAACCAAGATCGCCATAGCCGAGTCTTTCGGATCTTCTTCAATCTTGACTTGTTTTCCTTTAACAATTCCTTCAACGACGCTATCGATCGACTCCAGGTGGCTGGGGTTCGGCGGAAGCATGATTTCAACGGTCTTTTTGTCGCCGATCTCTCTTTTGGAGGTATACCCTTTGTGGTATTTCACATCCCCGGTACCTTGAAACGCTTCAGGGACATACCCTTCGTCGAATTCGGAAAAAATCTCTTGGTAGGACTTATCTAAAATGTTACTTAAAACATTTAAGCGCCCCCTATGAGCCATACCGATGACGAACGAATTAACTCCGGCTGAAGCTCCCGATAAAATCACTTGCTCAAGCATGGGGATCAAGGATTCGGCCCCTTCAATCGAAAACCGTTTTTGACCCGTATACTTGGTATGCATGAAGGTCTCGAACAGATCCGCTTTCGATAACTCTTCTAAGATCATCTGCTTTTCTTCAATCGGAGTCTCGGTTAAGAAAAATCCCTCTTCAATCTCTTTGGCAAGCCACTTTTCTTCCTCTTCCGAAACGATACCCGAAAATTGAAACCCCAGCTTTCCGGAATAAAGCCTTTCCAACTGGTCTAAAATCTCTTCCAACGGAGCTTCTTTCATCTTCAGAATGCCAAGGGTCGGAAAAAACGCCTTAAGCTCTTGCTTGGAAAAATCGCTGTAATCTTTTTTAACGGGTTCGTTAAAGGGGTTGATGTCGGCGTTTTTATGCCCCTCTTTCCGATAGTGGTCGATCAGCTCTTTCATCCTGAGCTTTAGAACTTCATCGCGAAATTCTTCCCCCTCCAGTTTTTTTGTGGGAGGGTGCAGTGTAGGCGTTGTTCCCGGCTTTTTCGGTTTAGGGGCGCTCTCGATTTTTTCAAAAGCTTTTCTCCACGTGGGATCGACACTCATGGGGTCTTTTTCCCAACGGCGGAACATCTCTTCCGAAAGGCCTGAGCTTAAGAGTATATCGTCGACAGATGACACGCTTGACCTTAAATGGTTTTAAACCTCACTATCACCGGATGATCGATTAATTTCAACAGGGTTTGAACGTTTGAAGCTCCTCCTATTTTTGTCCCTATTTTTAACCCTCTCAGCCCAAGAGACGCTTATTCAAGGAAGATCGGGCGAAACCCTTTACCGAATGGATGTACCCCAAAGCTGGAAAGAAATCGAAACCCCTAAAACCCAAGACACTATGAATCCTGTTGCCGAGTGGCAAATCGGGGAGGTTTCACTGGTATTTCACACGTTTCCGGGGATGTCGATCCCCCCGGAGGCTCAAGTCGAAAGGTGGAAGCGGCAAAAGCCGGCCGATCGAATCACCCCCCAAGCTTTTTCGGGGTTTTCGGGGCTTTTATACGAAAATGAGACCACCCTTGCCTGGGCCTTGTCGTGGAAAGCGACAGCTAAAGAGTCTGACGAGTCTTTTTCCGACGTCACTTTTAAAGCGACAGGTCCCGTTGAGGAGATTCGGGAGGAGCTAATAGATGCGATCCGTTCCTTTGAAAGAGTGGAGGCGCCCGAGATATGGTAAGGCTTTACCGCTTCATCGGCTCGATCTATTTTACGATCTTGCTGATTACCTTATTTGCAGGAGCCGTGATTTGGGGAACGGTGATCGAGTCGAAGACGGGCTCCCATAAAGCGGCCTCTCGGCTCATTTACGCTAACCCCCTATTTCTGATGATCTTATGGGGGGTCTTTGTCAACATTTTGGTTGCGACTTTAAAGCGCTACCCTTTTAAGAAGCACCATATCCCCTTCATTATCACCCATATAGGCCTCCTTATGGTCTTTGCGGGGGCGCTTTTAAAGCTCTCTTTCGGCGAACAGGGCGTGATTACCTTAAAAGAAGGGACTCAAACCGCCCATTTTGCCGTCGACGACAGTCGAGCGATTTCGATGAAACGACGGGGAGAAACAAACTGGTCGCAGGCGATTTTGACAAGAGATCTTCTTAGCAGGCTCAATACCCGTTACACGCTTGAAGGGCTTAACTTTCAGATCAAAGGGCTTGCTCCGAATGGCGAGGAAACGTTTGAGTCGTGGATCAAAGAGGATCGGCTGGTGATATTGGGTGAGCCCCCTTTGCCGCTTAACGAAGTGGGATCGATCGGAGAAAGAGTGCTCGTTGCCGCCAAAAATCCCGAGGTGATTAAAGAGCGTCTCAAAACCCTTCCCGCACTGATCTTTTTGGAAGAGGAAAATGGCGATATCTTGGCGATGGATGTCGATAAATTGGGTAATTTTCATCCGGAGACGTTTTCAAAGTCAAAACTCCCCCGCCTGTACGCTTATGATGACGGATATGGAGGGTATACGGTCCCCTTAAAGCTTAAAGAAAAAGAGATTGAGACGCCGCTTACACGTCGTTTTAAGCCGCTGCCCATGCCGAAAAAGGCTGAGGAAGAGCGGCCGCTTGTCTCCCTTTTATTCGAAAACGAGACGGTGCCGCTGGCTTTTGGATCGAGTTTGCCGACAGCTGCAGGCAAAGGAGAGTTTTTGCTTAAACTCGAGCCGGAAAAACGAAAGTTGCCTGAAAAAATACGCTTAAAAAACGCGACCGCAGAGTTTTACCCCAACAGCGAGCAGGCGAAGGGGTATCGGGCGAAGATTTTGTGGGGGAAAACGCCCGTCGAGCTTGCCATGAACCGGGTGTGGGAGTCGCCGGAAGGGTATCGTTTGTATTTGGCGAATATGACGCCGCTTGATGAAACGGACGTTAAGGAAGTGAGATTGGTTGTGAACCGCGATCCATTTAAATACTTACTGACGTATCCGGGTGGGGTCATTTTAGCCATTGGTATTGCACTTTTGTTTTTCCGCTTTCGTTTGTAATTTTCAACGCAAAAACGCAAAAACACAAAAGCGCAAAAGGCGGCTCCGCCGTCGAAAAAATTTAAACCCATCTTTCGACGGCGAAGCCGCCTTTTGCGTTTTTGCGTTTTCGTGCTTTTGCGTTGAAAATTTAAGAGAGAGTTAAACCTCCACAGCTCCCAGCCTTGAGCACTCATCTTCGAACGGCGTATTATCATCGTCATTTCTATTGATACCCATTCTCTTCAACGCATCTAAAAGCATCTGCTTGCTCGGAGGGGGACTTCCCTCAAACTTAGGCGGCGGCGGAGTGATCGTCGGAAGCGCTCTTGGAATCGGCACCGACGGCGTATGCGCCTCTTGTCTTGCTACGCGTTGCATGAGCTCATTCATAAGACTCTGGTTTATCTGTCCTCTGGGACTAAAGCAAAGCCTTGCCGCGGCAATAATCGTTTTGGGCTTGGAGGTTTTTCTTAAGAGAGGCTTTTCAGCATCGGGTTGCCCTTTCAAGATGATCACACCCTGCATGGCCTCATGGACGCGGGTCTTTAAACCGTAAAAAAGCGTATGTTCCTCCCTAAACTCTAAGTTTAGCGCGCGTGCTTGACGTCTATCTAAAGCCGCTTCGACCCCGGGCATGACGGCAGCGATGTCCGCATCCTTTTTATCCAATGCTTCTAAAGCTGCGTTGACGGTTCTTTCAATTATCTCCCCATCTTTTCCATGACTTGAAAACCACCCCTTCGTGGCTACTTTCACGACCTTTGTTTTGGGATCTACTGTCAGCCATTGATTTTGCTGAAGGTCTTTCAGCATTGTTAAAACTTGCACAAGCGTACTCATTGTTAACCTCCTTTCTTCATTCAATTCAAGTCATACAATATTTATAGTTTGGGGTATATTTAAAAAAAGCCTATAATTTCGGCATGTTTCGAATTTGCTTTCTGATGGGTGTCTTAGCCACATTTTTTTTACACGGGGGGGAAATTCCCGTCATGAAAGAGGGGCGTCTCCACCCGTTTTCAACCCTTAATGAGCCCTTTTCTGAAGAGCTTTTGGTCATCCCCGACAAGCGATCGGCTAATTATCTCCCTTTATCCCAAGCTTTTAAGTCGCCCGAAAAAAACGTGTCGCATTGGCCCGATAGTGTTTGGAAGGAAGTGGCTCATGCTAAAAATCTTAATGAAGCAAAAACGATCTTAGAAGCTAACTCCCCTTTCAATTTAAGGTTCGAGACGGAAAAGTTTTACCTGAAAGTGCCGCTCCAAAAAATCGCTTTGATCGGCTATGTACTGGCAATTTTTGGGCTTTGGAACGGCTTTTTTTGGGGGGCTTTGGCGGTGCATACCCTTCTTTTGGGCTTAAGGGTCTTCATATTAGGAAGGCCGCCTGTCTCCAATATGGAAGAGACGGTGCTCTATGTCCCCTGGATCGGCGCCCTTTTGGCCGGAGGGATATCGGCGTATTTAAAAGAGAGTTTTCCCCTGAAAGTGGGGGCTTTGATGGCGGCGATTTTGCTTGCCTTTCCAATTAACTCCGCCATGGGGAATTTGCAGCCGGTTTTAAACTCTCGGTTTTGGCTGATGGTTCACGTCCTTATGATCGTGGCAAGTTACGGCGTCCTTTTATTCGCCGGGGTGTCGGGACATCTTTATCTTTTGACCGGAAGCGATAAAGCGCGCACTTTGATCCTCCCCACCCTTTATCT
This sequence comes from Chlamydiia bacterium, assembly GCA_020440465.1. GTDB lineage: Bacteria > Chlamydiota > Chlamydiia > Chlamydiales > Parachlamydiaceae > JAGROB01. Next base: position 21,559 of record JAGROB010000107.1, read on the forward strand.
TGGGGTCGCGCTTTTAATTCCCGGGACGATCCTGGGGGGCGTGTGGGCCGCAGAAAGTTGGGGCCGTTTCTGGGACTGGGATCCAAAAGAGGCATGGGCTTTTATCAGCGCATCCAACTATTTAATTTTTATCCACGCTTATCGCTACCGAAAAATCGGCGACTTTGGACTGGCAATCGGTTCAATTTTGGGTCTGATGGCGATCAGCTTTACCTGGTACGGCGTCAACTATATTTTAGGGACCGGCCTTCATAGCTACGGCTTTGGCGAAGGGGGCGCGCTTTACTACTGGATCTTTTTGGGTCTGGAGGGGCTCTTAATTTCTACCTTCATAATACTAAAGGGCTTGAAGTTTAATCTTCCATGTGATAACTAATAAGGACAACTAAAGGATTTCATATTTATGAGACATGTCAAAAGCGAACGCCTTAAAAAACTAGAGGTTGAGCTAAACGATCTGGAACAATGGCTGAAGCTGGGTCTTGTGCCCAAAAAAGATATTGATAAGCACAAAGACGAAATTGAGGGCATCAAAGCCAAGATCGAAGAGGAAAAAGAGCGCCTTCAGTTCCTTAAGGAAAGCGGCGACATGGACGAGTATGTCGCACCCAAGCGTTCCCAGCAATCCCGCGGCGGCTTTACCGACATGCCCACGATTCCCGATATCGACATGAGCGAATCCCAGACCCAAATCAACACCGAATCAGGCTTCGACATGGACTCTGAATCGGATGATAACGGCACGAGTGATGACGACGACAAGACAGAAGACGACAACGACGACACGGAAAGCGATGATGAGTCCTATTTCAGCGATAAAAACCGCTGGAAAAGAGGAGGCATCATTGATCCCGACGCCGACGACTGGTGAGACGTCTGTCTACATCCACCTTCCCTTTTGCAAAAAAAAGTGTGATTACTGTCACTTTTTTGTCCTTCCCGATAAAGAAATTTATAAAGAGCGGCTTCACGCCGCACTTTTAAAAGAAATTCAACTTATCTCCTTGAAAAAGCCGCTGAAAAGTCTTTATTTCGGCGGCGGGACTCCCAGCCTTTATGGCCCCGAGCGATTGCAAGAACTTATAAGGGCGCTGCCTGAAGCGGAGGAAGTGACGCTGGAAGCGAACCCCGATGGGCTATCGCTTGAACTTTTAAAAGCGTATAAAACCGCCGGCGTCAATCGTGTGAGCTTGGGGGTGCAGGCGTTTGACTCCCCTCAGCTTATCAAGCTGGGACGGATTCATAACGAGTTGGAGTCTCAAAAGTGCGTTCATCTGATAAGAGAAGCGGGGTTTGAAAACATCACAATCGATCTGATGTACGATCTTCCCGGACAGACGCTTGAGATGTGGAAAAAAACACTTGAGACAGCGGTAAGTCTGCCAATTACCCATTTATCCCTTTACAATCTGCAGATCGAGCCGGCCACGGTGTTTTTCAAGCATCGGAGCCGCCTGGAAAAGGAAATGCCCACGGATGAAGAGAGCTTAAAAATGTACGAGATGGCGCAAGCGGTTTTGACCGATGCCGGGCTTGAGCAGTATGAAATTTCGGCGTTTGCCAAACCGGGCTATTACTCGAAGCATAACGTGGGCTACTGGTTAGGAAGGGAGTTTTACGGGCTGGGGCCAAGTGCGTTTAGCTATCGGGAGGGAAGGCGGTATCAAAACGTTGCCAATTTGAATAAGTACTGTGAAGCTATTGAGAAAAGGGTTTTTCCTGTTGACTTCGAGGAGAAGTTAGAAGGTGAACAAGCCGAACGTGAGCTTTTCTTAATTGGGTTAAGGATGTTGCAAGGAGTTAAAATTCCCTCTTTCAGGGAAGAGCTTGTCCCATTGGAGAAAGAAGGGTTAATTACTGTCAGTGACAAGGTTCAGCTTACGCCCAAGGGCATCTTGCTCTACGACGCCATCGCCGAAACTCTCGTTTAAATTTTCAACG
>JAGROB010000108.1 GCA_020440465.1 Chlamydiia bacterium
TGGAGTTAGGGGATAGTCCCCCCCCCCCCCCCCCGGCCTTATCAAGTCTTGCTAATAAAAAAAATCACTTAAGTGTTGCACCCTCTGGTCCATACTGGAGAATCGGTTTAGGCATTTGAAATAACATGCGGTTTGTCGGGAGATACGGCCCCTGGCACCATATTATATCGCGGTTACACCGGTGCTAACATCGGATGCCGCATTGACTATCTCACTTTCGGGAGCAAGTCTGGCGGAAAGCTTAAGGTTGTCCGAGCTCACAATCAGACGGTGGGGGACGCCATCTTCCAAAGTCGAGGGCAGGGAAAGTGTGATGCTGCGATCGGAACGAAGGACAGATTGTTGCTGGTGCCGTCTTCCGTCGGGATAAAGCATCACGGAGCCGATGGGTCTTCCCGGCTCAAAGAAGCCGCCGACAAGCTTCATATTTCTGATTTGATCGACTTTTAAGTTAAGACATTCGGGACGGGTTTCTTTAAGGTTGATCCAGGTTTCTTTTCCATTCCACGAAGTTTTTGCTCTTTGGGTATGGCGAAATTCAATCTGTCTTGCCTCTGAAACTTTTAACCCGTCTTTCGGCAAGCTAACAGAAACAAGAGACGTTGCACCGGCAATTTTTAAGTCGATCACACCAACGCTTAGATCTTTACAATCTTTAGCTGTTAAATCTCCCTGAAACCAAAAAGTTACGGGGACTTTAGGGGTTGTAATTGCTACCGGGGCTTCCATAATAATATTCTCTTTTAAAAATTATTTGAACTTAATTATATAACAACTAAGTGTTTATCGCTATATATAAAACATTTTATTTGTATTTTTTGTAAAACCGCTTTACATCATGGCGCAGTCATCCCCTTCGTTCGCTTTGAGCTAATGGACGATCTCACACTCTGCTTGTGAGAGTGGGGGTTGGATGATCTTGCGGAAGCGATCGGGAGTTAGGAGGGTTAGACCGGGAGAGGTCTCTTGCAGGGCATTCAATCCGGTATCGAATAGGGCTAAACTCTCGCTAAACTGAAAGTTTAGCTTAAGCCATGTCGGGTTATCCTCCTTCGGTTTGAACTGGTGGGTCTTGATGTAGTCTCTTATGGATAAGGTTTCTGTGACCTTTGTAAGGAGCTCTTGAATCACTCCCGCGACAAAGAACAATCTGTTTGGGTCTGTCTTTGTCTCGGCACGATCATCGCGTGTGGGATCATTTAAATCGTTGAGATGGTAATGTTTAAAGGGTGGGACATAGAGAAGATTTAAAGCCTGGGTGTAGATGATATAATTCGACTGATCATCAATTAACAGGGTATTTTCAAGGCGCGCCAGCCCTTCATTAGGCTCAGGAAGCACCTTCTTTAAAAGTGGATATCAAGACAGAGCTCTACCGGGATTTTATGGGTTAAAATATAGGCTTCGACAGCTTTCGAGATATGTACGGCATGCCCCACGCGGTCGGGTTTAAGCGTTGTGACTTCGTAGAGTTGTTTTTCGGGGTCTTCTTTGGGGCTTTCCCCGATATGGAGGGTGAGCGGAAGGCCGCTTTCTTTTGCGCGGATGAGCGCTTGATAAACGCCCGAGCCATCCCTTTTCCAAAGTCTTTTAAAGAGGTTCTCAGCTCGGCGTAGGTGACGCCATCATAGGCAAGCGCGTGGATGATGGCTTTTACGCCATGGAAATATTTTTCTTCCGTATGCACGATTTTTTGGGTCAGAGTGAAAAGTTGAAACAGGGAGTGGTAGTCCGACTCGTGCATGGTTGAAAGGGCAGCGTCAAATGCTTCAAAATCTTCTTCAGAAGCAATGGACTTCAAGTACGCTTTGGGAAAGGCGCCTCCGATATGCAGGTGAAGCTCATCTTTGGCAAGTAAAACGGAGGTCATAAAAAGAGCTAAGAGTAATATTTCATAAGGGATCAATATCGGTAATCGTCCAAATTTTTCGCAATGAGTAGTTTTTACTTAATTTATCAGTCCCATATCGGGTTAATCATCAAGCACCTGAAAGACTGGGTGTTTCTGCTTGATTTTATCGAAGGTGTAGGATAAATTTTTCCAGAAATTCAATCACTAAATTGGAGATTTTAATGAAATTTAAATTAATCATGACACTATTTTTAGCTGTCTCTAGCATTGTATCAATTAATGCCTCAGAGCTGCCTTCTGAAGACTTACAGTTAAAAATTTCTGGTTGTAGTGTCATAAAAGAACAAGTTGAAGTAAAGTATTATGTGGATCAACAAAATCTGCATATTCATGAAGATGAAATCCTACTATTCTTAGAAAATGAATGTGTTACGTTAACAAAGCTTCGTGTGGATAAGAATGGATTATACTTTATGATAAAAGATATAAAGGCTGATTGTTTCAATCGTCATCCAACCTGGTGCGAAAGATGTAGAGGGTGTTCGTTTTTTTTCTGTCCAGGACGCTGTAGATGTTTCGGCTAGTTATAACTTTTATAGTTTTAGGCATGACTATGTTTGGTCATGCCTCAATTTGTATCAGTCAATATGAAGCTGATGTGTTAAAGCGGTTTTTTATGTGCGCTTTACAGGAAAGCGAGTCCGGATATGTCATAGAAGGTGTAAAGCCTCTATGTGTTTTGGGAGTTGATGATGCAAGTGATTTGTGTGTAGGATATCCAATTCATAAAAATTCTTTGATTTTTAAAAAAGGTCTAGAAATTTGGAATGCAAAGTTAGCAAAGCACAATGAAGCAGTATCAATTCGTATCAAAACGTATGATAGAACGGATTCTTCAGTCAAAACAATCAAACACCTCCTATTTGTTAACAAGCCTCTATTTATAAAGACGATAGATGAAAATTTGTTTGTGTTTAAATATGCTTTAGGTCCACGTTTAACTTCGCAAAGTTTTTATGACACACTAGTCAACTCTTCTAAAAGTTTTTCAGAAGTGTTTGGTGGGCACAATAATGTTTTAGTTGGTATTGCGCTTGGTTATGGTACTGATAATGCGCTGACGGTTAGTCGGCTTGAGGATTTGCAACTTTGTAAAGATCCTTCTCAGGCAAGCTTTGGCTTTGACTCTCTTGAAGAAGAAAAGCTATACCTGTCAGACTTAGTTTCTCTTCCTCCGGAAATATTAACTAACAAAAAACCTTACTTTTTATACGGCTGCAAAAAAAATGATCCGTCGGTGGATGAATTCCATAAAAAATTAATATCTGCTCAAACGAATATCTGTAGCAGAATGAATGATCCTGAATTTTTACAGCATATCGTTCAGTTGTTAACCGGGGAACGCTTAATAATTTACCCAGATGCTGGGGCGAATTACTCTGTCGACAAATATATCGAAAATATTGTAGCTAAGGCTCTTATAAAAAGCCTTAATGTCCATGGGTACTCCAAAGAAAACATCAAAAAAATGATTCAAGAAATGGAGGCTTTTCTATCAAAAAAAATTGAGAATCCTCCTGAAAACAAATCTCAAGATATAATATCTTTTTATAGAAAATATAAGTTTTTTGACTTTGAAGCATTTCTTACAAGCATGAAATGCTATTTAGATAATCCTCATGCGCTGACTCCTGGAGAACAAATTAAGTTAGAAAATTTTTATTCAGTGTTATACGAGCTTTAGTTTTGAAGTGTTTTGCTTAGAGCGAGCTCGGAAGCGTGGAGAGTGCAAGACTTTTTGGCGCGGGTGACGGCGGTGTAGAGGAGCTCGGCGGTTAAATCCTCGGCGTCGTCCGGCAGCAGGATGCGGATATCGTCAAATTCGCTCCCCTGGCTTTTGTGGATCGAAAGCGCCCAGGCATATTCCCAGGAGGGGAGAAGTACGGCCGGAATCTCCCGCGCGTCAAAACGGGCTTTCACACCCGGCTCAACTTCCCTCGCTAAAATTACCCCCATGTCGCCGTTATAAAGCATAAGCTCATTGTGATTCCGTGTGATGATGATCGGATAAGGGGGTATCAGGCATTCATTAAGCGCTTTTTGGTTCAATCGAAGCGATCCGAAAGGTCCCTTTTTTAACGGGGTCAAACACATTTTTTCCGACACGGAAAAATTCATCTCGCAGTTAGGCACCCACTCGATGCCGGGATGCCCCTCTTTAAGAAAGCTGAGCGTTGCCTTAAAGTCCTTTGCCTTGATCCTTTCGGACAGCTCCACGATCTCTTTAAGATCGGCTCTTAAACAGCGGGTCAGTTTCGCTCCCGGAGCCTTTTCGACGAGATCCTTGAAAATCGCGCCTGCCTCTACGGGGGGCAGTTGCCACGGATCTCCCATGACGATCAGCCGGCAATTCGGGCGAAGAGCGCTCATCAGGCGGGAAAACATATCCAGATGGATCATAGAGCCTTCGTCCACCAGGATCACTTGGTAAGGCTGAATGGGGCTTTCATCTTTAAAGGCTTCAAGCATCGCATGGAGCGTTTTCGCTTCAAAAGCCTCTTCCGGAAGGTGCTTGAGCAAGCTTTTTTTAAGCTGGCTGACCGCCTTTCCCGTCGGGGCAGCCACGCCGATTAAAAGATTTGGATCGGCTTGCTTCATCGCTTTGATTAAAAGTCCGGCCGTATGGGTCTTCCCTGTCCCCGGGCCGCCCGTTAAAAAGAAAACGGGATGCTTTAGGGCGTCAAGAACCGCCGCTTTTTGCTCCGGCATTAGACCCGACCCAGACAGGTCGGGAGGGGGAATTTCTGGGAGCGGCGTCTCTTTAAGCTTTTCTTCCAGTTGGGATAAAACGGCGATTTCCAGCTCATGCAGCACTTTAAAGCGGAGCCACTCTCCGTCGTGAATCACCGGAAGGGTCGTTTCGGGGGCTTTCGGCACTTTAAGCCGATGCTGCCCTTTAGCCGTGAAATGGATAAGAGACTTAATCAGCCGTCGATCGTGTTCGGTGGGGGCGGTTTTTTTTAAAAGCGTCTCGATGCCGGTTAGCTCGCCTTCCATACTTTTCCTCCCCTGACAAAGATGTAAAAGACGCCGGCGATTTTTGCCCCGTTAAAGCGGCTTAAGTACTTTTCGGCGGCCTCCCGATAGATTGCGGCCTGGCGGTTATACCCCTCTTCCTCCATCGCCTTTTTGACGGTGTCGTCATCGTAGGAGGGGAGACAGTTTGTCTTCCAGTCGATAAGGTAATACTTTCCTTCATGCTCGAAAAACCAGTCGATAACGCCGTTCATGTAATCAGCGTCTAAAGCGTGGAAAAATTCGATCTCCCGAAACGATTTTTCAGGGTCTACCGCTTTAAGTTTAAAACCTTCGTTCCCCAAATCGAGGTTAAAGGTGTCGTAAAGCAGTTGGGAAAGCTTCTCCTTAAATCCCTCCCAGACGCTGTTTTTGATGAAACCCACGACAAAGGGGACTAAGTCGCTCGGCAATTCGGCCGATTTGATCAGGCCGAAGGGGATAGACTCCATCAGTTCGTGAAAGATCAATCCCGTTTCGGCCCCGGCCGGAAGCTCCCCTTCAGATAGCTCGACAGGGGCTCTTTCAATCACTTTATCTTCCTTCTCCCGGGCCTGAAGCCGGCTGAAGGAAAGGACCTCCTTCACAGAAAATTGGGGCGTCGAATTGGGAGGTTGAATCAACCCGTCTACTTTTGCTATTTCCAGCGTCCAGGGGGTTTTTTCCTCCGCCTCGATCACAGAAAAGCCCGAAATGCCTTCCGGCTTGTACTCCAAAAATTTTTCGAACCATGAAAGGGTGCCTTTACCTGGTTTGGCGCGATTCCATGGGATAAAAAGTTGTCTTTTCGCTCGGGTTAAAGCGACATAAAGGATCCTCATTTTTTCGGCTAATTCTTCTTCAGTATATTTCGCTGTCTTGCGCCGCATTCCCAATCCCAAAGGGATTACCACATCGTACTCAAGCCCCTTTGCTTTATGCATCGTAATAACCTGAACACCCTCTTTTAAGGGGGGCTCGTCGGGGGTAACGGGGTCGCTGTCGTGGTTTTCGTTTAAGAGCGCCTCCAGCCAGGTTTCCCCCTCAGGCAGGGCGAGGAGCCTTTCCCGAACCGTTATCTCCCCCACTTTAGTTTCCAATAGGCGCTTGAAAAAATGGACGGGGCTTTTATGCAGCGCCGCGTTTAGGTGTTTAAACTCCCAGACGATCTTTTCCTTCAACTCAAGATCCTGTAGGGCGTCAAGCGCTTGAGCCTTCCAGTTGAAAAAGGGGGTTAATAGGGCCAGTTTCAGGGCCTTATCGGCTGTGGGGGTTTTGGCGGCGGCTTCCACAAGCTCAAGAGCTTGCTTGAGGTCGCTCGGCATCTCTTGGCGCTCCTGAATGATCACCGTGGGAATTCTCCAGGCCTTAAATGCCACTTCAACCTTATCGGCTAAATCATTGTAGTCGATCAAAATGGCAATGGTAAGCTTGGGATCCTTCTTTCGGAGGTTCTGAATAATGTCGGCGAGGTAGCTCAAAAGCGTTTCTAAATTGTTTTCATAGCTTATAAGTTGAAGCTTCTCCCATGGACCCAGCTTTGGCATTGGCTTTGCGTCCGCCGGTGCGAGAACGGGTGGATTATCGAGGTAGGTATCGATTCTTGGCAGATGCATGAAGGAGGGGGTCTCTTTAGTCTCAAAAAGACGGTTGAGCCCCTCTATCAGCTCCGGATCGGAGCGGTAGTTGGTTTTCAAGACACGCTTGGCTTTCTCTCCCAGAGCTGCTTTCGCCTCCATGTAGGTGTAGACGTCGCCCTTTCTGAAGGCATAGATCGACTGTTTGGGATCGCCCACAAGATAGAGCCGCCTGTTCTCATGAAGAAAGAGCCGCTTGAAAATCTCCCATTGTTTTGGATCGGTGTCCTGGAACTCGTCGATAATACCGACCTTAAATCGGGCTCTTAGACGCTTAAGCACGCTTTCAGACTCTGTTAAGGCATGAAGATCCTTTATCAGATCATCATAGGTGTAGAGCCCCTTTTTCTCCGCGAGCTCTTTCAGATGGGTTGATAGGGGATCTTTAAGCTTTTCATGCTTTAAAAGCGCTTCCAATTTGGGCTGTGGCTTCTCTTTTAAGATTTCAAGCGCCTCCTCGACGGGGAAGTAACGGTGAAGCGAATCGAGGAATTGCGTAGCCAATTTTTCTTCCTCTTCTCCCGCAACAAGCGTCTCATAGAGCTTGTTTAGAGCGTAGGGCTCCTCCTGAAGCATTTTTAAAGCGAAGCCGTGAAGGGTGGTGATGTTTCCTTCCTCTGCGCTGACACGGACACCGGCCTCCTCCAGACGGCTAATAATACGGCTCTTTAAATCCTCTGCTCCCTTCTTGGTGAAGGTAACGATGACAAGCTCCTCAAATTTGCCCCCTTTTTGAATCAGCTTCAGCGCGAGATGCTCCAGAGTAAAGGTCTTGCCGCACCCCGCAGAGGCCTCTATGAAAAGGTTTTCGTCGATTGTGACATCGTCATCAAGAATATTGAAAGAGCTCATAAAGCCTCCCGTATAGGGCCGAATAACCTGACAGCCTCTTCATGGTACGATTCAAGCACTTCTTGAGCGTCAAATTCTGTCGTTTTTAGAGCCTTTTCCAATTCTTTCAGATTCTTGTCGAGGAGCGGTTTAATCGCTTTGGGGAGGAAGGGAAAGGGCTTTTTTTTAGCTTGGTGGGCGTAGTCGATCCATCTCTTCAAAAGTTCTTGGGCGTCGACGTTAATTGTTTTCGTATTTTTTTTATTTAAGTAGTAAATCGTGTTTTTTGAGGGGTCCTCCAGTTGCAGCCTTAATAACGCCGGAAGGGCGCCCAGAGTTTTCCTTTCGTTTCTTTCCCCTTCGATTACAAGGCCCTCTTCCACAATTCCATAGATTTCCCCATGGAGGGGCAAATCCTGCGTGGGGGGGAAGTAGCGAGATGAAAGGGGGCCCACTCCATAAGTTTCCAAAAGCTCTAAAGCCTTTTCAGTTGCTTGTTCGGCATGGGCATTTTTAGAGATCGAAAAGAGGCCGTCCCCTTCAAAGCTTGCCGGCTTGTTTCGGATGACGCCATCTTTTACTTTCCAAGCATCAAGGCCACTAAGTTCATGAGGTTGTTTTGTGAATCCCGAGCCATCAAAAGGAAGCTTTACCCCTCTTGCTGTATGATAGTATTTGTTAGGGTCGCTTAACAAGGTTCCGAGATCTCTGAATGACAAAAGCTCTTTTTTTGCTGTCTTGAAGGGAGCCTTCGGAGGCGACTCTGGGGGGGTATCTCCCAAAGCTATTCTATAATTCGTTTGAGAATAGCTTTTAAAGGGGCACGTTTTTTGAAAATACCAGGGATCATGTCCCCAGGCGGGGTGCTCGATCGGCTCGAAGGTTCCTTGAAACCCGACGTTCAGGTAGCTCAAAAGCTCTTTGACTACGCGGGAGGGGGCCTCTGTTCCCGACCAAAGGATCGATAGGTGGCGTCTGGCCGATAATAACGTCTCCAGGAAAACCGTTCGGTCGAAATCACCTCTTGTGGGGGCAAAGTCGCCGTTGGATAGATCCAGAGGGTCTTTCAGCTCCGATCGGGGGTAAGCTCCATCCCTCATCCCGATTAATAAAATCGCCTCCGCAGGCACGCATCGCATCGGTTTTAGGGAGCTGAAGCGAACACCGCCGAGGAGCGCCTCTCCCTTTTTCTCCTTTGCCTGAAGCAGCGTCATGTTTATCCAGTTTTTCAACAGGGCGTAGGAAATCGGCTCCAACACCCGCTCCCCCTTTTTTAAACACTCTTGAACGATCGCTTCAGGAGCTTCGATCGGAAGCCCTTCCAACCACTTTGCCCATGTTTTCAGCGGGGCGGATTCCGGAGGGGTGTTTTCTTTCAGGGATTGAATGAAAAGGGACGCTTTGTCGAGCGTTTCGAGCTTTGTGATCTCGCATTTTTCCCCCATCATTTTATAAAGCGCCTGTTCCACCCCTTCTTCGTAAAAATTCAGCTTAACGGCCATTTTTTTCAGCCACTCAAGCTCCTCTTCGTCAAAGTTTCCCCCTTCAAAGAGAGGGATGAGCTCGTCCGGCTCCAGATGGTCGTAAAAATCAAGCAGCGCCACAAACGGCGTTAAGTCGGGAGCGCTGGGGTCGCTTAAGGTATAGGGAATAGCCTCGAAATAGGCCTGGATATAAGATTCATAAGGGGCGATATCGGGCGCCATCACTAAGATGTCATCTACCCCTTCTTCCTTTAGGCGAAAAATCAGGTCTTTAAGCGCCTCCATTTCCCGCGCCTTTGTGGGGAGCTTGTGGATCTCAACGGAGCGATCCCTCGGCTTTTTAGCAATCGGATCGGTGGCGTGGGGATTTCTTAAAAGCAAAAGATCGGTCTGCAGCTGCTTTAAAACGGATGAGGGATCATCAATGATAAAGGCGGCCTCTTCGAAAAGATCATACTGTCCCTTATCCAAAGTATCTTTGGAGACGACATAGGCTTTATAGGGATCGGAGGGGGTCTCCTCCAGATGCTTGGCCATCTCCCGTCCCATTTTCCCGAAATTTGCGAGCAATGGATTTGTGTCGGATAAAAGCTCGTCCAGCGTCTCCAAATCTTTTGGGGGCGCATTTTGTAAAAAAAGATTTTTCTCCCGATCGGTGGCCATATCGCTCCAAAAATGGAGGCAGGGGGAAAGCAGGTAGAGGGTGATCGGGGTTTTTTCGGTCAAGCGGCTGAAAAAGGTGTATTCCAGCTTTGACAGGAAAGAAAATCCGAACAGCTCTATGTCGAAGGGGGATGGGTCCAGGAGCTCCGGATCGAGAAGCGCTTTATAGGGGTAGGTCCAGCCGCTTGAATCGGAAAAAAGGGCGTCCCAGAGTGATTTTTGCCATCCCGAAAGGGAGTCTGGAGAAAAACGGCCATATTTTTGGAAAAGAACGGCAAGCGTCTGGGCTAAGCGGGCCCGTTTTTTAGGGCCCGATTGAACCCAGCGTTTTAGGGCGGGATCGTCTATCTCTATAAAGGGGAGCTTTGCCTCTATCATACAGGCGAGCTCGAACAAGGAAGGCGTTCTTTTGGAGGGGGCTAGAAAATAATTTTTTAAGGTATAGAGCGCCTCTTCCAGGGGAATAATCTCGATCCCAAGGGTGGTTTTCAGCTCCGGGTCATCGGCGATTTTTTGCCTAAGCCACCCCTTGACCCGCTGGCCCGGGACGACGATAAAACATTTTTTGAAAGGGGTGCTCGAGCCTTCTTTAAGCTTATGCTTAAGAAGGTCTAACAAAGCTTCAATTCTATTGCTAAAAACGGTGTTCACAACCCCTAATATTGCCATAAACTGCTTAATAAAGTATACTAACGAGCTACTCTATGAGAACATTTTTAAAGAGCAGCGTCAATTCGCTCACGATTAGAAGGTTTTCGTCCTATACCTATCTTAATCTCGCACAGTTTTTAGGTGCCCTGAACGACAACATCTACAAGCTCCTGATTGTCTATTTTTTTATTGAACTGGAAGGGGCGGAAAACTCCCATATTATCTTATCGATGAGCGGCGCGCTTTTCGTGCTTCCCTTTATCTTGTTCTCTGCAACATCGGGCATGCTGGCTGATCGGTTTAGTAAGAGAAATATTATCATTGCGACCAAGGTCTTCGAAGTTTTGATCATGCTTGCCGGGGTCTTTTCCTTTTATTTCCACTTGAAATGGGGCCTTTTCGCGGTTCTTTTCTTACTGGCGACCCACAGCGCGATCTTTGCCCCTTCGAAGTACGGGATTTTACCGGAGATTGTCTCTCATGATAAAATCGCCAAAGCGAACGGGGTGATGTCCTCCTTCACCTTCTTGGCCATTATTGTGGGTACGTTCTTTGCCTCCTTTATCTTAGATATCACCGACCGTAACTTCCTTTTGGCCGGGGGGCTTTGCACGGCGTTTTCTTTGATCGGCTTTTTGGCCAGTATATGTATTGAATATACAGAGCCTGCCGGATCGGAAAAGAAATTTGACCCCCTATTTTTTAAAGAAATTTTTGAAGCCTTAAAAGTTGCTAAAGAGCATCCCTCGCTTTTAACAGCCGTTTTTGGGTCGGCGTTCTTTTTATTTTTGGGCGCCTTCGTTCAGTTAAATATCATCCCCTACGCGCTTCAATCGCTTTATTTATCCGATGTCCAGGGGGGCTATCTTTTCTTGCTTACCGCGCTCGGGATCGGAACGGGCTCTTTAATGGCGGGAAAAATCTCCGGAAAGACCGTGGAGCTGGGGCTGGTTCCTTTAGCGGGGATAGGGGTTGCCTTAAGCTGCTTTTTACTCGACTATTTTTCGGTTCACTTGATTGCAGTGATCCCGCTGGTTCTTTTCTTAGGCTTTGCCGGGGGACTATATCAGATCCCTATGGATTCCTATATTCAAGTGGCAAGTCCCGCCAAAGGGCGTGGACAAATCGTGGCCGCCACGAACTTTTTAAGCTTTATCGGTGTTTTTGCGGCGTCGGCAATGGTGTTTGTGGTAGGAGAGGTGTTGGGACTGCCTGCGGATAAGGGCTTTACGATTGTGGGTGGATTCGCCCTTTTTATTACGGCCATCATCTCTTGGCAGTTTTTTGATTATGCTTGCCGTCTGGCGTGTTTTATTTTATCCCGCCTTCATTTCCAGATGGTATTCTTTGGGCTTAAAAACATCCCCGATGAACCAGTGGTTTATGTGCTGAAGCATCGGGCTTGGAACGATACGCTAATTTTGCTTGGCGCCCAAAGAAGACGAGTCGCTTTTTTCATCGAGCAGGAAAAACCCCACAGCAAACTAGCCAAGCGTCTTTATGGGCTACTTAGGATTTACTATATTGAATCGACTCCGAGCGCACAAGATACGGCCACTATGAGAGCTTGTCTTGATAAGGGGATGTCCGTTGCCGTTCTGATAGAAGGGGAAGATGTCGTAAAAGAGATAGAGGCCTTAAAAGCGGATGAAAATCTTCAGAAAGAAGAGTCGATCACTTTTATCCCTGTTGTAATCGACACGGGGGAAAAAGAGACGCAGTCACCCCTTTTCGCGAGATTCCTTAAGAAAATCCGTGTCCCTGCTGCCGTCTCCTTCGGCTAATCTTAAAAATTTGTTTCAGTGAAAATTTCAACGCAAAAAACGCAAAAACACGAAAACACGAAAACACGAAAGGCGGCTTCGCCGTCAGAAACCCATTAGTTTGACGGCGAAGCCGCCTTTCGTGTTTTCGTGTTTTTGCGTTTTTTGCGTTGAAATTTCTAAGAGGTTTGGGAGTTGCAGCTCTAGGGTCAAAGCTATTGGTTCCGCCTAAGGGTCGGGATTTTGTTTGCCTGGCACTCCGGCATTGTGTAAATTGACAACCGGAGGGTTTTCATGGAAATTAGCCTTAAAGAGCTTAACGAGGAGTTTGGTCAAAAGAAGCGTCCCTTGATTTTGGATGTCAGAAATCAAGAGGCGGTTAAAAAGAGCAATCTAACCGACTATTTTGACCTTCCGTTTAAAAATATTCCTTTTATGACCATGCTTTCGGAAAATGACTCCGACGATACGGACGCGGTTTTAAAGGAGTATGTCCAAAAACATCTTAAAAAGACCCTAAGCTCTCAAGAACCCGTGGTGGTGGTTTGCGCAAAAGGGAGAAGCTCCAAAATGGTCACGGACGCCCTGATCCAAAGCGGGGTGAAGGCCAAATCCCTTGAAGGCGGGATGAAGGCTTGGGGAAAATTTTATGAGTCTAAAGTTGTTTCCGACCAAAAGAATTTAAAAATCATTCAGGTAATTCGTCCCGCCAGGGGATGTTTGGGGTATCTTTTAAGCTCCGAAAAAGAGGCGGTTATCATCGATCCCGCCCATCACCTCGAAGTATATCGCAAGTTGTTATCTGACAATAACTTGAAACTTAAGTGCGTTTTAGATACCCATGCCCACGCCGACCATATCAGCGGCGGCAAAGCCCTTGCGGACGAGTACAAAGCCCTCTACTTCCTCCATCCCTATGACGGCATCCATCCGATGGACATGCTCCCCGCTGTGTTTGACTACGAGTTTATGAAGGGGGAAAAGACGTTAAAGTTCGGCAACGCCGAAATCAGAGCGATTCACGTTCCCGGACATACACTGGGCAATATGGCCTATCTAGTGAACGAGGAATTTTTGTTCACGGGAGACAGTATCTTTATTTCCTCTATCGCGCGGCCCGACCTCGGGGGAAAGGGAGACACCTGGGCACCCCTTCACTATCGCTCTTTGAAAAAGCTGTTGGAGCTTAAGGACTCTACGAAAATTCTTCCCGCTCATTTTTCAGGGATTCAAGAAGCGGATGAAAAGGGAGTTTTCGTCGGGACATTGCGGGCTATCAAGAGCTCTAATGGCGATCTCAAAGAGACGGAAAAATCGGAAGAGGCATTCGTCGATTTTATTTTAGCAAGCCTTCCCGATTTCCCTAAGGAGTATATCGAAATTAAACGTGTTAATTTAGGCTTGTCAAAACCCGATGAAGAAAAAGCAGAGGAGCTTGAACAGGGCAAAAATCTATGCGCGCTCGTAAAATAGAGAAGAAAAAATGCAAACTTTTATCGCCTTATTGAAAAAAGACCGCTGGTCTCCCTATCTGGTCGGAGCCCTTCTGGGGGTTTTGGAGTGGATTGTCTTTGGATGGATGCACCACGAGCTTGGGGTCTCCACCACCTTTGTGCATATTTCGGCTATGATAGCCGCATTGATTAGTCCCGAGTATCTTGAAAAGCTGACCTACTTTCAAGAAACGCTGGCTAAAAGTCCCCTGATAAATTGGCAGTTTATGCTGGTGATCGGTGTGTTGATAGGGGCCTTTTTGGCTTCCTGGCTTTCAAAGAGCTATTTTGGGTCTAAAATACCCCGCATTTGGCAAGCAAATTTTGGGGTTAAAAAGGCGGGACTTTTTTTCACCTCCTTCATTGGAGGGATTGTGATTATATTTGGCGCTCGCCTGGCAGGAGGCTGCACTTCCGGACACGGTCTTTCCGGGGGGCTGCAGCTTGCGATTTCCAGTTGGATTTTTTTAGCCAGCTTCTTTATAGCCGGCATTATTTTTACGCAAATTTTTTATAAGAAAGGATAGGAGGCATCATGGAAATCACATTAGCGAGTTTGGGCGTCCTTTTCTCCGGGTTGATTGCCGGCCTATTTTTTGGATTCCTTTTAAGGAAGGGACATGTTTCGCGATTCGACGTGATCGTTGGGCAATTTAAGCTTCAAGACTTTACAGTTGTCAAAATCATGCTGACAGCGGTTGTCGTGGGAAGTATTGGGGTATATGCCATGAGTTCATTTTGGGGAGTGGAGATTTTGCATATCAAGCCACTCACTGTTTGGGGTAATCTTCTGGGAGGCCTTATTTTCGGGGTCGGCATGGCGCTTATGGGACTTTGTCCCGGGACGTGTGTCGCCGCTTTGGGAGAGGGAACAAGCCACGCCGTATGGGGTTTTTTAGGGATGCTTGTGGGTACGTGGCTTTATGCGCTTGTTTACGACGATGTAAAAGCTTTAATCTTGGATAAGCTGACATATGGCAAAGAGACTCTCCCCATGGCAACAAATCTTTCCCCTTGGTGGTTTATTGGAGGAACACTTGTTTTTGCCCTGATTTTATTCAGTTTAATCGAAAAATACGAATCAACGAAAAAAAGTTAACGAGAAATTGGACGCGAAAGCTTGAGTCTGGGGGCGTTTCGAGTTTCTTAGCGGAGGCTTGGAAGTCTGGCGTTACTCTTTTCATTTTATTTTTTAGACTTGATTTCGCGCCATTTTTTGACCATCTGGGTGGCTAGCGGAATCGCTTCGTTTCCGTAGCCGCCATACTTTAAGTAGACGACGACGACAAGCTCGGGCTTATCAAACTTGAAAGGCTTAGGGCTTTTTTCATAGCTTATACCGCCGAACCAAACGTGAGTGTAAAGGGGAATTTCGTCCGGTTTATCGAGATCAAGCCTTTCCACCACTTCCGATGTAGATGTCTTTCCGATAAGTTGGGTTTTTAGGTCGACAAAGTCAGAGATAAGCCCCGGATAATCTTTATAGATGCGGGAAAGGGAAAAAATACCGTTTTTAGCCTGCCTTTTGACCACCCTTCTCATCCCTTCCAAAAGCTGCTTTTTGACTGTGGGCGGAAGGGGGATTTTTCCCGAAAGTTCGGGCGAGTATTTTTTTACCAGGGGCTCTTCTTTGCAGGGGGGAAGACAAACAAGGGGAAAGTCAAGTCCCGAAAGATAGTGTCCCTCCTTTAAGGAATAGTTCGTCAATGTGGGAATTTCTTCATAGAGAGGCCCGCTCTTTTTCCCTGCGATCATACTGATAATTTGGGGTTTATAGCGATGGCCTCCGTTAGAAATAGAGGTAAGTTGAACGGCGGTTTGAAGAGGGGTTACGATAAGCGTATGTTGGCCGATAGCTGTTGCGTAAAGACCCGTTGGATTGGTATCGAGATCACTTGGAAGTTTGCCCGGAATTTCATAGGGTAGAT
>JAGROB010000109.1 GCA_020440465.1 Chlamydiia bacterium
GTACTATAAAGTTTCCGTCAAGATAAGCTTTTTTCAATAACCAATTAACTTTCAACATGTTACATTTGACATTTCTAATTATTTCTACTATAATTGCTATATGAGCACCCCCTCCCCTTTATCCATACAAAGAAACCCACTTGGCGTCTACACGGTAACTGAAACCAAGTCCGGAAAGACGGAAAAACCCAGAGATCTTCGTCTTTATTTATCGGACTATCTTACCGAGCACGCCGATCTTACAGCCGAGCAACTCAAGGCCATAAGAGCCGAAGTCTCAAAATTTAATTCTAAAGGATTAGTCTCCAAATTATTAAAATCCGAAAACTTACAGTCAACCCTAGATTTTCTCGATCGTAAAATAACAAGTGCAAGCAGCCGGGCTCTTCCCTCAACTTCTGCCTCTAACCCACCCCGCTCTTTAACCCATGCCGAAAGACGAAAAGAAGCTGTAGATGCGGCAAATATGGCACTCCTCGGCGAAGATAATCCCGGCTCAAGCACCTCCCAAATACGTGTTACATTCCAGACGGACCCCGCTTCTTCTAATCGTCCTCAGACTCCCCCCGTCGAAAGAAGAACTTTCACAGAAATTCATGAAAAACCAAGTCCCGTATCGGTTGAAGAATTTCGAAGTGCGCTCAAGAAAGAGGCAAAAATGATAGCTAAACTTGACATGCCCTTTGATCGTGAAGTGGGGGCATGGCTTTCAGATTTGATGCAACAGTCTTTTGATGAAGCTTGTCAAAAGTATCAAAAAAGGGAAATTTCCCAAGAAAAAATACGCTATGAAACTTACCAAGCACTCAAAGCTAAGATCACGGCTGAAAAAACAATTAAGGTGTCCGGCAACCCTGAATTTTTTCATTTTCTATTAGGTAAAGCAGCAAAAAGCTTGGGATTTAATGAAAATATGTCATATCAAACCCCCCTTATTGATTATAAGTCTCAAGAAACCAGAAACTTATTTGAAGCTTTTCATTCTAAAGAATGGAAAGCTGACGAAGAGCGTTCCTTTGAAATTGTCCACCTTCCAGACACTTATGAAAAAAAAGTGAGGAATGAGTTATCCGATTTCTTTCACAGCGATTTAGCCAAGACCGCTTTTAAACATCTAACTCTTTAATTTATACTTATTACGCCTTATAAGCATTATTATGGCGTTGAGTTTGCTCGATTTGGATGTGATTTGGGTGATCCTGATTATGATCGGGGCGACAGTGCTCTTTATTACCCAGATTTTTTCGATCGAAGTCGTCTCCATGCTGGTGTTGGGCTCTTTACTTGCGCTCAATCTGGTCACGCCGGAAGAAGCTGTCTCCGGTTTCAGCAACCCCGCTACCATCACCGTAGCGGCCATGTTTGTCTTAAGCTTTTCACTCAACCGCACAGGCGTTTTGGAAACGGTGGGAAATCAGCTCTCAAAGCTGGCAAAATCGCCAAAACTCTTAATGTTTATGCTCATGGCGATGATCGGCGCTTTTTCCGCTTTCATGAACAACACGGGCGTGATTGCCGTCTTCTTGCCCCTAACCGCGGTTTTGGCCCTTAAAACAAAAATTCCCCTTTCCCGCTGGCTCATTCCGATCTCCTTCGTTTCACAAGCAGGGGGCGTCTCAACCCTGATCGGAACGTCCACGAACTTGCTCGTGAACTCTCTTTATGTCGATAGAGGCTACGCTCCGATTACCATGTTCGAGATGGGAGAGCTTGGAGTTATTTTAACCCTCATTGCGATTGCCTACTTTCTTTTCTTCGGCCACTGGATTCTGCCTAATCGAAAAGGACAGGAGCTTGTCGATGCTTTTGAGCTAAAAGACTACATCACAGAGCTTTTGGTGATGAATACTTCCCCTCTGATCGGCCAGAAAATCCCCGAATCTCATCTTTTGGATAAGAGAGACCTAAGAATCTTAAAAATCATTCGGGAGAAGCAAGGCATCTCCAACTGGCGTGACGAACCACTTCAAGAGGGCGATATCTTACTCGTAGAGGCCACCGTTAAAGAGATCCAGAAGCTAAAGTCCCCTTTTAAACTGGAAGTAGCCTCCGAATTTGAGCTAAGGGACGAAACGCTTAAAGAAGAGGATAAATTTCTCTCAAATGTTGTGATCGCTCCCCGCTCTTCGCTTGTGGGAAAAACGCTTCAAAACGTCTGGTTTCAAGATCGCTACCATCTGATTGTCATCGCATTGAGAAGACAGCTGGGAACGATCTGGCAAAAACTCAATAAAACTCGGCTGCAATTCGGCGACTCGCTTCTTGTCCAAGGGTCGAAAGAGGCGATCGATCAGCTTAAACAAGACGACGACTTTATTGTCTTTCAAGAGGCAAGACCCGCTCCCATGAACCCCTCCAAGTTTTTTATCCCGATTTTTGTCATTATCGGCGTGGTGGGAATTGCATCGATGGGTTGGGCAACGATTATGGAAACCTCCATCTGGGGGTGCCTTGTTTTACTCTTAACCCGTTGTATTCGCGCAAGCGATGCCTTCCGAGCGATCGACTGGTCGGTTATCTTTTTGCTTGCCGGGATGATCCCCTTAAGCTACGCGATCACCAAAAGCGGCGCCGCTGCCCTGATCGCGGAAGGGATTTTGTATGCGTCGGAGGGGCAAAGTTTTTACGTCACCTTAGCGATCATTTATATCGTAGGGACACTTCTCACCGAATTTATCTCCAATAACGCGACCGCAACCCTGTTAACCCCGATCGCAATATCGGCCGGTATCATGTTGGATGTCGACCCCAAACCGCTTATCATGGCCGTTGCCTTTTCCGCCTCCACAAGCTTTGCGACCCCGATCGGCTACCAGACCAACGTTATGATTTTTACTCCGGGGGGCTACAAATACATCGATTTTGTGAAAGCGGGCGCTCCGCTTAACATCATTTTCATGATCGTTGCCATTTATCTTATCCCTAAAATATGGCCGTTTTGACTATTATGATCGCCATGGCAGAAGTATTTGAAACAAAACCTAAAGATTTTCACTCCGAAAAAGATGTTGCGGCGTGCTACGTCACGTGCAAAAACCGCTTTTTACTCTTGAAAAGAGCGCCCGATAAACCGCAACCCGAAACGTGGGGCGTTCCCGCCGGCAAGTTCGAGTCGGAAGAGACGCCTGATGAAGCCGTAATCAGAGAAGTGTTAGAAGAAGTGGGACTTCATGTCACGCCGACCCATCTTGGGGAGCTATATGTTAAACACCCCGATCTACACTTTACCTACCACATGTTCCACCATCATTTCGATGCCTTTCCCGAAGTGATCCTCTCTCCCGAACACACCGAGTTTGTCTGGGCAACCTACGAAGAGGCCCTCTCCCTCCCCCTCATCGGCGGAGGCAAGGATGCGCTGGCCCATTACCATAAAATCTTAAGTAATAAAGCTTAGTAATTCATAACAATTACTCAAAAATGCATCCGTTTTCCCGTAAACCCGACTTCCCGGGTTTACGAATTATCCTATTTATTGTATAATAAGAACAAATAGGAGGATGTTATGAACACCCACTCCGATAAAGTAAAATTAACCGTTGAGTGCACCTACGATGAGCGTGCATATATTAAAATGCTCGCGATCAGGTCTCACATGACTATTAGTGATTTTATACTAGCTCATTTAAGAAAAGATTTTCCTCACATACCTAACGAAGAAACAGAGCTAGCCATTGAGGAGCTTGAAAAAGGAAAGGGTAAAAAGGCCGAGTCTATCCAAGAATTTTGGAAACAAATGGGGGTTGGCCCTTTTGGAGATTGAATATTCAACTAAATTTAAAAAAGATCTTAAATGACAACAACACTCCCCCCAAGTCCTTGTTGAACTTGATAACGTGTTAAAACATTTGACTTTACAACAAGCTCTCCCAAGAAAATATTTTGATCATTCTCTAAAAGGGAATTATAAAGGATATAGAGAATGTCATGTAAGGCCAGATATTCTATTAATTTATAAAATAGCTAGCAACAGGATACTGCTTGCCCGTTTAGGTTCTCACTCTGAACTTTTCTAAAACATCCTTCGGAAGGAATTAAACCATGAAAGCGATGGTGCTGGAGAAGATAAAAACGCCGCTTGTGATGAAGGAAGTCGATAAGCCGGCGCCCAAAGCGGACGAAGTCTTGATTCGAGTAAAGGCGTGCGGTGTTTGTAGAACCGATCTTCATCTAGTGGACGGCGAGCTGGAAGAGTATAAACTGCCCATTATCCCCGGACACCAGGTTGTGGGGGTGATTGAAGAGGTTGGGGATAAGGTCTTAAAATGGAAAGTGGGCGATCGGGTTGGTGTGCCATGGCTCGGGGGCACTTGCGGGACATGCGAGTTTTGCCGGAAAGGGCAAGAAAACCTGTGCGATGAGATTGTCTTTACGGGCGCGACTCGTAATGGCGGATATGCCGAGTATGTAACAGCGAAAGAGGGATACATTCTTCCGATTCCCGATCGCTACAATGATGTTGACGCGGCTCCCCTTCTTTGCGCGGGCCTTATCGGCTATAGAACCCTTCGAAAAGCGGGTGACGCTAAGAAAATCGGCTTCTACGGCTTCGGCTCCGCCGCCCATTTACTGATTCAGGCAGCGGTTAAAGAGGGAAAAGAAATCTATGTCTTTACTCGGCCCGGTGACGGGGAGGGCCAAGCCTTTGCCAAATCGCTTGGAGCTACCTGGGCGGGCGGCTCTGATACCCTTCCCCCCGAAAAGCTCGACGCGGCGCTCATTTTCGCCCCTGTTGGAAGCCTTTACCTCGAAGCTCTGAAAGCGGTAAAAAAAGGGGTGCAAGTGATCTCTGCCGGCATCCACATGAGCGATATCCCCAGCTTTCCCTACAGTCTACTCTGGGGTGAAAGAGCGATGACCTCTGTTGCCAATCTTACCCGAGACGACGGCAAAGCCTTTATGGAGCTTGCCAACAAACATCCTATCCACGCCAAAACCACCGTCTACCCCCTGGAAAAAGCGAACGAAGCACTCCATGCCATTCGTGACGGCTCATTAGAAGGCTCTCTTGTTTTACAAGTATCGTAGTTTTTTCACCCCCGAGATTGAAAGAACATAAAGAGGGAAAAAGAAAAAACCTCTCTCGGTGAGCTCTCAAGCTCGGTGGTAAAAAAAGCGCTAATTCGCTATAAACTTCGCTAATTTGTGACAACGAACGG
>JAGROB010000110.1 GCA_020440465.1 Chlamydiia bacterium
GACGGCGAAGCCGCCCTTTGCGTCTTTGCGCCTTTGCCTTCTTTGCGTTTTCTTTTTTGCAATCAGCGGGATTGAGAGTTAACCAGCAACAATAACCGAGCACCTTTTGGGATGGAGTATAGGGAATTCATTTTTTAACTCTGCCCAGATGTAGAAAGTCCGATTTAAGCTTAAGCTGTAAGGTACAAGGTAACTTTCTATGAAGCTTTTTGAGCCTGCATCAGGTAATTTAGGTTCTCGATCAGTGTGCGGTTGTCGGGGTCTGCTTTTAACAGTTCTTCCGTTAGTTGATAGGCCTTTTTATAGTCACCCGCCTCAAACGCTCTCTTGGATAAATAGGATTTAGCTTCCATGGAGTCGTCTTGAATGCTTTCGTAGATTTTTTCAGCCTCGTCTTCGTCCTCAACCATAAGCGCGATTCTGGCAAGAAGGGTTTGGCCTTTAATACTATTCAAAGCTTCGGGTTGAAGGCTTAAAGCTCTCTTGGTGTCTTCCCACGCGCCGTTTTTGAAGGCTCTTTCGGCTAAAAGAAGGGCGGCTTTTCTTGCTTCAGGGCCAGATGAGTCGGCAAGTTTTTGTAAAAGAGCAATACCTTCTTCTTCTTGATGATTTTGTAAAAGATAGTTAGCTTCTATCCAGTTGAGTCCGGGCGTATCACTTTGCAAAGCCAGGTAGGCCAAGGCTTCTTTTAATCCACGATTTTTTCTGAGCGCTTTAGCTAAAGCTTCTTTAGTCCATTCGGGCTGCGCGTTTGAGTGGGGACCATTGGGGTAAAGGCTTAAAGCGGCCTCGTTCCATCCCCGTGCTAAAAACAAGGTAGAAAAGGCGTCGGGTCCTTTCATATATTCAATGACTTCGGACGGCTCATTAAAAGGAAGATTTAAAAAGGCGGTCAAAGCTTCGGGAGGAGACTCATCTTTTAGGCGCACTTTGAGCAAACTTTTTAAAGCCGCTTTCATCGCGGGATCAAAAGTGGTATTTTGCATGTCGTTTTCCAGCAAAACCAGCGCATCGGCTTCTCTTTTCACTCTTAAATTCTCAAGGGTTCTAAGCCATAAAGCAGAAGGTTCTTGGGCCAAAGCCTCTCCCGGTTTTAAAACGGCGGGAGCCGTAGGTGCATCCCAAAATTTTCCCTCCGGCAAGGAGGCGGAAAAACCTTTGACGCTCTCTTCTTTTGTCGGGAAAGAAAAGGGGAGCGGCTCTATGGCTTTAGATAAAAATAGCGCTTTCAAAAGAAGGGTATCGTTGATGCTGTAAGAAAGGTCATACTGAAGAACTTCCAAAGCTTTAGGGTAGCTTTGGTTTCGGATATAAAAATCAACCAGCTCATCTTTTGCTACGGGGTCTTTCAGCGCGCCGGATGCTTTGGCAAAATCCCACTCTTTTTCCGCAAGTTTCGGTTTTCCGGCAGACTCTAAAAGACGTGCTCTAAATAGGGTAATGTCTAAATTGGTGGGATCTTTTTTTCGGGCTTGCTCTAAGTAATCCCAGGCTACTTTCGGGTGGTGGTTTAGGTGGAGTAAGGCGAGTCTGATCAGTCGGGGAGTATCTTCAGAGCCTTCGAAGTAACGAGATTGAAGCAGCGTGGCTGCCTGATCGGGTTCGCCTGAGATAATGAGGCTATCGGCGTCAAGCATCATCCATGTGGCAGGGTCAGATTCTTGATTCTTATAAAAAGCCCGAAGTTGTCTGTAACCTTCATCATCCCCCTCCGCGATAAGGCGCGGGGCAATTAAAAGCGCTCCTTTTTCATGGTCTTTTAAAGCTTCGGGGTAAAAGTAGAAGACCTCTTTTAGCTGCTCCGGATCGGGCAAAGCTTCCGATCCCTTTACCAAGACTTCAAGCCACGCTTGCCCTTCAAGCGTTTCAGAGTCTATTAAATCCCTTCTTTCCTTTACGATTTGAAGCGCATCCAGGGGGCGATTTAGCAGAAGAAGCTGATTGGCCTCTGTGAGAGCGGCCTCTTGTTTTAGCTGGGCTTCTTTTTCATGAGTGAGACTCTCTTTCAGTTCGGGAAAGTAAATGATGGCCAGGATTAAGGTGGCAAAAAAGGCTGAGAGAAACAGCACTCGAAATACTTTCGGCATGGCTTTATATCCTATCTAGTAGTCGTCATCTTCTTCGTCATCGTCATCATCACAGGGGGCGGTTGGCTGAACCGGAGGGCAAAATAGATACTTTTTATAATCTTGCCTTAGTTTCTCTTTGTCCGCCTGATTCCGATCGTACAAACTTTCAGCTCCTCTTCGCCCCGCAAAGAGCGATGAGAGAAGAAGAGTCATGCATAACACTTTTTTCATTTAAGAGGAAAGAGCCTTTTCTTCTCTTCGTTGCTCTTGGCTTAAGCGGCCGAGTTTGTGTCCCTCGTAGTCCACAAATTTAAAGAATCTTTCAAACTCAGGAAACTGCTGAATCACTTGCTGAGCCATTTCCTGGGCCAGATGGCGATAGGTAGGATGGCCGGCCGCTTGCGATCTTAGTTCTGTCAGCCACTGAAGCGCCCGTAGATTCACATGGAAATACCATCTAAGATTGTAGGCCATGGGGACAACGTATTGCGCCTCTTCGGGAAGATCTGCGGCGATTTGCTCCCACGCTTTTTTCGCTTCTTCTAAAGCTTCTCTATAGGGTGCTTCCAACTCCGTGTCGATAAGCTCTTCGGGGATATAGTAGCCAAGCTCGCAACCTAAAAACTGTCTTTCCTGCGTTAAGATGCGGTGCCGGTGAAGGTCGCGATAAGAGCCGAAGTCTCCGACGATTTCAAAAGTAAAAGTCGCGTGCTCAAGTGCTCTTGGGGACTTATGTCTTCGGTTTTCTCTTCCGGTACAAAGAGCGTCCAGGATCCGTGAAACTTCTTCGTCTGAAAGCTCGCCGGTTAGGTTTTGAAGATCTTTTAGCCCCCCCGGAGAATATTGGAAAAGGGTGGCTGCGGCGACACGTCTCGGGCCGTCGGCGTCAGCGTAAATCAAGCGGGCGCCCGGTTTGGTCGACGTGTTGGGAACGGTAGCGTATTGTGCGGCCATCATCCGAAGCTCCGTCTGAAGTCCTTCGTGGTAATCTGCCCAGCTTTGGTGCGTTTTATGGGTGGGAGCGGCTCTTCTTACGAATGAGGGGATGACTTTTGCCAGCTCTTCGTAACTTCTTTTTCCGATGTCTTGCATTTCGGCTAAATTTGATTCGGTAAGCTTGTGAATCAAGCTTTCGAAAAAGCGGCCGTTGCCGAAGACCCCCATATTTGTCAGTGTGCTCGCGGGTAAAAGTCCTCTAAGACAGTCTAATACTTTAGCTCGCATCGCCGCATGGTACGCTCCCTTGGCGGTGTCGGCGTCTTTGGGGAAGCGCTCTTCGAAATAGGTAGTAAGGGGGGGAATTAGGCGCGTGTAGGTGTCGAAAAGGGAGTTGCAAGTATCGATATAAAGATCTCTGAAAGCGGACGTCATAATAATGGGCTCTCGGTAAAAGAGATAGTCCCCTTGCACTTTTTGATCAAAATAGACGTAGCGAGTCGATTTTTCAAGCGGTGATCCACCGATTCTTAAGTCCTCGATCACTTTGGCGCCGAGCATGGAAACATTTTCTACTGCAAGGTGCGCTCCACCCAGCTCTCCGATGGAGTCATCGCCATAGCCGTCCAGAATCCGGTCGTAGAAATTTTGCGCTTTCTGAATGGCAAGTTTTTGCGCTTCGATATCCAGGGTGCCTCCTCCCGCGATCGAATCGAAACCTGTCTCTTCGGTATTTTCGATAAATTCTTTTAGTAGAAGGGATCTTAGGCCCAAAACAGAGCGGGAGTAGCGGGAAAATAAAGCCCCCTTGATCACTTCCGGCAGGTTTTTAAGCACAAAAACTGACCCGGTTGTCGTAGTGACAAAGTGTTCTAAAACCTTAGTTTGACTTTCAGTAAATTCTTCGTAGTGATCAGAAAACATACATCCCTTAACTTGTTCATACTTTGAGTTGTTTCAGTTTAGCTTGCCATAGAGTGTGGCCCCCTCGCAAGAAAAATCCAAACAGGGTACTTTATTCGTATGGAAGATGATGAGCTGATCCATTTATTTGAACAAGGGTTGATACCCTCTGAAGAAGAGGCTGAAGAGACCTTTCGAGAGCGGGCTAAATTTTGCCGGGGGATTAAAAAGCGACTGCAAGAGACCCTAAAAGAAAAGGCTCCGCCCTTTCTTGATGGAGACGATCTTTTTCAACAAGCTTTTAAGCACTTTGGAATCAATCCCTTGTGGACGCCTGTTATTTGTAGTAATGAAAAGTTGATGCCCTGGCAGGGAGCTTCTTCGTGGATTTTCGAGTTGGAAGAGGGGGATCCCGTATCTGCTTTAATTCAGCTTCGGGGGCGCCACCTTGCGATCTTAGGATCTAGAGAAGAAGCTGTGACTCATGAGGCTGTGCATATTGCCCGGATGACTTTCGAAGAACCTAAGTACGAAGAAGTTATAGCATGCACAACCTCTCAGCGCCGGTTTCGTCGCTTCATGGGGCCGATTTTTCGTAAGAGTGCTGAAAGCCTGACTTTTGCGGCGCTTTTAATATTAATCGTAGTATTTGACGTCCTTTTGTTGTTTAGTGGGTCGATTGCATGGTATGACAGGTTTATGTGGTTAAAATTGATCCCCCTTTCCTATTTCCTGTTTTTATTTGTCCGACTTTACTTTGTTCAAAATCGATTTGAAAAAGTGAAAAAATCTGTTCCGCTTCCTCTCATCTTGCTCTTGACTGATCTTGAAATCGATCATTTTGCCACGCTTGGCGGTGACCAAATTAGGATGTATCTTAAAGAGGGAGCTCACCTCTCTTTGAGACGACGTTTAATGGCACTTTTGGGAGAGCGGTATGGATACTAAAAAAAGCTGGTTTTGGAAAGAGATTGAAGAAGGGCAAGTTCATGTAAGAGACCGTCTTCAGTTCGAGTTGAAGTCGGAGTTCATCACGTTTCCCGCCAAAGAGGTCTCTGTTTTTACGGAAGAGCTGTATATCTTTATCCCTCAGTCGCTTCAGATCAATCGCGATACCTATTCGACAGAGCAGTTTTACTGGGACCAAACGAATTCGATCCGCTATAAAACCCCCACGTTTACCTTCGAGGAGCTATTAGATCCGAAAAACGAGGCGTCTCCGCTTTATAGCCGCGCTAAGATGCAAGGAGAAGTCAAGCTTTTAGCTAATATTTTTAGAAGTACCCTTCGAAATACGGTTAAAGAGATTACCGAGCATCCCGATGCGAAGTTGGATGGGGAAATCAAGCTTTTTGACACTCAGGTGCGGGCTACTTTTGGGCGATTTCGAGACTTGAAAAAAGAGATTAAGGAAGAAGAAAAAGAGCTCGATCTTGTCGAAGAATTCATGCAACTGAACGTCGAAAACTATGTGACGGGACTTTTAGAGTTTTTAAGGGAACAGGGGCTTAAGAAAAAACAAGGCTCCGACAAGATTTTAACCCGGCTTATCTTAGACGAAAAACCCCCTCCTAGAGAAGCTGAGGATGATATTTTATCGGTGGCCAGTTGGATGAATAAACATTTTTACGAAGCGTTATCGCTTAAGAACGAGCGCGTTCATGTTCAAAAAAAGCATGGCACCTGGATCGGGATGTTAGCCGCCGCGATTGCGATGCTGGTTTATATGGTCTTGTTTGTATGGAAAGCGTCAACGTTCGGGATTAACTCAATCCCATTTGTGATGTTAGCAGTCCTTTTTTATGTCTTGAAGGATCGGGTGAAAGAGGGGATGAAAGATTTTTACCGTCAAAACGCGTACCGCCTTTTTCCAGATTACTCCACCAAGATTACCACTCCGGAGGGTAAGCGTCTCGGGACTTTGAACGAGTCGTTCCAGTTTGTCCATTCTGTTCCGGAAGTGTTCAGTCGATTTAAATCACAAGATCGTTTTGTTCCGGAAACCATAATGCAATACAAAAAAGAGATCGTAATTACCACTGACACACCGGTTGAGCTGAATACCGTCTTTCGTTTCAATATTCATCAATTTTTAGAAAAAGCCGCAGACGCGATTCAAAACCGACCCCGCCTTAATCCGGAGACCTTGGAAATAGAGTATAAGCCCCTTCCGAAAGTCTACACCCTTACCGTTTTGTTAAAAAATACGTTCGAAGGAAGAGCGGAAATGAAGAAGTTTTACATCTACATGACCAAAAAAGGGATCGATCATGTCGACTATCTGGGATCTTTTTACACTTCGAGCTAATTAAGGCGTAAACGCCGAAAACGCCTCTTCGTTATCGGGGGGCATGCTTTGTTCGCTATCCCAGGATGAAGTCGGTTTGATCGGGGTGAAGTTGGCGAACTGTGCAATTTCTTTTCGGTACGTCAGATTCACGGTACCCACACTGCCGTGTCGGTTCTTACCCACAATCAGCTCCGCCATTCCGGGCTTGTCATGCGGGTCATAATACTCCCGTCTCAACAGAAACATCACAATATCAGCATCTTGCTCTATGCTGCCGCTTTCTCTTAAGTCGCTCATCATCGGGCGGTGGCCTTGGCGCTCTTCGACACGGCGGGAAAGCTGGGAAAGGCAGAGGATCGGGATATTGAGCTCTCGGGCCAGATTTTTGAGCATTCGGGAGATTTCCGAGATCTCGTTTTGACGGCTTTCAATCGTTCGGCCGGAGCCGGAGCCGGAGATAAGTTGCAAATAATCAATGACTAAAAATTGGATGCCGTAGCTTTCCTTCATGCGGCGGGCACGGGCTCTTAAGTCGGTAATTTTTAAGCCGGGCTGATCGTCGATCACCATCGTGTGCTGTTGCATTTGATGGACGCTTCCTACAATCCGTTGAAACTCAAGGCCGTCGAGCGCGCCGGTCTTAATTTTATCCGACTCCACTTCAGCTTGCGAGCAGATAATTCTGTGACAAAGCTGCTCCGCGCTCATTTCCAAAGAGAAAATGCCGACGGGTAAATTCAGTCTAAAGCAGATGTTTTCCGCAAGGTTCATCGCAAGCGCGGTTTTACCCATGGCGGGACGGGCGGCTAAAATCATTAAGTTAGAGTTATTAAAGCCGTTAAGCATCTTGTCAAGATCGTGAAAGCTTGTGCTAAGGCCCGTAATTCCCGAGTCTTCAGGACCAAGCGTTTGAAAACGCTCTTGTCTTTCCTGAAGCTCTTTTAAAAAGGGCGTTCCCGTTTCGGTCTTAACGCCGCCTAAAATATCGTTTAAGAGCTTTCCGCTAAAGGCGTTAGTAGCCTGGCTAATCTGAAAGAACTTCGCCTGAGCGTCATCGAGCGCACGTCCCACGTCGGCCGGCTCTTCCAGGGCGGTTTTTTCAACCTCTTGCGCGGCCAAGATCATCTTTCTTAAGATCGCCTTGTTTTTTACAAGGTCATTATACTCATCGATATAAGCTGATGTTCCGGCAAACTGAGCGAGTGTGGTTAAGTAAGCGATGCCGCCCGCGGCTTCTAACTTATTTTCCCGCTTTAAGTCCTCGGCAATAATATGGACGTCGGCGGGTTTTTCCTGTTTATAGGCACGCTTCAGCGACTGGAAGATGATTTTATGTTCGGTAAAGTAAAAGTCGGAGTCGTCTAAAGCATCGGCAGAAATGTTTAAGCTGTTGATACTGGTCAACATACAGCCTAATACCATCATTTCCGATTCTTTCGAATGGGGGGACATTTTTACTTGGGGTCTATCGCTCATGAAGCTGATATTACCTTCTTTTTGACTTTTCCGACAGGAAAAGGTTAAGTTCAATTTATGAGCAAAAAGAAAGTGATTATCGTAGGGGGCGGTTTCGGCGGGATCAACGCCGCGAAAGCCTTAAAAAAAGATGAGGAGGTAGAAATACTTCTCATCGACAAGTCGAACTATCATCTGTTTCAGCCCCTTCTTTATCAAGTCGCTTCCGCCGCCTTGTCCCCGGGAAATATCGCCGCTCCCATCAGAGAAATCTTGCGGCGGCAAAAAAATGCCACTGTCGTGATGGGCGAGGTGGTCAAAATCGACAAAGAGGAAAAAGAAGTCGAGCTTGCCACGGGAGAAAAGTATCCTTATGACTACTTGGTTTTAGCGCCCGGCGCAAGGCACGCCTACTTCGGTCATGACGAGTGGGAAGTGTTTGCTCCGGGGCTTAAAACTTTATCCGATGCCATAAAGATTCGCGAGAAAATTTTAGCCGCGTTTGAAGAGGCGGAAAAGATAAATGATCCCGAACATGTCGATAAGTATTTAAGGTTTGTGATTATTGGCGGCGGCCCCACAGGGGTGGAAATGGCGGGCGCGATTGCGGAGATCACAAGAAAAACGCTCACGGGTAATTATCGAAACATTGACCCCGATACGGCAGAGATTATTTTAGTCGAAGGGGAGGAAAATATTTTGCCCGCTTATCCCGATAGTTTGTGCAAGACGGCCAAGCATTACTTGGAGTCGATGGGCGTTACGGTTTTAGTGAACACCCGGGTTAAAGAGGTCACAAATGACGGTGTGAGTGTCGGAGATCATTTTATCGAGTCTAAAAATGTGATTTGGGCCGCGGGAAATCAGGCCGCCAAGTTTTTAAAACAGCTCGACGTGGAGCAAGACCGCGCCGGAAGAGTGATCGTAAGATCCGATATGACGCCGCCGGGGCTTGATGATATTTTTGTTATCGGAGACGCGTCGCACTTCACGTTGCCCGATAAGAGTATGCTGCCGGGGATTGCATCAGTTGCGATCCAGCAGGGACGATATGTCGCAAAAATGATTCGAAAAGATATTCCGCATAACGAAAGGCCCCCCTTTTCTTATTTTGACAAGGGATCTTTAGCTACCATCGGAAAGGGTAAGGCGGTGGGGCTTTACAAGGAGATGCATTTTAAGGGATATCCCGCCTGGTTGATTTGGAGTTTTGTCCATATTTTTTATTTGATTAGTTTTACAAGCCGCGTTTTAGTGATGATGCAATGGATTTTTTGGTATTGGTCTAATAAGCGCCAAGCCCGGTTGATTGTTAAAAGGGAGGAATGAGTCGCTTGCCCAAAAACCCTTAGATTCGGTACACTCGTCCTTTGTTTTAAGGAAAGATGGCTGAGTGGCCGAAAGCGCGTCCCTGCTAAGGACGTATACCCTTACGG
>JAGROB010000111.1:0-22330 GCA_020440465.1 Chlamydiia bacterium
TTGCCTTCTTTGCGTTTTCTTTTTTGCAATCAGCGGGATTGAAAGTAAATTAATTAACCCAATATGAATTCTTTTGTTATTTCGCCAATTGATAGTAATTCCTTATCGTGCGGAAGTTTTCCAAAAAGCTCTTGATAGGCTTTCACGGTTGAGGGGCTTGTAAAAACAATCTGCTTGAAATCTTTCGGATCGGGGGGCAAAAGCGTTGTCGTCCTTACCCTGTAAAGCGGAATTTCCGTAAGCCGGCATTTTTCGTTCAGATAGTCGGAGATCACGGTCCTTGCCCCTTCTGCCCGGGGCCAAACGACATGCGCCCCCTCCAAATCAACAGTCTTCAAAAGCTCGACGACTCCCTCGGCCTGTTCTAATTCGGCAACCTTTACCTCAAATCCTTCAAGCTCCTTGGCTGTGGCTTTTCCCACACAAAAAATAGGGCGATTCTCCAAAAACGGTCGATATTTTTTCGCGGCGGTTCGGCTGGTAAAAATATAGTGTGTGGCCCCATCCGCTCTTTCAAAAGGCAAATCCTCAATCTCAATGATCGGAAAATGGTGCCATAGGGGGTTTTTGCACCGAAGTCCCAAGTAAAGCGTCTCCTTCGGCCTGACATCGAGCGCTTCTAGCTCCGGAATAAACGTCTTATGCCGTGCCACAATCGCAAGCTGTCCCTGTAAAGGCGTTGTCGACCCCGGCAAGGTCACTCGATTCGGGTTTAATCCCAGCCTAATCAACGCCGCCTCCGCGATAACGACCCCGTCCACATCGCCCTGATAAAGCTTTTCAAGCCGCTCCCCGATCGTGCCGCGGATATCGACAAAGGCCACATCGGCTTTAAGCTGCTTGACGTTATGCTCTCGATTCACGGAGGAGGTCGCCACGACCTTGACATCGGATAAGCTTTCCCCCTCTCTCATCACAAGCGAATCGGAAGGGTCTTGTCCCTTGGTTATCGCCGCAATTTTTAGCCCCTCCGGAATCTCTTCGGGCAGATCCTTGGCTGAATGAACGGCCACATCGGCTTTTCCCGATAAAACGAGCGCATCCACTTCTCTAGTAAAAAAATCGGTCTTATCAAGCGCTCTTAAGCTGGTTTTCTTGTCGATGTCGCCGTGAGAGGTCACAAAAATCGGCTCAAAGGGGATGTCTAAAGGCCCAAAGACCTCTTTAACTTGAGCTTTCGAAAGGGGGGAGCTTCTGGCGGCGACTTTTAAGGAAACGCCCACTCAAGCGCCTCCTCCACGGTATCGACGCCGATGAGCTCGATTTTTTCTTTGATTTTGGGCGATATCCCTTTAATATTTCTTTTCGGAAGCAAACAGCGGTTAAAGCCCATATGAACCGCCTCTTTAAGGCGGCTTTCAGCCCTTGAAACCGACCTCACTTCGCCCCCTAAGCCCACTTCGCCCATCACACAAAGCTCCGGGCTAACCACGCGGTTTCTGAAAGAGGAGGTTAAAGATAAAATAATCCCTAAGTCAATCGCCGGCTCAACCACTTTAATACCCCCCGCGATCGAGACAAACACGTCTGACTTAAATAGCGGATAGCTCATCCGTTTTTCGAGCACCGCCAAAAGTAAACTTAGACGGTTAGAGTCGAGTCCCATTCCCTTTCGGGAAGGGGAGGGGAAGGTGGTTTCCGTTACAAGGGATTGAATTTCGATCAATATCGGCCGGGTTCCCTCGATTGTGGGGATAATCACGGAGCCGATGTTGTTTTTCCGCCTCTCTTCTAAAAACAGGTGGGAGGGGTTGGGGACTTCCGCAAGCCCCTGTGGGGTCATCTGAAAAACGGCGATCTCATCGGTGGCGCCGAATCGGTTTTTGACGACGCGGATCATGCGATAGTGCTGCTGCTTATCCCCTTCGAAGTATAAAACAGTGTCAACCAAATGCTCTAAGACTCTGGGTCCTGCGATCTCTCCCGACTTGGTCACATGGCCGATCAAAAAGACGGAGATGTTAGATCCTTTTGCCAGGTGCATAAATTCGGTGGTAATTTCCCGCACCTGTGTCACCGATCCGGGCGCGGAGGCTAAATCGGGCTTGTAAAGAATTTGCACGGAGTCGGCGATGATCGCATCGGGTTTAAGCTCGTCAATCTCACGTTTAATTAAGGTGTAATTCGTTTCCGCCAGAAGATAAAGCTCATCATTTTTAACCCCCAAACGACGCGCTCTTAAACTGGTTTGCTCTAAGGATTCCTCTCCTGAAATATAGAGCACCTTGAGCCCTTTTTTGGCAAGTCGATTGGAAAGCTGCAACATTAAAGTGGACTTGCCGATTCCGGGGTCTCCGCCGATAAGTGTTAAAGAGCCGGGGACGATGCCGCCGCCGAAAAGACGGTCGATCTCCCCCACGTCGGACGTAAGTCGGGGCGTTTCGTTTACGGAAATTTCCGACAGGCGCCGGGGGCGGGAGGGGGCTTTAGTCTCGCTTTCGAATTTATAGCCCTTTGGACTTAAATCGACCTCTTCGTGAAAGGTATTCCACTTAGAGCAGGTGGGACACTGTCCCACCCATTTGCTTTGGGTGTGGCCACACTCCTGGCACGCCCAAAGCGATTTTGTTTTAGTCGCCATAAAGCTTCTTTAATCCGTTTTCGGCGGCATTTTGCTGCGCCTCTTTTTTGGAGTTGCCTTCTCCCTTTCCAATGACTTCACCCTGTACACTTACCGTGATGATAAAGTTTTTGCTGTGGTCGGGTCCCGTTTCCGCTATGACATCGTAGACAGGTCCCTCCTTATACTGTTTTTGGACTTTGTCTTGAAGCTGGGCTTTAAAGTTTTGAACCGGAGTTTTTAAAATTTGGTCGATTTCGGGGGAGAAGTTTTTAAATAAAAATCGCTTGGCTGCCTGAAGACCGCCATCCAGGTAAATCGCTCCGATGATTGCTTCAAACAGGTCGGCTAAAATAGAGTCCCTTCCGCGGCCATCGTTCATCCGCTCCCCTTTGCCCAAAAGAAGGTAGCTTTCAAGCTGAAGCTTTTGGACATAAAGGACGCATGAGGATGCTTCCACAAGACGGGAGCGAAGATAAGACAGTTCCCCCTCCGGCGTTTTCGGTAAATAGCGGTATAGGTAGTCGGCGATTAAAAGGTTTAATATGGAGTCGCCTAAAAATTCCAGTCGTTCGTTGTGCTCCGAGACATCTTTATTTTCATTGCAAAAGGAGCGGTGGGTGAAGGCCAAAGCCAGTAAGGTTTTGTCTTTAAAGGGGTAGTCGATTCGAAGCTCAATTTCGGGAGCCTTTCTCAACAGTTCATCATATGTCATCATAATGCTTCTTAGTGTAGTGCATCTTAAAAATTTGGAGTAGTACAAAAAGTGAAGTTTTTGACTGCCGAGTGTGCTTTTAATAGTCTATGAATTTCTTAAATAAGAAAAACGCAAAGGAAGCAAAGGCGCAAAGACGCAAAGGGCGGCTTCGCCGTCACTACTTTTCGACGGCGAAGCCGCCCTTTGCGTCTTTGCGTCTTTGCTTTCTTTGCGTTTAAATTTTAAATACTCACAGATTGAGTTATCGTTAATTATCACCTTCTTCATGAAGATTTGGTCTCACTCAGGCGAATGCGCGGATCTAAAAGCATGTAGGCAATGTCCCCCAGGAAAAAACCCATCAAGGTTAAAAAAGCCCCCGCAATCGCCGAAAACATCACCACATTGTAATCCCGATTCAAAATTGCATCGTAAAAAAACTTGCCAAACCCATCGATCTCAAAGAGCGTCTCTACTATTAAAGAGCCCCCTAATACCACTCCCAAAGAGCCGGCGACCGAAGTAACCAATGTAATCGCCGCGTTTCGTCCCACATGATAAAATAAAATATCGGTCTTTGAAACCCCGCGCACTTTAGCCGTTCTCACATAGTCCTTATGAAGCACCTCTAAAAAAGCGGTCCTCGAAATGCGGGATTGAATGGCAAGCGATCCGTAAAGCAGCGCAATCAAAGGCAGCGCAATGTGCCGTAAAATATCAAACAACTTCTCTTTTGTCGTAAACGTCTCGTAAAGCCTTTCAGGACTGGTAAAGCCACTCGTCGGAATGGGAATGTTTGTAAAAGGAAAGTTGTGTCCCATTGCCACATACTCGATTAAAAACGGCGCAGCTACAAAGACAGGAATGGCAAATAGAACCAGAAAAACAAGATTTAAACTTAAATCGGGAAAACGCCCCCTGTAGACAGCCATAATCATTCCAAAAATCCAGGAAAGAAAGAACGTGATTACCAAGGGGGTGATAGATAACGTTAAAGAGTACTTAAACCGCTTGACAACCTCTGAGATTACTGTTTTATTGCTGTCGTTTCTCATCACACCAAAGTCAAGCGTTAAGACCCGGCTGAAATACCTAAAAAACCTTGTCTCAAAGAAAAAGAGCCAAAGCTTTTCACTTTCGGTTGGATCAAACCGGTAAAAAGCTTTGTTTTCTTGATACCACTTCTTAATCACGGATGGGTTAAAGCCGATCTGATTGAGTTGTTCGGTATCCTTTGTGAGTCTTTCGTTGTACGCTTTTTCTTCGTCGGACAAGTTGGGTCCGGCGTACCCTAAGCGAAAAGCTCCCCTTTTAAAATATTGCCAAGCAAGCTCTCTTAGGGGCATCGGGTTTTCCTCGGACTCAATAATTTCAAGTAGATGGAGCATTTGAAAACGGGCTTGATCCCCCGTCTTGACCCTTAAGTCCTCTTGATCTTTAAAACTCATCTGTTCCGAATTTAAAAGCGTGTTCAAATTTTCTTTCACGGTATCTTGGCTGAGATAGGGCCACGGGTTCAGTAAAATGGGGAGTGTCAATCCATAAAATTCACGAAACAGCAAGTAGCGATTCATGGAAGGATCTGCTCCGGAAGCCTCTTTTCGTGTCGCGCCTTCAGCCGTAAGCTCTGTTACACCGGTCGGATCGCCCGGCGCTAAGCAAATGATCACGAAATTAATCAAAATAATAAAAAACATCGTGAAAGGCATTAAACTCAGTCGGGTCAAAAGATACTTAATCATGCTCCAACCACGACACGCTTAGCTCGGGTACAGGGACGTTCGCCCCCGGGATTAAATCTTGTCTTCTTTCGGGAACAAAGACGTTTTTCATCCAGTCGCGATAGAGTAGGGTCGATTTGGGAGCGTATAAAAAAGTATATGGCTGCTCATCATGAAGGATCTCATCGAAACGGTGATAAAGCTTAACCCTTTTTTCGGAATCCTTTTCAAAATCAAGCCGGTTGATAATTTCATCGGCCTCTTTATTTTTAAAACCGATCGCATTTGACGATCCTTTGACGTCCGCGCCCTCCGAAGACCAAAGCTGCCTGGGATCTTCCGGGGGGGATCCCATTGTCCACCCCAGAATCAAAGCATCAAAATCTTTGTCCTCAAATACTTTAGAAAGATCAGCGACATCGACCCCTTTTAATTCAACTCGGATACCCACATTTTTTAAAGCGCCGGCAATGTAATCCGCAATCGCTTTTGAAGTCACATTTTTAACATAATAAACTAGCGTAAAGCTAAAGGGGATGATCTCAGAGCCGATTTTTTTACTTCGAATTCCGGAACCGTCTCGATCAAACCACCCCTCTTGCTCAAGCAATTGAGACGCTTCTCTCGGGTTAAAAGGCCAGGGTTGGATATTGGGATTATTCGCCGGAGAGCTTTTCAAAAAGGTTCCGTGAATCATATCTCCCTGACCATTAAGCGTCTGACGAATAATTCGCTCCCGATCAATCGCCATCGTCAGTGCACGTCTTACGATCTTTGACTCAAACCACTTTTTTTTTTCGTTCCAGCCGACATAAAGATAGCTTTGTCCCAAAAAATCGAGACGATTGATCTTCGATTTTTGATTTTGATACTGAGAGGACGCTAAAAACTGCTTTAGCTCTAAAAGCTGTTCGGGGGGAATTTGATAGGTATCGAGCCTCTCTTCTTTAAAATCTTGCCAAATGGAATCGTTAGAAGATCGAATAGCTACCACTCTTTCCGATGAAAGGGCATCTAAGGGAAAAAAGTGATCGGGATTGCGTCTGAAGCTAATTTCTTTGTCGCTCATTCCCTCAAAAATCCACGCTCCGCAGCTTACGATCACATTTTTGGCCCAATGATTTAAAAAGTTAAAGGCCCAGATAGTATTTTTTCGGTAGGTATCGGCAGCTTGATCATCCTTCACAATCTTTTCCCCATCGGGAAAGTACTTATAGACAAAGCTTGCGAGCGGTCTTAAAGACCCCGTTAACAGCTTGGCGGCGTAATTTGGAGCTTTCCAACGAACAATGAAGGTTAAATCATCGATAACTTCTAAGGATTCCACATCTTTAAAATACGTTCTTAAAGCGACCGCTCCCGCCTCCGAAACGGAGGGATTCATTATAGCATCGAAATAAAATTTGAAGTCATGGGCGGTGACTGGATGGGGCTTTAAAAACTCATCCGCCAGCTCAAACCCCGGCGGAAACCACTTTTTTTCGAGCGGCTGCCACAACACCCCCTCTCTGAGCGTCACCCAGAACTCTTTTCCCCCCGACTTTTCTTCTATTTTGATTGCCGCATTGGGGGACATCGTCTCGTAAATCCCAAACTTGGGTCTTGAAGCCGTCACACTACAGAAATCTTTCCATTCATTCACCTGTGACCAGTTGCTGAAAGGATGTAAATTGTCGGGCTTTCCCAACGCCGCGCCCTGCAGCGTACCGTGGGGATAAAAGTTATCCCCCAATTGCCTTGGAAGGACCTTTTCATAATACAAATCGGGCTGAAGCAAATTTCCCTCTTCCTGAACGAAAAGATGGGGCCGAGACACCGTCCGATTTTGAGCCGGCATCATCTGTTTAAAGATAGGAACGGCTTTTAATGACTCTTTAATTTCTTTTAAGCTTGATTCTTGCTCCCCCATCGACCACCACATCATGAACAAAACAAAAAGCATGGCGATCATGCCGATAAGACGAAGAATCACAAAGAATAAGGGTTGTCTATACATGCTGAAAACTGTATCAAATTCCCTAATTTAAATTTCAATTTTGGTTTTTTTTCACCACCGAGGAAAAGAGAATAAGAGAAAAAACTACCAGAGCATGAGGTGCCAAGCTTCGGAGAGGGAGAAGTGCTCCAGATAATCTAATTCGGCGAACCCCCTCAGGATGGCCAAGATGCCCACGAAAAGGGCGGTTAGCCCCACAATTTGGTCGGAGAGCTTTTTGTACCCCTTGAAAAAAGAAGTGAGTTTCATGGCAAAAAATAGGGAGGGACTTGTGAGTAAAGCAAACAAAAATCCATTTAAAGCCCCCATCGGGCCCGATCCGGCAAGCGCCAGAGCCGAAAAGACGATCAGCGTTTGTCCGCACGGTAAGAAGAGGGTAAAAAATCCAAAGAGAAACGTAGAGAGTGGCCGATCTTTAAGCATCAAAAAAGAAAGCGTGTGGTTAAAACGGGCCAATTTTTTCTGGAACCAGACCCATTTGAGCTTGGGCGTTGGGATAAAATAACTTAAACCGATCAGAGTTAAAATTCCCCCTAGGGCTATAGTTAAGTAAGCGCCTAATTTATAATGACTTAAAAAAGCTCCTAAAACAAACCCGAGACTTCCCGAAAGCCACCCGGCAAAGGTAAAAGAGGTTATCCTGCCCAAGAAGTACAGGTGACGATAGCGATGATGAGCAATCGTCATCACGAGCGGGCCACACATGCCAAAACAATGGATATTGCCGACTAAATAAAGGGGAAGAAGCGCGGCTAAAACACTCATTTATCAGCATTTAGTCTTAAAAGATGAATCTTTGCCATATCAAGACCCGTGTTGCCCGACTTTCGGGTGTAAGCGGTCAAAGTGACAAAAACTAAAAGCCCTATAAAGAGCATTAGAACGCCGGCTACCAAACATTTAAATCGCCACATAAGGGCCGATTGTACATTAAAAAACATTCTATTAGGATGAAAAAAAAGGGCACTATCATGACGTCTCAAAAAGACATTGAATATCAAGCAGATATGCTTTCCAAGAAAACCAAGCACTATCTTATCACCACGATGGGAAGAGTAGCTGACGAGGCGAATTTGGACGAAATGTTTAGAGCGCTCTCTTACGCTCTAAGAGAAGAGATCATGATCAACTGGCTTGCCACCGAGCAGACGCGCCAGAAAATGGACTCCAAGACCCTTCACTACTTATCTTTAGAATATCTTCCCGGCCGTATCTTAAGCAACAACATCACCAATATCTCGGCACAAGAGTTTGTCAGAAAAGTCTTGAGCAAACTGGGAAGAGACTTTAAAGAAATTATTCATCGTGAGCACGATCCGGGTCTTGGCAACGGAGGTTTAGGAAGACTTGCCTCTTGCTTTTTAGATTCTTTAGCCACAATGGACTACCCCACGATGGCTTATGGCCTTCGCTACCAATACGGTATTTTTGAGCAGCAAATTTGGAACGGCATGCAGATAGAGGCGCCCGATTGTTGGCTTATCGAAGAAAACCCATGGGAGTTTCGTCGTGATTTAAAAAAAGTCACCGTGAAGTACGCCGGGAAAATGATCGGCTCCAAAAACATCCATGGGAACGAAATCGAAAATTTAATCGATCCGGAAGAGGTCTGGGCACTTCCCTACGACGTGCCGATTATAGGCTATGCAGAGTCTCCCCGTTTTTCTGTGGCGACCTTAAGGCTTTGGAGTACAAAAGAGTCCCCCAGAAATTTCCAGCTTCAAAGTTATAACGCCGGAAAGCTCGACCAAGCGGCTGAGAACACGCTTCTGACAGATGTCTTGTACCCAAGCGATCACCACGATGTGGGAAAACGAATTCGTCTAAAACAAGAATTTTTATTGGTCTCCGCCTCCACCCAAGATATCATCCGTAGATATTTGGCCTTCCACGATAATTTCCGCCAATTTGCAGATAAAGTGGCCATTCAAATTAATGACACACACCCTGCGTTAATTATTGCCGAATTGATTCGTATCTTTACCAAACGCTACGATCTTCCCTGGGAGCGGGCTAAGGAAATCACGTGCCAGGTAACCGGCTACACCAACCATACGATTTTAAAAGAGGCTTTAGAAGTATGGGACGAGGATCTCATGCGATTTCTTCTTCCCCGTCAGCTCAGAGTGATTGAAAGACTGAACCAAGACTTTTGCGACTCGATTCGCAAGCAATATCCCGATGATGAAAATAAGATTCAACGGATGTCGATTATTGAAAGCGGCCGGGTTAAGATGGCGAACCTCGCCATCGCGGGCTCCCACAAAGTGAACGGTGTTGCCAAACTTCACACAGAGATCTTGAAAGAATCGGTATTTAAAGACTTTTATGAAGCTTTTCCGGAAAAGTTCGTTAATATCACAAACGGCGTCACCCCCCGACGATGGCTTCTTCATTGCAATCCGCTACTTGCAGATTTTGTAACAGAAAGAATTGGCAAAGAGTGGATTACCGACTTTTCCCACATCGAAAAATTAAAAGCCTTCGCCGATGACCCCAAAGCGATCAAAGAGCTTAGCACCATCAAGCAAAAAAACAAGGCACGCTTGGTGGAGATGATAAAAGAGGACAACAAAATTCGAGACAGTAAAGGGGACTTTGTTGAACCGGCACCCCTGATTAACGTTCACTCTCTTTTCGATATTCAAGCCAAGCGATTTCACGAGTATAAGCGGCAGCTGATGAACGCTTTGCATGCGCTTATGATCTATCACGATATAAAAGATGCCTCCGACGGTCAAAGAATTGCCCGAACCATCTTTTTTGCCGGAAAAGCGGCCGCCGGCTACGAGACGGCAAAAGAGATCATTTTACTAATCTCTGCCATCGCAAGGAAAATAAACCGCGATACGGCGATCCGAGATCTTTTAAAAGTCGTTATGATCGAAAACTACAACGTCTCGAAAGCGGAAATCATTATCCCCGGAGCAGACTTATCAGAGCAGATCTCAACGGCCGGCCTGGAAGCGTCAGGCACAGGAAATATGAAATTTGCGATCAACGGCGCGCTTACAATCGGCACGGATGATGGCGCGAATATCGAAATGAGACAGTCTGTCGGTGATGAAAACTGGCCATTTCTTTTCGGAGCCT
Organism: Chlamydiia bacterium; assembly: GCA_020440465.1. Lineage (GTDB taxonomy): Bacteria > Chlamydiota > Chlamydiia > Chlamydiales > Parachlamydiaceae > JAGROB01. The sequence goes on from JAGROB010000111.1 coordinate 10,068, forward strand.
CAAAAGAAGAGATTGAACAACTCAAAAAAGAAAGCAATTATAACCCTAAAGAGATCTATGAAACCCATCCAAAAATCAAGCGGGCTGTTGATTGCTTGATGGATGACTCTTTGGCTCAAAACGAACACGAAAAAGCGGCCTTTTCGAACCTTTTCCACAAGCTTTTAGAGTGGAATCAAGGTCCGTTTCCCGATGGGTACTTTGTCTTGTACGATCTTCAGGCTTACTACGAGACGCAAAAAAAAGTGGAAGCACTTTACAAAGAACCTGCGGAATGGACTCGCCTTTGTTTAATGAATATCGCCGGCATGGGCCCCTTTTCATCCGATGTATCGATCAAAAACTATGCGGAAAAGATTTGGGATATCAAGCCATGTCCCGTCGATCCGGCCATTGAGGAGCGCGTCCGCTACGAGTATAGCTTAGCCGACCAGTGCCGAATCTATTAGCAGATCTATATATTGGACATAAGGGTCTGCTTCCACATTCAACTATTGATAAGCGCAGTTGCTAATCTAATGGTCCGGTCCGATCACCCACATAGGTGACAGAGAGCACAGAGAGAATTTTAAAGTGGTTTTTGTAGAACCTTATAGATTCTATTTTTTAAGGGTTGGGAAGGTCCCACTTTTTAAGGAGCAGATCGTAGGTGCCGTCTTCTTTTACGGCTTTAAGCCCTCGATTGAAGGCCTCGATGAGGGCTTTTTCCTTAGGACGATTCAAGGTAATCAGTCTTAGCCCCTCATCGTTTAAAGGGGGAGAGGCGATCTTGAGCCTTCCCTTGTAGTAAGCCGTGGTTACATTAAAGGCGTTAAGCTGATTCATAAGTGCGCCATCAATCTTGTTTGCCAAGATATCATCGAGCATTAAAATCATGCTATCATAGGAAACCACCGTGACACGGGGATAATCTTTAATGCGAAAAAGGACATTCGAACCCCGCCTTACTCCCAAATACTTTCCTTCAATATCATTAAAGCTTTGAATAGGAGAGTTTTCTTTTACCACAAGCACAGCACCTAAGTCATAGTAACGATCGGAAAAAAAGTATTTTGATCGTAAAATCACATCAGGTTGAAGAGATGTTAAGACTCCATCAAGGTAATCGTCGTCATCTTCAAGCATTTCTAAAATATGGCCGGGATTAGCGGACACTAATCGGATACTTAGCTTTTCTTTTTTAGCGATATGAAAAAGCAGATCATCGGAAAAGCCCAAGACATTTTGTTCCAGCCCGTAAAAGTTAATCGGATACCAGGTCGCGTCTCTTGCAATAACATACTTAGAGTCTGCCGCGCTATTCCTAAAGCATCCTCTGAAAACAAAGACCAAAGCAAGAAAAACAAATAGGGGAATTATCCAACGGTAATTCCGGGGGTTTTTTATCCAGGCGGGAATAGGGTCATCTTGAGACATACCCTTATCCTATCAAGAAGCTTGATTCAGATGCCACCTAATAAATGCATTGGGATCGTTCGGGAAATCGGGCTTAGAGGCTAAAAACTCTTGATGAAGCGTATCAAAGGAGCGATCGGGACAATAAAGCACTTCTTTAAAATCGGGGGCGGCCGTTAAGAGTAATGAGCGCGCGCTAATCTGAATCGCCATTGAAAGTCTTTCCGAGTTTAAAGGGATCTCTTCTGAAAGAAGTGCATATAGCCAAAGTTTGTCCCCTTGGGCATTCAGTTTTTTTTCCTTTACCGCTTGCTCCACTTTGAGGGCTAAATTCGCTAAAGCGTCTCCTTCCGGCTGATGGCGATCGATGATTTTTTGAAGTTCTTTTGCTCTGTTTGCCGCCATAGAAGCCGAAAGATCGGATAGCTTAACATGCTTTAAATAGCTTACTGCCGATCGCCTTAACCCCAGAGACTGGGTAAACGTCGTCTCGGCGCCTTTAAGGCCATGAATATTTTTAACTTGAAAGCCTTTATCGGTATAAAAAAAGCCATCATTGCCCTTGACTAGCTGATTCCAGCGAAATAAAAACAGTTTTTTTTTCTGGATGGTGACCTTAGCGGTATCCCACATTGAGGCTTCCGTTAAAAAAAGACGGGACAGATCGGCTGCGATAGTCTTAGCTTCCGTTCCCGAAAAATGGGGAGATCGGCGAATCCACATCCACTCCCCCTCTCCGGAGGCGGGGTTAAGTCGCATATGGACCGAGTCGGGCTCGAGCTTCTGAATTGCCGGATCCCATTCGCCAATCCGAATGTAATAAAATTCGCCCGGTTGACTCACTTCTTCAAAGGTGGTGGAATGGTAGCTATCGACTAAAATCGTGACTAAAAGATAAGCCTCTCCTCTTTTAATCCATCCCTCAAAGACTTCGCCCTTGGGTGCCTCTTCCGGACCTTTCTTCACCCGATCAAATAATTCTAAAAATTTATTGAATCGAGATTCCCCGAAGGGATGTTCTTTGAGGCCTGGAAGCGTCTGTTGAAAAAACTCGTGAAAGTCGAACTCCACTTTTGCCTCTGCAAGAAGCGGCTTTTCGTAGGCTGAGACGTGAGTGAATGGATTTTTTTGAGCCGATTCCTTCGGATCTAAAAAAGCTTCCAAAAGGGGACGCTTTCTCCGAGAAGATATAGGAATAGTGAAACTAGGATCTACCTGCATAATGATGCTTTCTCCATAAGTGGCCGATCAGACCCAAGGAAACACCCCCGATAAGCATGGTTCCCACCGGAATCGTTACCAAAAGGGGAGCTACACCAACCAGGCCAAGAGTCGCAGCCGTTGCCACAATCGCGGCGATGACCGCAAGAGCTACAATCACAGACTTAGGGTCCTTTTTTGCGCCGAGGGCGATGTCGGATGCGGCAGCGGAGATGCATTGAGGAATTATTCGCATTTAGAACCTGTTTTATTTGTTTTTTGAAAATATTATAGGGGTTTTTTGGTTTAAATTCAATGAATCTTAATGGACGAATGGACCGGAATGGACAACAACAGAATGGACAGCCGCAGAATGGACAACTACAGAATGGACAAATGGACCCGATTCGTATTCAAAATTTTACTTGGTTTAAGGCAGTACCCTGTCTTGAAGAGCGTGTCTTGTCCGATGTCCATTCTGTAGTTGTCCATTCTGCGGCTGTCCATTCTGTTGTTGTCCATTCCGGTCCATTCGTCCATTTGTCCATTCCCGTCCATTCGTCCATTCGTCCATTAGTCCATTTGTCCACTCAAATCCACCTAAGTCACTGGGCTTTAAATCATAACTATGTTAAAATTCCTTTAAAAAAAGGAGAAAATCCCATGGACGCAGCTTTGGCAAGTCCTCTATCCAGCAGCATAAGTACCCATTCAGTGCCCCCAGTAACCTACACTACTGAACAGATTATGAATTGCGCCGATCATCTTTGCACTCAAATCAATAATCAACCCTCTTTTAGACAGCCTCTTTCTTATTTCACTTGGTACAACATCACCGCGATTACTGTGGGTGTTGCTGCGGCGGTGGGCGTAGTAGCCGCCTGTGTTTTTGGCCAGCTTTATTTGGGACTAGGTCTAATTGGGGTTGCAGGCATAGCTTTTGAAGAAGCGGTTCGCTCCGCTATGGGCCGCCATCAAATAAAAGGGGATATACTTAACATCAGAAATTGCTCATGTGACCTCTATTCTTCCGCTTCAAGCTTCAATGCATCTTTTGATACAAATTCTGAATTTACACCGTCACCGTCACAAAGAGTAAAAGATGCCCTCGACAAGATCAACAACCCCTATACCCTATTTCCTACAGGAGCGGATGAATCAAAACTCACAGAGCTTAGAAATGCCCTGGCCTGTTATAAGTCCGCTTTAGATCGTAATGATACAAACTTAGATGGAGTGCAAAACCGCGCTATAAATGCTTATAAAGCTTACGGCGAGCAACTAGTTGATTTATACAACAAAAAAGTAGCTTCCCTTGGTTATAAAGAGGCCGTCAGTTTCACACTGCCTCCACCGGCAGTTTCACCGTAAACTTTGTTCCTGCCCCCAGCTTGGAGGTGACGTCCACCGTCCCTCCGTGCTTGGAGATCACCGTTTGAACAATCGACAGTCCTAAGCCCGAACCGCCCCGCTTCCTGGACTCCGCCTTATCGACTCTGAAGAACCGTTCAAACAGATGGGGTAAATCGTTCGCGGGAATTCCCATCCCCTGATCTTCCACTGTCACTACCACACTCTCTTTTTCCTGTTTAAGCGTGACAGTTACTTTTGCCGGGGGATCGGAGTATTTTGCGGCATTGTTCACCAAGTTAAAAAGAGCCAGCTCCATCAGCTCCGGATCGCCCTGAAAGGGCACGGTTTCATCCCCTTCCACTTTTATTTCGGCATCGGGATAGACTTCCAACGTCTGCAATCGCGCTTTTTCCGCAGTGTCTTTCAAGTTGAAATGACTAAGTCTTGAGTCGGGCAGATGCTCGATATCGGCAAGGGCCAACAAATCCCGTACTAACGTCTCCATCCGTTGGCAGTTACGCACAATTTTGGACGTAAGTTCCTCTTTCGATCCTTCGGGAAGATCGGGATGGTCATGAAGCATCTCGGCAAAGCCCTGTATGATCGTAATAGGGGTTTTAAGCTCATGAGAGGCGTTCGCGATAAACTCTTTTCTCATCTCTAAGATCCCCACCTCTTTTGTGGTATCCTGCACGACCAAAAGCGCGCCCGTACCATCCGCTTTTGGCGCGGCAATCAGGTTGAGGTAGATCATCTTCCCCTTTTTTCTGAACTCAAGCGATTGAGAGAGCGGTTTTCCCTGCTCTTGACTCTCTTTCAAAAGCTCTCCCGCGGCCGCTTGTCCCGTTTCAGACAGGGTATGGCCAATGAGACGCTCTTTATCGCCCCCGAAAAATTCAAGCGCGCTATGGTTGACAAACGTGACAACCCCTTTGGCGTCAACGGCGATTACCCCTTCGGTCAGGGATTCTAAAAGGACTTCTTTTTCCAAACCGGCGGCCTTTAAAGAGTCCATTTTTTCCTGGATCAGCTGATTTAACGAGTTCAAGGTTTGAGCCAGTCTTGAAAATTCATCTTTCGGGTTTAAACTTCCCATCTCGATCAGGGGAAGAATTTCACTTTTTCCCTCCTGGAAGGGTCTTACCGCCCGAACAATCCTCTGAATCGGACGGGTAAAGTGGCTTAAAATAAGCCAGCTCAATAAAAGAGACCCCAGCAAAACCAACGTGGCCACGGCAATGAAGGCGAGCTCAAACTCGTCTTGAATTTCGCTGACATAGTGATAGGGAAACGCCGTTCTTAAAATATAGGTTTTGCCGTGAAAGTCGAAAGCGGTAGCGAGATAAGCAAACTTTTGTCCCAACAAATCGGACCAATCCTCGTGGTACCCCACCCCTTTTAAAAACGCTTCTTGCACCTCCGGATGATCGACCACATATTCTTGGCTGAATCGGGGACCCAAAAGCCGCTTGGTGTGAGAGTCGTAAAGGACCTTTCTTTTATCGGTAATCACACTCACACGAAAAAATAAAAGCGCCTTTTGATCTTTTAAGGTCTTAATCAGGCTTTCGTTGTTCGGAGCGTGTTGTATCCGTGCGATGATCTCTTTCGACCGGCTCTCCATCGCATTTTGGACGATATAGCGGACCAGTTTCCCGGATAAGGGAAAGATCAGCACCAGGAAAAGAAAAAAGCCGATAAGATAGGTTAAAAAGATCTTCTGACGAAAGCTAAACATCAGGGTCGATCACCTTAAGTTCTGTCGAGCGATCAGTTATCGAAATATTCCCCTCTTTTGTGACAATCACCGTGTCTTCGATCCTTACGCCGCCAAGTCCCGGTAAATAAATTCCCGGCTCCACCGTGACGGCCATGCCCACTTCCAGTTTTGCTTCGGCTTCTTTGCCTTTGGCTCGAAGGTAGGGCCACTCATGAACCTCCAAGCCGATGCCGTGACCTAAACTGTGGCAAAATTCCTTTCCGAAGCCGGCCTTTTCGATCACATCTCTTGCGGCCTTGTCAGCGTCTTTCATGCTGACGCCCGTTTTAATTTTATCCATCGCCTTTTTTTGCGCTTGGCGAACGATCTCGTAAATCTTTTTCAGCTTGGCCGGCGGCTTGCCGAAATAGACCGTCCGGGTCATATCGGAACAAAAATCGTCCACTTTGACCCCTATATCAATGAGAACCGTCTCTCCCTTTTTTAACTTCCGATCTCCGGCTCTATAGTGGGGCAACGCGCTGTTTTCCCCGAACGCGATGATCGGCTCGAACGAAAACCCTTCAGCACCCCTTTCTTTCCAGAAGCGATCGAGGTGAAAGACGACTTCTTTTTCAGATATCCCCTCTTTTAACACCGTAAGAATGTAATCATACCCTTCCGAGCCCAGTTTGGCGGCTTTTTCCAGCTTTTTGATTTCGGGCTTCGTTTTTTTCGCACGGATCGCATTCAGAGGGGAAGGAACGGAAACCCATTCGATCTTGGGGAAGTCTTGCTTAAGTTGCTGAGCCCGCTCATAGCTCATCAGATCGCCGTCGAAGCCGATGCGCTTAAACTTCGAGAGCGCTTTTTTCCAAATCGCTTCCTCATCAGAGGAAGAGGGAATGGGAGCTTTGGTCTTGGCGAGCTCTTGATACCGTCCGTCGACATAGAGTTTACCCCCTTTTGGGGTGACTAAGAGCTTGCCGGCGGAAAAATGGAGGCCGGTGAAGTATAACAGGGGGATCTCTCCCTCGATCAAAAACGCGTCTAGCTTCTCTTTCTTTAACAAAGGAGCCAGTTTCTTTATATCTGCCATACCTATACTTTACCCAAAAACACCTTTAAAAACATTCTCGTTTAAATTATTCACCACGAAGACACAAAGACACAAAGAAAAAAATATTCTTTGTGTCTTTGTGTCTTCGTGGTGAAAAATTAAAAGAGTTTGGAAAGGGCTTTTGCGTCGAGCTGAACACGAATGGGCTTGCCCGTCGGCGACACCAGCGCCTCTTCACAAAGCGCCAAATCATCCAGCAATCTTTGCCCTTCCGCAATGGATAGCACTCTCTTCTGTCGGAAGGAAAGCCCCGCTCCCCTTTCAGAGAGCTTCTCAAGTAAGTTTTTCTGCTCTCTCGAATGCCTTAAATCGTCCAAAAACTCCTGGATTAATGGCTCCAACTCTACCTTTCCATACGCCGCAGGATACGCCTCCAACACAAACGTGTCTTTCCCGAACTCCCGTATATCGAATCCCAAAGCGGTTAAATGGGATAAATAGTCTCTCATTAGTGAAGCATCGGACTTTGAAAGCTCAAAGGTGTACGGGATTAAAAGCGCCTCTTGAGCCATTTCCTTCCCCCTTTCTTTAGCAAGTTTTTCGTACAAGATTCTTGCTTGCGCCCGCTCCTGATCGATAAGGGCAATCCCTTCTACACCGGGCACTTCCGCCAAAAGATACCCCTTAACCCCCGTCACAACACGTCCGCCCGTGGGCTTCGACTCCTGAATTAGCAAGGGAATATCTTCAAACACCTCTTGTTTAACTACTTCCGGAACTTCCCATTGGGGCGGCATCGCAAAGCTTAACGACGCCTTCGGAGGGGGGGCTTCTTGCCGCCTTTGATAGAGCGCTTCTCGAATCGCTTTATAAGTCATCTCCTGAAGCCCTCGCTCATCACGAAAGCGTACCTCTAACTTCTGCGGGTGAACATTAACATCGATATCTTGGGGGGGAAGGGTGAGCCATAACACAAATAACGGAAAACGCCTTTCGGGAAGATGGGTGCTATACCCTTCCTTCACAGCCCAGGAGAAAAAGGAGGATTTCACCGAGCGGTTATTTAAAAACAGATATTGCGAGGCGCGGTTCGGCCGCCCCTTCTGGGGAATGCCGATATAACCTCTTAGATTCAAGTAATTTACGGGAATAAGCTCTTCTTTAAACCCCTCTCCCAAAGCGGCTTGAATACGCTCTTCGGGGCTTTGAGCCGGCAGATTAAGAACCGGCTTTCGATCGGAGATCAACGTAAACTTCACATCGGGCCGGGCAATCGCAAGCTCGGTAAACTTCCGTAAAATGGCCGCTTCATCCCGGGCGGGGGATTTTAAGAACTTCTTCCGAACGGGAACGTTGAAGAATAAGTCTTTGACTTCCACCGTGGTTCCTTTGGCTCTTGCTGCGGGCTCACACGTTAAAAGCTTGCCTCCCTCAACCCTAACTAAAGTCGCCTCTTTATCTTCGGCGGTCAAAATAGAGAATTTGGAGACCGAAGCGATCGACGGAACGGCCTCTCCCCTGAATCCTAAAGAACTTAAGTCGGATAGATCATCAATCGTCCGTATTTTAGACGTCGCATGGCGCTCTAAAGATAAAAGGGCGTCATCCCTTCCCATCCCGACGCCGTTGTCGGTAATGCGAATGAGATGGCGCCCTCCTGCCCCTATTTCCACGGTAATCTCCGAGGCATCCCCATCAAGGCTATTTTCTACGAGCTCTTTCACTACAGAAGCGGGGTCTTGGACCACTTCCCCGGCGGCGATTTTATTAATCGTAAGATCGTCTAATAGTTTGATGATAGCTGGCATTCAGCCAGTTTACCATATTAAGAGTTTAACTGCGAAAGTCTAAGCGTTTCCGCTTGAACCAGTGCGAGGAGTTCGGTGATTTTTTCTTCTACGGTTGAAGCTCCCAAAATTCGACTCATCTCATGAACCTTCTCTTCCGTATCCCGGGTCCTTGTGTCAGAGCCGATCACTTTTTGGGTTAGAAGCGTATAGCGGAACTCCACGTCTTGAACGCGCCCTTCCAAAACCTCTATTTTTCTAGCCAACTCCAAAACATTCGGCAAAATCGTCTCAAAAGCACTGGCAATTCTAATAAGCGATTCCAGATCTTCCGATCTAAGCTCCCTGATAGCAAGACGCGGTCTCGGGGGCGTAAGCGGCCCCACATTCACAGGGCCTTGTCCATTAGTAACTGCAGGAGTTTGCATGGACAACCTCCAATGTATTATTGTATTATTATAAGGCATAAAATAGCTTATGTCCTTAACCTCAAAGAAACCCTTACCTAATAATTTGTCAATAAACAACAAAAACAACTAAAAATCATAGACTTAAGAAATGGACTTTAACCCCAAAGCTTACGATATCTGCCAGAAACTCAAGGAAGAAGGTTATATTGCCTACTTCGCGGGCGGGTGGGTAAGAGACTGGCTTTTGGGACACCCCTCCGCCGATGTCGATATCGCGACAGACGCCCCTATGAATAAGGTACTTGAGCTTTTTCCCCGAACGGTGCAGGTAGGGATTGCCTTTGGAGTCGTGATTGTAAGGGTTGAGGATCATCAGTTTGAGATCGCGACCTTCAGAAGAGACGTCTCTTATTCCGACGGAAGAAAGCCCGACAAAGTTGAACCCTCCACCCCCGAAGAAGACGCTCAACGAAGAGACTTTACGATCAACGGCATCTTTTACGATCCCATCGAGGACAAAATTTATGATTATATAGGCGGAGAGGCCGACCTTAAGAAAGGCATTATACGCGCAATCGGGGATCCCTTTGAAAGGTTTGTCGAAGATCGCCTTCGGATGATCCGGGCGGTAAGATTTTCCGCCCGCTTCGGCTTTCCTATTGAGTCTGAAACAGAAGAGGCGATTTTAAAATCAGCTCCCACCCTTTTTCCCGCTGTGGCAAAAGAAAGGATCCATCAAGAGCTTATCAAAATGTCTGAGGGACCCAACTTTGAAAAGGCCCTTATCGACCTTCACCGTTTAGAGCTTTTAAAAGAGATTTTCCCTTCTCTTAAAAATCTACATCTTAATGATTTGAAAAAAATCGCCCACCGACTGCCCCGACATATCCCTTTGGTTGCCAAACTAAGAGAGCTTTTTGTCGGCTTCCCCGCCGATAAAGAGATGGAAGAAATTGCCACCTTAAAAATTTCCGCAAAAGAAAGGCAGCTCATCGAGTTTTTACAATCAGAAGAAGGCCGACTTAAAAATTTAAATGAAAGAACCCCCTCCGCCTGGGCGCGGTTTTACGCCCATCCGTTTTCTCATATTGCCGTTGCTTTATATGGTGATGAAAAAATGCACGCAAAAAGAAAAGAGTCGCTAAAATCCCATATTTCCCGGCTCGAGACGAAAAAACCCTTAGTCACCTCCAAACACTTGATTGAAAAAGGAATTAAGCCGGGTTTAAAAATGGGGGAACTTCTGCAAGAGGCAGAAACCATCGCGATTGACTACGATCTTAGTGACCCTGAAGCCGTTTTAAAACTCATGGAATTGTAATATGATTAAACAGATCACCTCTAAAGAACATCCGCTTGTGAAGCACTTAACCCGGCTTCGACAAAACCGCGATTATCGGCACGAATGTAAAAGATGCGTGATTGAGGGGGAAAAGCTCGTTAAAGATGTTTTAAAACTCGTTCCCTATCAACATTTAATCGTCTCCGACCACGCTTTTCTTCCCGAAAAATACGACACCTCTCGAGTGGTCGTGGTTACCGAAGCGATCCTTTCCAAAATTTCCGGAATGAAAACGCCCCCCACTTTGATTGCTGAAGTCGCCATTCCCGACCCCATGCCGTTAGACGGGCTAAACTATGTGCTAGCACTCGACCGCCTGCAAGACCCCGGTAACTTGGGCACCCTTTACCGAACCGCGTGGGGAATGGGCTGGGATGGGGTCTTTTTAATCGGTTCCAATGTCGATCCCTATAACGATAAAACACTTAGAGCTTCTCAAGGAACCACGCTCATGATGCCCACCGTGGAAGGGAGCCGTGACGATTTTTTAAAATTTCTAAAGCAAAATGACTTGCCCGCTTTCGCCGCGGATCTTAAGGGAAAAGCCCCCGAAAAAATAAAGAGAGGATGTCTTATTTTAGGACGGGAGGGAGAGGGGCTTGATCCCAAGCTGAAAGAGATGTTTCAATCGATTTCGCTACCGATGCAAAACCATGTCGAGTCTTTAAATGTCGCCGTTGCGGGGGGTATTTTGCTTTATCTTTTAAGAGGGGTCAAATGAATCTTCACGAAGAATGGGAAAGAAATTTATACAAAGAAGACAAGCGCTCCCAAAGAAAGGAGCGACGTCAAATCACGGCAAAAGATCGCTCAAAATATAAAAAAAGCGACCAGGACAAACTCTCCACGGAGGCAAAGCCCCCTGAAGGGGATTTTGAGAGGGGAAGAATCCTTTCTATTACCCCCGAAGGCGCTCATGTACAATCGGGTGATGACAGTTTTATCTGCCAGCTAAGGGGTGTTCTTAAAAAAGAAAAAGGGCGGGACAAAAATCTGATCACCGTGGGCGACTGGGTTCTTTTCGAAAAGTTAGAAGACAACGAAGGGCAGATTGTCTATGTGGAACCGCGCTTTTCGATCCTGTCCCGCGCCGATAATTTATCCCGAAGAAAGCAGCAACTCATTGCAGCCAATATCGACCAGGTTTTAATTACCGCGTCCTACGACGAGCCCCTTTTTAAACCCGTTTTAATCGACCGTTATCTAATCGCCGCGGCCAAAGGGGGGATGAAGGGAATCATCGTTTTAAACAAAATGGATCTTTTTGACGACGCTTCAGAAGAAAGCCAGGAGTTCTTCGACGACTTTTTAGAAGCGTATGAAAATGCCGGCTACACCGTCATCCCCACCAGCACGAAAACAGGCGACGGCATCGATCGTTTGAAAGAGGAAATGAGAGATAAAACGTCTGTTTTCTCCGGACAGTCCGGGGTGGGAAAAACATCCTTGATCAACGCGGTCACGGGACTGAATATGCGCACAAGAGAAGTCGTGGAACGAACGAAAAAGGGAGCTCATACGACCACTTACGCGAGCTTAATCCCCTTAGAGTTCGGCGGTCTTTGCATCGATACCCCTGGCATCAAAAGCTTTGGGATTTGGGATTTAAAACCGGAAGAGCTTGGCTCTTTTTACCCCGATATCGAGGCGTTTAAATCGGATTGCCATTTCCCCAACTGCACCCACACGCACGAGTCAGACTGCGGCGTTATTAAAGCGGTGGAAGAGGATCAGTTATCTCCCATCCGCTATGAAGCCTACCAAATGCTTTTAGAAGATTTGGGAGAAGAGCATCTAAGACGGTAAAGAACACGATTTTTTAGGCAGGGGCGGGGGCAGGTTTTGATTTCCTTCATAATGGCTCTTTGTTAGACTTTGGAATTATGCCATACATACGTTCTGTCAAAGCCCTTGAGATTTTAGACTCCCGTGGAAACCCCACGTTGGAAGTTACTGTAACCACTGACAGCCAAGTCATTGGACGAGCTGCTGTCCCTTCCGGAGCCTCCACAGGGGA
>JAGROB010000111.1:22385-23945 GCA_020440465.1 Chlamydiia bacterium
AGCGGAAAAGGAGTCGAGCATGCAGTTAGAAACGTAAACGGTCCCCTAGCAGAAATTTTGGTAGGAGAGCATATCTTTGATCAAGAAAAGCTCGACCGTATGATGATAGAGCTTGATGGCACGCCCAACAAAGGAAAGTTGGGTGCAAATGCTATTTTGGGCTGCTCTCTTGCCATCGCAAGAGCCGGTGCTATAACCGCACGACTCCCGCTTTTTCGCTACATCGGCGGCACGAACGCCCATGTGCTTCCCGTTCCGATGATGAACATTATCAACGGGGGGCAACATGCCGATAACTCCCTTGATTTTCAAGAGTTTATGATCCGACCCGTCGGCGCACCCAACTTTAAGGAAGGGATACGCTGGGGGGCTGAAATCTTCCATACCCTGAAAAAAGTGCTTGCAAAAGGGGGATTTGCTACGGCTGTCGGAGATGAAGGGGGATTTGCACCCAATCTCCCCTCCCATGAAGCGGCCTTAGACATGATTGTCGAAGCGATTCAATTGGCGGGCTATGAACCGGGAAAACAGATCACCTTAGCACTCGATTGCGCCGCCTCTTCTTACTACGACAAAATGACGGGCAAATATTTAGGCCGCACCGCAGAAGAAGAGAGCGCAGTGTTAGAAGAGCTTGTGAGTAAATACCCCATCGACTCTATCGAAGATCCGTTGGATGAAAACGATTGGGCCGGCTGGCAACACTTAACTTCCCGGCTCGGAAAAAAAATCCAGATTGTCGGAGACGACATTTTTGTGACCAACCCGAAGTTTTTGAAGAAAGGGATCGAAAAAAAGGTCGCGAACGCCATTTTAATCAAGCTTAACCAGATCGGCACACTCAGCGAAACTCTGGAAACTTGCCGTCTGGCAAGAGAAAACGGCTACAAAACGGTCATCTCCCACCGCTCCGGCGAAACGGAAGACACCTTCATCGCCGACGTTGCCGTTGCGCTCAATTCCGGCCAGATCAAGACAGGCTCGCTCTCTCGCACCGACCGCATCGCCAAGTACAACCGCCTCCTCTCCATCGAGGACGCCCTCGGCCCCATGGCCGCCTTCGGCATCTAAAATTAGTCGGAGAGGCCGAAGATGTCGAAAGTCTTGGCTGTTTTGTGGGCAGCTTTGGCCAGATCGTCCACTTCGTTGTAAGGGTCTAAAATAGCGACTGTCACAGCACTCATCAGCGCACCCGCGGCACCGACCATGAGAGCGCCGTATTTAGCTCCCTCTTTACCACCCCAGACAGCGCCGCCCAAGGCACCGGCTCCTGCAGCTACTACAGTCCCCAAACTCACATCTCTTAATGTCATCATAAAGATTTCTCCCTAAGCTCTTTTTTCATTTGCTCCCAGGCTTCAGGGTAATCCAACTCTTTTTTGAGCATCTTGTTTGCTAACTCAAGCTCTATCGAAGCTGTGCCAAAAAGCAATCTTCGAAGCCGGGAAATAAGAGCATCTTCCAGACGGCAATATTTATGCAAGTACTCGATAAACTTTGGCCACTCCTTTTCAAATAAAGGGTTTTTAAGCACGCTTAAAAGCTCTTCCAAAGAGGCTT
>JAGROB010000112.1:0-7271 GCA_020440465.1 Chlamydiia bacterium
TCGCTGGATTCGGGGAATATGATGTATCTTAAGCCAACTGCCAGAGCGACCCCGATGAAGATCGACGGAGCCATAATGAAGAGGGCTAAAAGCAGACCTCCGAAAATTAAGCTTCGGACCATCCCTTGTTGCTCGATCAGATCGTTCAAGTTATTGAAGATTTCAACCAGCTCTTTCGAAAAGTAAAGGCCGAATAAAATCCCCACGATCGTGCCGCCATAAAAAGAGTGGGTAAAAAGCATCACAATCCCGATAACCATCAAGATGTACGCGATGGTATCCTTGGTGTTGGACGCGGCGTAGTTATAGATTCCTTCTACGTTCTTATTCTTCTTAAGCGCCTCTAGTTTGTCGGAAAGTGAATCTTTTTTTGAATTTTCGGGCTTATTGTCCGAAGGTTTTTCTGCCATGATGAATAATCCTTATATTTTCTCTTAAATTCCTATATAAAAAAAAGAGTTTGACAAAGCAAGGGGTTTCTTTGTTGAATATAAGTGCATTTTAAGGTAAAATTTAGAAGTAATACTATGCAGAGAAAAGTAATTAAGTACCTAAATACCTCTATATTAGGGGTTTCTTTATTGTTTGCAATGGGGGCGGCCTTCTTGTGGTTGATAAGGCCCGGAGAAATCCTTGAAGAGGAGCCTAAACCTATTAAGGTTCAAGCGCCTACTCATGCATTCGCCCTTTCTCAAGATAAATACCAAGAGATTAAGTCCCCTGTTTTTTCTTTGCACTTCGAGGCGCCGAAAGTCAAACTTCCCGATCTTAAGAATATTTTGGTTTACTACGGTAAAAACGGTCGCCCCGACGCTCAAAAAGGGAGCGAGATGCTCCATTTTTCCATCAATGGAGCTAAGGAGACGGTGTCGCTTTCTCCGGGAGAAAAACTCTATCTTACGTATAATAAGCGAATTGATGGAGCCCGCTATGGGTTTTCCCCGAATAATGCCCCCACCGGTTTTTGGATTGAGGCCGAACCCAAAGCGCAGGAAGCTGAGGTTTTTGTTCATCTCTTGGACGCCAACGGCAAACCGGTCAAAGGATCTGAAGATTTGGCAAATTTTTATCTCCCCGAAAAAGAGTTTGCCCGCAACTCTGTAAGCGGCTGGGAGCTGGGTAAGTATCGGGTTGATGCGACACTCTTGGCTCGGCAAAAAGCCAAGTGGGTTGGCATGGATAAGTTTTTAGAAGAGCATGGCGGCGAGGAATACCAAGACGTTATGGGCCGTCAAAGAGTCGATTTCGGCGAAGGGGAAGAGACGTACTCTCTTTTCGTAAAGCCGGGAGACAGCTTGATCTGGGGCGAAGATCGCTGGCAATTAGTCGAGCCGGGCGACGCTTCCAGAGGACAGCCCCTTTTGGTGGTTAAGCGCGTGGATGAAAGGCTTATGAATCTGGAGCTTTGGGATGCCCAGGGCAAGGGAAAAGTCGTTTTAAATCTGCTTCGTTCGGCAGACAGTTACGCTGATCAAAATTTTGAAAAATCGTTCAAGTTTGTCGGGGCAAGAACCCGCTCCCAATATGTTTTTGAAATAGACAACGAAAGAATGCTCCTTCGTCCGCAAGATTGGCTTTTGCTCACCGAAGGAGGGTGGAAAAAGCTTTCGACCCCTAAAGAAATTGATGATTACGTTGATCGCAAGCTCACGGGAACGCTGTTTGTTTTCGACTCCATTTCAAAAAAAGATGAGAAGCAAGTGATTAAGGGTACGGTGTATAATAATATGCGAACCGAGTCTTACCCTCTGGAGCTTGCCACTCAGTCAAATCCGATTCCGGAGAAAAAACCTTCTAAATCCTCGCCCGAATCTGGTAAACTAAGGGCTCAAGAAGCGGTGGGGAAATCTCGGTATAAAGTCGAGCCTCCCTCCTACGCGAAAGAGGAACAACTTTAGTGTCGTATAAAAAATTATTTCTTGTCCTGGCTTTTGTCGGATTGTCTTGCCCCTATTTAGGAGGGCAGACTATTGCGGAAAAGAAAGCTTCTCTAAGCGAAATTCCGGGTGATCTGGATAAAGACTCCGAAAAGCTCTTAGCAGAAGTAAATAAAGACTTGCAACAAGATCAAGACGCTTTAAAAGCTTTGTATCGAAAAGCATGGGTGCTTTATCAAAACGGTGCATCCGAAAAGGAGTTCGAAGAGCTTTTAGGTAAAATCCAGGAAGTCAAAGAAAATATTGAACTGCTTCAAAACAATTGGCGGGAGTTTTCCTCTCAAGGGGACTATCAAGAGCCCTACGCTTTGTGGCATCAGCCCGATACGACACTCGGCCAGCTGGTCATGGACTATGGCTCTGAAGACTATGTTTATCTCATTCCCAAAGAGATCGGTCAAATCCCCCTTAGCATTGGTTCAAACCTTCCTATACCGAGAGCTGCCTGGAGCTCTATGCTGGAGGAGATTTTATCTCAAAACGGCATTGGAATTAGACAGCTAAACCCATTTTTAAGAGAGCTTTACTCTCTTAAAAGCGACAAGTCCGCGATCCGTCTTATTACGAATAAGCGCTCTGATTTAAACGCTTTGGCGCCGAACACCCGTATTGCGTATGTATTGTCTCCTGAGCCGTCAGAAGTACGCCGTACGTATTTCTTCTTGGATAACTTCGTCAATCGGGAAAATTCGATTGTTCAGCTGGTCGGAAGAGATATTTTACTTATCGCCGAAGTTCAAGAGATTCAGGATTTATTAAAACTTTCCGATTTCGTAGGACAAAACCGGGGGGACATTACCTGGCGCGCCGTATCCTTATCGCGCATCTCCCCCGACGAGATGACCAAGATTTTAAGCGCTATCTTTAATCCTACAATTGAAAAGGATAGCGCCTTTCCGATTCAGGGGATCAAAAAGACTCCCCCGATACCTCAAGACGGCAACGGACTTAAAGTCATTAAGCTTGCTCCGCCCGCGACAGGACTATTTTTAGTCGGCACCTCCGATGAAGTCAAGCGTGCCGAAAGCGTGATTCGTGATGTCGAAAGCCAGGTGGGGGGCGCTAAAGAGCGAATTATTCACTGGCATACCGCGAAGTATTCCGATCCCGAAGAACTTGCCGATGTGCTTTACCGCATTTATAACCTGATGGTTCAGACCGGTGCCGGAGTTCCGAAAGGCTCCCCACAGGATATCATCGATCAGGCCAACCAATTCGCCCAGCAGGACAACCAAAACCGTAATAACACGAATGTGGTAGTGGAAGACACTCCCCGTTTGGGAGAGATGTTTCCCCCCGACACGTATTTTGACGGCGCGATGCCGATTAATCCCGCACCGGTCGTTCCGGCGAACTCAAGAGATTTTACCCCGCCGTCGAATCGCTCTAACTTCATTGTCGATCAGAAAACCAGTTCGATCGTGATGGTGGTGGAAGCCGATATCTTACCCAGCTTAAAAGATCTGATTAAGCGGCTTGATGTGCCGAAAAAAATGGTGCAGATCGAAGTGCTCCTGTTTGAAAAACGGGTGACGAACGTCAATGAATTTGGGCTTAACTTGCTTCGCATGGGAAGCTGTGCAAGCAATAGCCATAAAACGTGCGCGCTATTTAACGACCCCATCGGAAACTCGGCACGGGGAATCTTTGACTTCATTATGTCGCGGGAAAAAACGTCGGCCTTTCCGGCATTTGATATGATTTATCGCTTCTTGCTTTCGCAAGAAGGGGTCACGATTAACTCCAACCCTTCTGTTGTGACCGTGAATCAGACGCCGGCTTTCATCGCGATTCAAGAAGAGCAGTCGATCGACACGGGAACGTTTCAGCTGGAAGAGGCGAATGTCGTCGCTTTAAGATCTTTTAGACGGGCGCAATACGGGACAACGATCAAAATCACCCCGACCATTCATACCCGCGGGGAAAAAGAGCCTTATGATTCGATCACGTTAGAGTCCGATATTACGTTTGATACGGTAAGAAACAACGAAAACGATCGTCCAAACGTGATTCGAAGAAACATTAAAAACGAAGCGAGAGTTGCTGACGGCGAGACGATTATCTTGGGCGGCTTAAGACGAAAAGATACGGAAGACTTTAAAGACTCCATTCCCTTTGTGGGAGAGATTCCGGGACTCGGCAAGCTATTTAGTCTGAATCGATTGAATGACACATCCACAGAAATGTTTATCTTTATCACACCCCGCATCGTTCACGATCCGGCCTGCGATTTAGAGTGGATTCGCCAAGAAGAGATGTGTCGAAGACCGGGCGATCTGCCGGAGTTTATGTGCAGCTTGATCCAGGCTCAAGAAGCGGAGAAAGAGCGTCTTTTCGAGCATACCTTAAATATGTTGCTCGGTCGCCGAGATGACCGCCTTTACTCTCCGGGATGGCACAATGACGATACCTGCTCGTTCCCAACGGGGGAGTATGAAGGAAGATGACCCCAAAAAGCTTGCCGAAAGGGTAGGAATCCCCATCTACGACGACCTTTTAAGTCTTCCCCCTATCTCGGGGGAGATTTTAAGAAAGGTCCCCTACAACTTTGCCAAAAAATATAAGCTTTTGCCGATTAAAACAGAGGGGGAAAAGGTCGTTGTCGCCTCTTCCGATCCTTTTAATTTAGATCCTTTTGACGACATTCGGGAAATGTTGGGAAAAGAGATCGTTCCGGTTTATACCTCTCCCGACGAAATCGAGACAGCGATACATGAGCGCTATAATAAAGCTCAAGGAGCTTTGGGAGAGGAGCTTAAGGAGCTTTCCGATGCAGCCAAAAAGAAAGAGGACGAAGAGGACTACGAGGTTTACGACCTTTTAGACGACTCCAAGCATCAAGTGCCGGTCGTCAAGATCTTGAACCTGATTTTGTACGAGGCAATTCAGCAAGATGCCTCTGATATACACTTTGAGCCACAGGAAAGCGGCCTTAAAATCCGCTACCGCATCGATGGGGTTTTGCAAAACCGCCACGCTCCCCCGCCGGAATATAAGATGCAGATTCTGTCCCGTCTAAAAGTAATGGCAAAGCTGGACATTGCGGAGCATCGCTTGCCCCAAGATGGACGCATTAAGCTTCGCATGGGACGGCGTGAGATTGATTTCAGGGTCTCTACGGTGCCTATTCATGACGGAGAGCGGATTGTCCTTCGTATTTTAGATAAGGGGAATGTCGTTTTAGGCCTGGATCAGATCGGAATGGAGGGGCAAACGCTCACTGATCTTAAAAAGCTGATCAATCTGCCAGAAGGGATTGTGTTAGTGACGGGCCCCACGGGCAGCGGTAAGACGACCACACTTTATAGCGCGATTACCGATCTTCACAACGAAGAGATCAACATCATGACGATTGAAGATCCCGTTGAATACAATTTAAAAGGGATCGCCCAGATCGGTGTAAAGCCGAAAATTAACTTAGACTTTGCCCGAGGGTTAAGACATATCCTTCGTCAAGACCCCGATGTCATTATGATCGGAGAGATACGGGACAAAGAAACGGCTGAGATTGCGATCCAGTCCTCTTTAACAGGTCACTTAGTCCTAAGTACGCTTCACACGAACGATGCCCCTTCTGCAATCACTCGTTTGGTCGATATGGGGGTTGAACCCTATCTTTTATCTTCAACAATTGTCGGGATTTTAGCTCAGCGGTTGGTTAGGAAGAATTGCCCCCACTGTACGGAAGAAGTAGCGGTCACGGCAGAAGAGCTCAAACCGCTGGGACTTACCCTGGAGGAACTTCCGGGTGGCAAGGTAAAAGTGGGAAAAGGGTGCTCTGCCTGCTTTAATACTGGCTTTAAGGGACGCCGCGGGGTCTATGAGCTGCTAGTGATTAATCCTGAAATACAGGCTGAAATTGTCAAAAGCCCGGACGCGATCTCGCTCAGAAAAATTGCTTTGAAGTCGGGGATGAAAAGCTTGTTATCCCATGGAGCGCATCTCGTCAAGCGGGGGATTACGACCATTCCGGAGATTCTTAGAGTCACCCGGGGGATTGAGGAGTAGTTTTTATGCCGCTCTATCACTATCAGGCGCTTGACTCCAAGGGAAAAAAGCTAAAAGGGTTTATTGAAGCTTTTGACGAAAAAGATGCGAAGCTCAAATTAAAAGATCAGGGCGTTTTTTTAACAAAACTTTCTACAAAAGCCCCAAGGGCGTCCGCTTCCGATATCAAAGGAGACGATTTAGTCAACATAACGGCGCTTTTATCGCAGCTGGTATCGTCCGGAATTCCCCTGTATGAAAGTTTAATTGCCGTGGAAGAGCAATATCGCTCCGCCAAATTTCACCGGGTATTGCTTAGCTTGGCGGAGCAAGTCAAGGGGGGAGCGAAACTTTCCCAGGCGATGAGAAGTTTTCCGGGAAGCTTCGACTCCCTTTATACCTCTATGCTCGACGCCGGAGAAAGCGCCGGGGCGCTTGACGAGGTGTTAAAGAAGTTAAGCGAGCTTTTAGCCAAGAAAATGAAACTTAAAAGAGAGATTAATACGGCGTTGGTCTATCCGGGGATTTTAGCCGTGTTCGCTTTGGTTGTAATAGGGGTGCTTTTAGGGTTTGTAATCCCGTCGATCGAGGGGATCTTTGAAGGGAAGACCTTAAACGGATTTACGCAGTTTGTGATTAACGTCAGCCACATTGCCAGAAACTATTGGTGGGTCTATGTCCCTTTGGTTGTGGGGTTAGGAGCCCTTTCTTTTTGGCAAATAAGACAGCCGAAGGTGCAAGACTGGGTGAAACGAAAGCTGATCGCTCTGCCGTTTATCGGAAAAGTGGTCGTCGAGTCTGCTTTGAGCCGATTTTGCCGGACGATGGCAACCCTGCTTGCCGGTGGTGTGACGATGATAGAGGCCTTACGACTTTCAAGGGCGACCTTAACTAATCCTGTTTTACAGGAGGAATTTGCGCGGGCGGAGGGAAAGATTACGGAGGGGAAACGCCTCAGTCAAGAGCTGTTTCGCTCCAAAGTGATCCCCCCCTTGGTTCCACGAATGCTTGCGATCGGAGAGGAGACAGGCCATATGTCGGTCATGCTGAACAAAGTGGCCGATTTATACGAAGAAGAGCTGGAAAAAACGCTCAAAAGGACGCTTTCGCTCCTTCAGCCTGTGATCTTGATCGGGATGGGGATTATTGTCGGGTTGGTGATGATCGCGATCTTGCTGCCCCTCACAGATTTGTCCTCGTTATCTTAAAGGATTTTTTTTTCTTACCACCGAGAAAAAGAGAAAGCGAGAAAAAATAACAGGATAGGCAGGATGTAAAACGGCTTTAAGTTCAAGCTGCTCTCAATGAGCTTATTAAGTTTAAACGATTAAAACGATATAACGATAA
>JAGROB010000112.1:7338-10072 GCA_020440465.1 Chlamydiia bacterium
TTATCGTTATATCGTTTTAATCGTTAAAATTTTACAGGTCATTTGAACATATCGAGCGGCAGGCAGCTTAAATATTATGTGGTTCTCTTGATTGATCCTGCGAGCGATCGTGTCCATCCTGTTATTTTTTCTCCTTTTCTCTTTTCCTCGGTGGTAAAAATAAAAGAAAATCTTTGAAAATCCCGACCTATATTACCCCTGGCACTTAAACCTAAAATGGGCGAAAATAATCTTTTAAACACATATGGAAGCTTATGTATAAAACCAAAAAAAGATTTTTAACCTTGATCGAGATCATGATTGTGATGTTCTTAATCATGATGATTCTAGGGGTCGTGGCCTATAACTACCGCGGTGCTTTGGACGAAGGAAAAGCGTTTAAAACCAAAGCGGACATCGAAAATCTACAAAATATCTTAGAGTTTGCCGTTGCTCAAAATCCGGAGCTTTTAGATGATATCGAGGCTCGTTGGGTCGATGTCGTTAAAAAGGATCAGCTGGTAAAAAATCCGGCCGCGCTTACAAAAGATGGGTGGGGAGAGCAATATCAGGTGGAAGTGGATGACGGTAAGATCACCGTATCCTCCAGAAAGTATGAAGAGTATCGAAAGACACACGGCACGAAGTTCTAAGCGTTTTTTTACGCTGTTAGAGATACTGATCGTGATGGCAATTTTAGTCATCGTGGCGGGACTGGGGGGACTTTCCCTCGTCCGCCTGGTGGCTACACAGCGCTTTCACGCCGAGACAGAGGGGTTGCTCTCTCGTCTTAACCGCGCTGAGGAATTTTTGATGCTTTTGAACATTGAAACGAAAGCTCAAATTCAAAATAAGCAGTTTCAACTTATTCCTGTGGGAACGCT
Organism: Chlamydiia bacterium; assembly: GCA_020440465.1. Lineage (GTDB taxonomy): Bacteria > Chlamydiota > Chlamydiia > Chlamydiales > Parachlamydiaceae > JAGROB01. The sequence continues at coordinate 8,202 of JAGROB010000112.1, forward strand.
TTCCGATAACTACGAAGAACTCTTAAAGAAAGAGAAAATGGATCTCGGTCAAATTAAGGCAATCTCTTTTGACGCTTTCGATGGGCCTCAACAAACGGGATCGATAGAACTTCTTTTTTTGGACCGTGGTCTAAGACTCCCTTATGGACTGCTTACGTTAGAGTCGGATCAGGGGGAAAAACGCTATATTCTGTTCAAAGGGTATCCCTCCCCCCTAAAACTTTCTACAACCTCTCCTAACTGGCAAGAAATAGAAAGAAAGGAGCTTGAGTATAAGGAAGCGCTTGGCCAGTCAACGTGGGATTTAATCCGATGAAACGCTTTTACCGATTGCGAAAACGGTATTTGACGCTTTTGGAAGTGATGATCGCTTTTTTACTGATCTTAATCGCGGCCGTACCCTTGCTTGCACCCTATCCTTATATTTTCAAACAGCAGCAAAGCTTCATTGAAGAGCTTGAAATGGATCGGCTTTCAAATGTCTTTTATGTCGATTTTGTGGGACGTGTCCTTCGAAAAGAGATCGATATCGAACTGATTAAAGAAGAGGAGACGGTGCCGATCGACGAGAAACTTCCGATTCCTTACCGTGCGGTCTATAAAGTCACCTCTTCGGACGTTAAAGTCGCTTTTATCCCCCTAAAAGGGGGTGAAGAAAAAGGGTTTAAGTGGGTCATTCCGAAGGTGGACTCATGAAGAGGCAAAAAAAGCGCTTTTTAACCTTGATAGAGCTAATGATCTCTTTGGCTCTTGCGATGCTGGTTTTGTCGTTCGCGCTGTACTTTTACCGCTATGCTGTTTTTACAGACGAAAGGTTAAAGCAAGAAGAAGCCAAAGTGGTTCAAGAGCGACTTTTAAGCGGAAGATTGACTTCCGTTTTTGCTCGCTTGAAAGATAAGCCTTTTCGAAGCGTTCCCGAAGTGGGAGGGCTGACCAAAGGGGAAAGTTTAATTTTTAGCTATGAAAATGACTCCTACGCCCCCACCTATCATGGGCCGGTCCTCGCGAGACTTTTTGTCGACCCCGAAAACCGATTGATCTTGGCGATCTGGTCCTATAACCGCCTTTCCGAACCCGATGTCATAGGTCCCGTTCATTTAGAAGTGCTTTTTGAGGGAGTCGACACTTTTTTCTTAGACTACTTAGTCGGTGGGGGGGAAGAGAAAACGCGCCAAGGGAGTCTTCGCCCCGGGCAATTTATAAAAAAAAAAAAAAATGAGTATGAGACCGTGCCCGCCGCGATCCGTTTTCGTTTAAACGGCAAACTCTTTGCCTTTCCCTTAGCCTCTTGCAAGGAGGCGATTTGAACTTAATTATCTTTGTTTTGTCGCTGATCCTAGTCCTTTCCGCTATGAGCTATGCACGGCTCGACAGCTTTTTAAAAAGCCGCTTCCATGCAAAAGAGTGGAGCTGGATCATGCAAGAGAGCGAAAGGGACCTTTACAACCGAAAGCAAAAAAGCTGTAACAAGAAAACCGAAAAAGAAACAAAGAAAGAGGAGTCCCCCACTTCTAAAGACTCCCCCGGGAATGGACGAATTAGCTTGTCGTGGTTTTTTAAAAAGGAATTTCGGGAAAAAAACCCCGCTCTTTTTTTGGAAACGAAAGAGCTTTCACAAGAACTTGTGAAAAATGCCTGGGGCAATCAGCCTTTTTACAAAGATTTGGAAAAAGAGAAGCCCGACTTTGTAAGTCTGATGTTCGAGGAGATCATTCAACTGGCCGATCGAGCTAGCGAAAAGGACTCAAAAGCCAAACTCACGCATCTGGAGGATCTGATCTACCTTCCCTGGAGCGACCTTCAAATTAAAACCGCTTTCGGACGAATGCTCCAAGAGGGCTTAATTTACAACAAAAAGGGAAGGGAGCTTA
>JAGROB010000113.1 GCA_020440465.1 Chlamydiia bacterium
CCCTCTGCGTCTTTGCGTCTTTGCTTCCTTTGCGTTTTAACGGGAATGAAGAGCGAGATAGTATTTTGTGAAGAATCTGAAGCTGGCTTACAACACGCTCGAAGAGGTCATTTTATCGGGGGTGCAAGAGTTTGTCGTCTGTCCCGGGGCAAGAAATGTTCCTTGGGTACAGGTTTTGGTCAATGATCCGAGCATAAAGGTTTGGTGGGGTTATGAAGAAAGAAGCTCCGCCTTTTTTGCTTTGGGAAGAAGCCGGGCTCTTCAGGCGCCTGTGGCTGTTTTAACCACTTCCGGCACCGCGGTAGGAGAGCTTTTGCCCGCCTGTATGGAAGCTTTTTACACTTCCGTGCCGTTAGTTTTGATGACGGCCGATAGACCCCGCCGTTATCGGCATACGGGGGCGCCGCAAACGTGCGTTCAACCGGGAATTTTCGGCTCTTATGTCGAAACATCCTTTGATTTGGAAGCTTTAGACACCCTGTCTCTTAAAAACTGGCAGGCAAGAGCGCCCATTCATATCAATGTCTCATTCGAAGATCCCGAAAAGCGGGGGTTTCATACCCCGGCATTGCCGAAACCGATGTTAAAAACAAGGATTTGGCCAAAAAAACCGGAGGGGCTCTACTCCTTCTTAGATCGCGCAGATAAGTTATTGGTCGTCATATCCACTTTAAGAAAAACGGCACAAGCGCCTGTAGCTCGTTTCGTAGAAAGTCTAGGGTCGGATGTTTATATTGAAGCCGTTTCGGGACTTCGAGAGCAATTTTCATCCGTCGAGCCCGATTTAAACCATTATACCCATGTTTTAAGGATCGGAGGGATTCCTACACATCGCTTTTGGCGTGATTTGGAATCCCACCCCCAAATCGAAGTTTTTTCGGTTACGGAAGATCCCTTTTCAGGCCTTCCGGAAGGGAAATTTTCCCACTGTAATTTAGAAACGTTAGAGCCTTTGGGTTTGCCCAAAGCGAAAGTTCAGTCCGCAAAAACCCCCAAAAAAGGGCTTTTAACGGAGCTTTCCGAAAAAATTGCGCCTAAAAGCCATATCTACTTGGGTAATAGTCTGCCTATTCGTCACTGGGATTTGTTTGCGACGAATCTGTCGAAAGGGTTTCATATCACTGCCTCTCGGGGGTTAAATGGGATTGACGGGCAATTGTCTACCTTTTTTGGACTTATGGAACCCGGGGTTGAGAACTGGGCAATCCTGGGAGACTTAACCACGCTGTACGATCTATCCGCTCCCTGGTTTTTAAGGCAGATCAAAGATATGAAATTTACGCTGGTTATTTTAAACAACGGAGGCGGCAGGATTTTTGAGCCGATGTTCCCGATTCCGGAGATGATTAATGCGCATGATTTAAGCTTTGAGCCGTTCGCAAAGCTGTGGGGACTAAATTATGAAAAATGGGATCGGATCCCGGGCAGCCTTTCATTTAAAGAAAGCAGGGTAATAGAAATTGTCTGAGACGATTACATGGGCATTGCACGGATTTTTAGGACTTCCTTCCGACTGGGAGGGGTTTAATGTCAAGGCGGTCCCCATTGAAGCTTTTTCCGATATGTATACATGGGCAAAGCACTTCAATGAGCAGGCGAAACAAGAAGGGGCCAAAAAAAACCGTTTGATCGGCTATTCCATGGGGGGACGCCTGGCATCATATGCAGCAGCACAAGCTCCCGAACTATGGGAGAGGGTCTGGTTGATCTCCACCCATCCCGGCCTAAACTCGGGGTTTGAGGGGCGTATCGAAAAAGATGAGGTTTGGGCTAACAAGTTTGAGAATCAAGAGTGGTTTTCTTTAATGGCCGAGTGGATGGCCCAGCCGGTGTTTTTTGGGTCAAGCGCTCCTTTAAGGATGCCGTCCGATTTTGATCGGAAAACGCTTGTAGCTTACTTACGAAACTACTCTTTAGGTAGGCAAAAAATAACTCCTCCCGATAATGTCGGGTGGATTGTGGGAGAGAAAGACGAAATATATCGGGAGCTTTTGCCGAAGGCGCTTGTTATAAAAGATGCCGGCCACCGAGTGATGTTCGATAATCCCAAAGCCCTTAAACTACTGTGTGAGATATGAAATATCTAACGTTTTTGATGGCCGTTTTAATGACTATGGTCGTCTCTTGCGAAAAAAAAGAGGCGAAAAAATATCTTAAATATCATGGCCGACTCGATAAATTAGAGGGGCCTGAAGCGGAAAAAGAGCTGATTTTCCATTTTCCCAGAGCGCTTTATAAAGTATACGAAGTCAAAGACGCGGGAAAATTTTATATCGATAGTCGGCAAGATTTAGTCAAAAACAAGCTTCTTTCGGGACAGGGTTGGGAGCCTGAAGTTCAAACGATATTAAAAGAGAAGACTCGCCCAGGAACAACGGCGATTGATGTGGGCGCTCATATCGGCACGCATAGCTTGATTTTATCCGATTCTGTTGGGGAAAGGGGACGTGTGATCGCTTTTGAGCCCGACCTTAAACTGTATTCGGAGTTGGTTGAGAATTTAGAGCTTAACGAAAAAAAGAATGTGACCGCTTTAAGGGCAGGGCTTGGAGACGAGTTTTCCTCTCAAGAAGCATGGGTGCCGTCGGCTTATATTATTCCTTTAGATAGCTTGGGACTTGATAATGTCTCTCTCATAAAAATTGACGTTCCCGGAGAAGAAGAGACCATCTTAAAGGGGGCGGAGGAAACCCTTTTAAAAAACCGGCCCTTTATCGTGCTTGAAATCTCCGGTAATCGCCCGGGTCAAAAAGCCCGGCGTCGAGATCGGGTGGAAAACGCCGTCAAGTGGCTTCAAGAAAGGGGTTACGATCTATTTATGATTAATAATAACTATAACCTGTGGTTTGCGGAGCCGTTATGAGAGCGCTGATTGGTTTTTTACTGGCCTTCTTTGTCCTTTCAGCTCAGTCGATTGTGATTGAAACGTATAAAGTGAACGGAGTGGATCCTTGGGATCCCGACAGTATTAAACAAGGGATTTCAGGCTCCGAAGAAGCCGTTATCTATATGGCCAAGGAGCTGGCAAAACTGGGAAACCGTGTGATTGTGGTTGGAAATCCTCCCGAAAACTCTGCCTATAGCCAATTTGGTAGAAACCCCCGTTATGTTGCCTTTGGGTATCAGGAAAAAGAGCCCTTTGATGTCTTGATCGCCTGGAGAAGTCCCTATGCCGTTAAAAAGCAAAAGCAAAAAGCTAAGCGCGTCTACTTATGGCCCCACGATGTTTCTATGGGAGAAGTGCCTGAGGAGAACATCTTAGAATTTCAGGACGTTTTATGGCTTTCCGACTGGCAGAGAAATCAGTGGGGAGAAAAAAACCCCGGGTTTTTGAAGTTCCAAAACGTTTTCGGAAACGGGATTATCACGGAGCAATTTCAGACGCAAACCCCAAGAAAAAATCCGTATAGCTGTATTTACGGATCCAATTATGGGCAGGGGCTTGACCATCTTCTCGACATTTGGCCCGAAGTCAAAAAAGCGTTTCCGGAAGCGACGCTTGATGTTTACTACGGCTGGAACCACTGGGGATATTTAACACCCCGTGAGGAAGCTAAAATGAAAGAGCAGTTTGAAGAGCTAAAAGCGCTTGGGGTAACGGATCATGGCCGTGTGGGGCATGAAGAGCTTAACCGCGCCTATGAGACAGCTTCTTTTTGGACCTATCCGCTTCGTCTTCACGAAACCTTTTGCATCACGGCTTTAAGAGCACAGCTTTCGGGTGCTGTTCCTGTGATTGTAGACAAGACAGCTTTAAAAGAGACCGTTCGGCATGGGTACAAAACCGAGTCGAAAGATGAGTATTTACAGCTTCTCCTAAAAGCCCTTGCCGAAGCTCCCAAAATCACCGACAAAGAGCGCCAAAAAATGGGGGATTTTATCACGAAAGAGTATACGTGGAAGGCGATCGCCGAAAAATGGAACGTCCTCTTCAAGCAAGAGTAGCTGTCTCGTCGTTTCAAATTCCGATAAGTTCAAATGATTTTTGAAGTTATAACGATATGAACGATATAACGATAATAACGATATCTCTAATCGGGTTATCATCTTAAAAATAGGGCTTAAACCTGATTGGAGATATCGTTATTATCGTTATATCGTTCATATCGTTAAAATTAAAAAACTATTCATCGCCTCAATCCAATGGGTATACGAGCAGTTTCAACGCAGAGACGCAAAGACGCAGAGGGCGGCTTCGCCGTCAAGCAAGGTCAAAACGTCGTACCGCCGTTTCTCCCACGGCCGGCAGCTGACAATATAAAATTGTCATCTGCGATAGCGGCGCAAATAGCGCCGCCTTTCCTTTCTAGAAAATTTGCCCTTAACAACTATAAAACCTTAATTACTTGTTTGACGGCGAAGCCGCCCTTTGCGTCTTTGCGTCTCTGCGTTGAAACTGCTTGTATACTCATTGGATTGGGGCAAAAAGAACCTAAAAAAATCTTGCTGTTTGCCGCCCCTCTGTTGTCTCGGTGTGATCCGGGGTAAAAACTTAAATTGTTCTTGCCAGAGAGGGGGAAATTGTGTACCCTTTCGACCTTATGAAAACGGCATTGAAATGGGCTTCTGTTAAAGCCTACGAAGATATACGACTAGAGAAGACGGACGATGGAATCTTAAAGATCACCATCAATCGTCCGGAAGTACGAAACGCTTTTCGACCCGAAACGGTGAATGAGCTTTCCGACGCCTTTCGAATCGCAAGAGACGATTCCGATGTAGGTGTTGTCATCTTAACGGGAGAGGGGAAAGACGCCTTTTGCTCGGGAGGTGACCAGAGAGTTCGTGGGGAAAAGGGGTATTTAGGAAACGACGGGTTACCCCGCTTAAATGTCTTAGATTTGCAAAAGCAGATTCGTTCCCTTCCTAAGCCCGTTGTGGCTATGGTCGCAGGCTGGGCTGTCGGCGGGGGGCATGTGCTTCACGTGGTATGTGACTTAACGATTGCCGCTGATAACGCGAAGTTTGCTCAAGTCGGCCCCAAAATGGGCTCTTTTGACGGCGGTTTGGGTGCAAGTTATCTCGCACGTATTGTGGGACAAAAAAAAGCGAGAGAAATTTGGTATCTCTGCCGAAGCTATAGTGCCCAAGAAGCTCTTGATATGGGGCTTGTTAATCGGGTGGTTCCGTACGAAGATTTAGAAGAAGAGACACTTCAGTGGTGCCGGGAGATGATGGAAAAATCTCCTCTTGCCCTAAGGTGTCTAAAAGCGGCTTTTAACGCCGATTGCGACGGACAGGTCGGTTTATGTGACTTGGCGGGAAACGCCACATTGCTTTACTACATGACCGAAGAGGCGCAAGAGGGAAAAAAAGCCCTGTTAGAAAAGAGAAAACCGGACTTTAAGAAATTTCCCAGAGTCCCATGACAAGGTGAATTATGGCCCTCGCAACACTAACCGATCCCAGCCGTTTTAAGGCGTGTTTTGATGCGATCCGGCCCAAAACACTTACCGCGTCGTTAGTTCCGGTTATGGTGGGGACCATGACGGCACCCGACAGTTTAAGCCAGATACATATCGGGCTGATGTTGTCGGTTTTTTTTGCCGCCGTATTTATTCAAATAGGAACGAACCTGGTCAATGACGCTTTAGACTTTATCAAAGGGGCCGATACTGAAGAACGGCTTGGTCCGAAAAGGCTGATCCAACAAGGGCTTGCCACGCCAAAAGGTGTCATGGCCTTAGGGCTTTTAGCTTTCTTTTTGGCTGCGTTAGCTGCGATCCCGTTGGTTGCAGTCGGTGGATGGCCTTTAGCTCTGATTGTAGCGGTTTCGGTTATGTTAGGTTATCTCTACACGGGTGGCCCATACCCCTTAGCCTATGTCGGTTTGGGGGATATATTCGTTCTTGTTTTCTTTGGACCCGTACTCACAGCTTCTGCATTTTATGTTCAAGCCGGATTTGTTTCCGAGGAAGTGATCTGGGCGGGAATACAGGTGGGACTGTTTGCCACGGTTTTGATCGCAATCAACAATTTAAGAGACGTCAAGCAAGACAAAGAAGCGAATAAAAGAACCTTGTCCGTCCGTTTCGGTATGCAATTTAGTAAATTTTTGATCACCGGGCTTGCTCTTACGCCCTACGTCATCAGTTTAACCTGGCTTCAAGAAAATTTTTTTCAGTGTCTTTTTCCCTTTTTTACGCTTCCGATGGCCTTTAATTTGATAAGAAGTATTTGGAGAAATAATCCCAGCCATGTCTACAACCGCTATTTACAAGATGCTGCGATATTACACCTTTGTTTTGGCGCGCTTGTAGCTATCGGTGCGAATGTCTCGTGAAAATTTCGTATAGTCCCTATAAGTTAAGGGGGATTGAGGGAGCGATCCTGAAAGTACAGGAGAGGGAGCACTGCGGCTATTCCGATATTTTTCCCTTACCACAGCTAGGCGACCCACCCTTAAAATCCCTGCTAGCCGATCAAAAGGCTTTACTCTGGAAACGCTCCCTTCATTTTGCCCTGCTTGATATGGAGGCACAAAAAATGGGGGAGTCCATAAGCATCAAGCTTCCAAGGTGTCATCAGTTAATTGATAGCATGACTCAAGTACCCACACAATCCATTTCAAAAGTGAAGGTGGGGATTTGTTGCGATAGTGAAATCAATTGGTTAAAAAAACATTTTTCAAGCTCTAAAACAAAACTTCGACTCGATTTTAATTTACGGCTTTCAAGAGATTCTTTTCTAAGTTATCTTGAGGCTATTAAATCGGTTTTACCCCAAATCGAATTTATCGAAGATCCTTATCCATTTAATCCAGGACTGTGGGAGGCGGATCAAGATAAGTATCACGTCCCTTTTGCTCTTGATTATGCGTCGGAAAAGGGGATAGGACTTAATAATGCAGCTCCTGTTCTAATTTTAAAGCCGCTAAGACAAGAAGATGAGCCTTTTTTAAGCGCGGTTACAGGGGGCCAAAAAGTTATTGTCACCTCATGTCGAGATCACGAGATAGGACAGTGGTTAGCCGCCTTTTCTGCAGCCCGATTTCCCGAGCATATCACCGGAATTTTTTCGGAAGGGACTCCCCAACAAATCCCTGAAGGATTAGGATTTGGGTTTGAAAAGCTCGTACAGGGTTTAAGGTGGTATTCATGCTAGATATAACTTGGGATGATGATACGTCCTACGCTTTTTCCAATCCGCACTTAAGTCAAACCGATAGAGACAGAGTAAAACCCTTTCTTCCCGGTCATATTTTTTTAACCACGTCGGGTAGTCGGAAATTGAAAGTGGTCGCCCTGTCAAAACTGGCTTTTTTGACTTCAGCACTGGCTGTCAATCAACATATCGATGCCGCTTCGAAAGATATTTGGATCAACCCTCTTCCCCATTTTCATGTGGGAGGTCTTTCGATCTATGCCAGAGCTCATCTTTCAAAAAGCTATGTTTATCGCTATGATCGAAAGTGGAATAGTGAGACATGGACCGAGTTTGTTCAGGCAAAAAGAGGAACGCTTACTTCTTTAACCCCAACACAGCTTTTCGATCTGGTTGAGAAACAACATAAGGTTCCCACGAGATTAAGAGTTCTTTTTGTAGGGGGAGGACCCCTTCATGAAGGGCTTTATGAGCAAGCAAAGGCGCTCGGATGGCCCATCATGCCCACTTACGGAATGACAGAGATGTGCTCGCAGATCGCCACCGCCGATTTGAAAAGCTCTAGGCTCAAGCTTTTGCCCCATGTCGAAGCTAAGCGCTCGAGCGAAGGAAGGCTTTTAGTTAAAAGCAAAGCATTATTCACAGGTTATTATGAGCCAGATTTTATCGACCCTAAAATCGATGGGTGGTTTGAGACGGAGGATTTAGTTGACCTTGAAGGGGAGTATCTGATCCCGAGGGGAAGGGGATCGGATATTTTAAAGATCAAGGGGGAGTTGGTCAATTTGTTTCACTTAGAAGAGGTTTTAGAAAGTCTGAAAGCTAAACTTCAGTGTAAAATGGAAACGGCTGTTATCCCGAAAGTCGATGCAAGAGCCGGCTACAAACTGTATCTTTATCACACACTAAGAGATGTTGCTCCATTGTTAGAAGCTTTTAATAAGTCGGTTATTCCGGAGGCAAAGATCACAGAGGCAGTTTTCGTCCCGGCGCTTCCCAAAAACTCTCTCGGTAAAGTTATAAAGACTTTGGAGTAGCGAGATGCTTTGGAGTGCGATGACTTATTACCTCACTCCATAAATGTCTTAGCGGAAGGCTCTTTTGGATTTGTTGTCGCTTTCAAATGCAATGGATGTCATGGCGAACCCTTCGACAAGAGCCACTAATCCACATAAAACTCCCGCAATCGTCGATTGTCTGGTCGAAAAGTTAAACCGTCTTAAGCCGGCGTAGGTTGCTGTAGAAAAGATAGCAAGTGCCATTACGGAGACGGTAATCGCTGTTCCATGTTTTTTTCGAAAATCATTGGCCGGTTGTATCAATTGCTGATAGTAAAAATTTTTAAGAGGGCTCATTATGACTCCCTATAGACAATATGTCCTAAATTGCTGGCAAAACAGGCACTTAATCTTAGTGCGAGAAGAACAGCAAAAGGTAATAGAGCAAGACTTATAACGGGGTGTTCTTCAAAATGCCCTCTTTCACGATATGCGATCGCCCCTAAGATACCCATGGCAATAACAGTGATGAGCATCATAAATGTGGTAGCGGAATCGGTAATTTCTCTATCTTTATGAATAGAGTGGTATAAGAGGGGGGGGGTAGTAGTTGTTTGTTGCATAATTTACCTCGTTACTTTGGAAATTTAATTTTCTATGGGTTTAATTTCTTTAAAACCGAAAAAGACAATAAGTGCTATAAGGGTGATTTTAATGACTTCAAAAGTGAGCAGCGCAACAACCATGGGATCATTTCTTATACTATCCTGAAAATTAAAGGCCAAGGCAGCAAAAATGGCCGCAGCAACATAGCTGATGATACACATACAATTCGTTTGTTCTCTTGTTCTTATAACGCTTAAATCATCGTCCGATCCGGATACATTCAAAGTGGTAAGACCACACATAAAAGGCCTATTTGTTGCAGGTTATTAAGTGAGCGATCCCTCCGCTAAGAGGTTCCGCTTTGATATTCTTGAATCCAATTTGATTCAAATGCTCTGTCAGTACTTCCGGGCGAACAAAGGCCTGGATGCTAGATGATAAATACCGATATGCTTGGGGCTTTCGAGTAATAATCCCTCCCAGAAATGGGAGAAGTTTATTTAAGTATATTGTATGCCCCCACCGAAGCCATGAATGATTGGGTTCGGTAAGTTCAAGAATTGAAAATGAACCGTTGGGCTTTAAAGTTCTGAAAACTTCTTGAAAACAAAGCTTTGGCTCAGATACGTTTCGAATACCGTAAGCAATCGTGATAGCATCTACAGAATTATCGGGAATCGGCAGATTTTGAGCATCCCCTTCGATAAATGATAGCTCGTGGTTTTTAGGGGCTCTTGTAGCTGCGATATCGAGCATTTCAGGGCAAAAGTCTAAAAGGATTGCAGTTTTTAAAGTTTTTTGACGCTTGAGCCATAAGTAAGCGATCTCTCCGGTGCCGGCGCATAGATCGAGTAAAATTTCGGGATTATTTTTATCTGCGGATTTTGCGAGACGCCGATTCCAAAATTTATGCAGTCCAAAAGATAAAATAGCGTTTGCTGCGTCATATTTGGGGGCGATTTCTCCAAACATCGACTTGATAGTCTCAGGCCTAGTCTTTGTCGTCATCTTTTTTACAGAGGGAGCAAGCACTTTTGTTTCCGCAGTTTTCATCACGTCCTTTATTGGGGTCTTTTCCGCAGCTGCCAAGCCGGTAATTGAATTTACCTGTTATGAGCCAGCTTAAGGCCAGTCCAAGAGTGGCTAAAAGTATGACGGCTAAGGCGAGTATTAAAGTTAAGGTAAAGGTTGACATAATGGCTTACGTTATATCAGCCGTTTGGGCTGATTGTCAACTGTGAAATGTGCTGATTCCACAAAGTTAGAAAAGTTTCGTGCAGCTTCTTAAGATCGGATGAGGCATGTTTTGATGTGCTGTGGTTAGTCAGAAATTGCACCCAGTCGGCAATTTCGTACATAGGGGTCATGCGAGATTTGTCGTGGGTTACCTCGATGCAGCCTTCGATTTTATTGATTCTAAGGCCGGCACCGGCTTCTTTTCCCTCTATAATCGCTTGCATGGACTCTATAGATCGGGCAATTTGCTTGTTCATAATAAGCCTCTTAGGTCTTAAGTTGACTTATGACAAGCAAGAGGTGTGCCAAATCTTTAAGAAGAAAAAAAGCGGCCGGTTAAAACCGGCCGAACAAGCTTAAGCTACGAATTATTCGTCGTCTTCGTCCTCTTCATCTTCGAAGTCGTCGTCTTCATCCTCCAGAACGACAGGCTCCGGCTTGGGAGCGGGTTTTACCGGCTTTTTACCGGTGTGTTTGCTGGTTGCTTTGACAGGAACGTAGTCTACCCAAATCGGCGAAGACCAGGCCATATGACCATCTTCTTGCGTAACTCTTAAATAGTAGTACACAAATGGAGCTCCTTTATCCTTTCCGGGAAGAGCGATTTTTGCCAGGGATTCTAAATCATCATAGCTAAAGTCAATCTGGTTCGAATCAGCCTCGAACGTTTTAACAACTTCTCCGTTACGAAGGATCTCCACTTTGGTAATGGGTGCGCTGCCGGCAACAAAGCCGGACAAATGACGACATACTTGAAGACCCGGCTTGGTTGCTGTAGAAAGTTCTGACCCCATTGAGTTTTGAGCGAGCTCGAAGCCCAAAATAATTTTTTCTCCCGTCGTGGCATAGCAAGAGCGGTTGTATAGCGCTTCAAAAAGACTGCTTCTATTAAAATTAGGTCCGATAATCGCGGTCAAGCCGGGCGGGTATTGCTCTTGCCCCCCCTCAAAAAAGGGAGCGTAGTAACCCCGATCGTCCAAACCCCCTCCTACAAAACCGAAGCGGTGCCCCTTTTCAAGGGCTTTTTGAATAGAGCCTTCAGGCGTTTCCTTTACCCCTTTTTTGCCCTGACAGTCGATAGGCAGAGTGTTCCCTTCTTTTTCCGTACACTCGGATGAGCCCCAAGAGTTGTAAATCTCTACCACGCGTTCATAATCGGGATCGAAATCTTTAAAGTTATAATGAAGCCCTTTCCCCATGGTAAAGGTGGGAATTGCGATCATTTCTTTGGGGGAGTATCCTTTATAAAGCTTCTTTAAGCTTGCCTTCGTCTCTTTTTTGCGTACGATGGGCTTGGAGTCCTTGTTAAAAACAAAAAGACGGTTTCCTTCTACTCCTGGCTCTCCTTCCCACTGAAAACCTAAAAAGGTCGTGAAGCGATCCTCTTCGTTAAAGTCGACAACATTCTGATTAATGTTTTTCCAGACATCCAGAGGAGTCTCTTCAAGGCTTTCAAAAGGGGAGACACCGTAAAAATTAAACGCATGCTCATCTCTAAAGTGTCTAATGCAGCTTTCGATGCTTTCTGTGGAATCGTATCTTTCAGACTCCCCGTGAAGCGCTCCCCAGAAAAGATGGTTCACTCCTTCGTTAAAGCACTTGATGGGAGAGGAGTAAAACACTTCTTTGTTTGCATGATTTTTCAGCTTAATGGAGTAAATGCCCGCTTCATTGAAGTAAAGATTCGGCAGGGTAATGAATCCGGTCTCCGGGACAAAGAGCTTCCAGTTTAAGTTGTCTCTTAAGTTTTCATAAGAAAGCTCGATTAGGGTGTCTTCGGGAGCATCGTTGGTTAAGTTGCCCCAAGCGTCTTCAAACCGAAGTATGATATCGAAGCGCTTGTTTTTGATGACGTAAGAGGGAGTAAGGATACGAATGTGATCGAGCTTGCCCCCTTTAATATCCAAAGAAAACGTCTCGGGGTCGGAATATTTCCCTTTACCGCCCGTGTCGACATAAAGATAGGCGGCGCGTCTTCTTTGGGCGAAAACTTGAGCCTTGGTGCCATGGGCGGCATTATCTTTTTCTGCTAGCTTGGGTGAGCCGACAACAATTTGAATCGGCTTCTGGGAGCTGACAGGCTGAGGGAGTACAAATTCGTAGTGGGGCGCGTACTGGTTTTTGATCTCGATTTCTTTTGCCGGGACCTGCTTCTTATTATCTAAGAGCAAGTAGATGACATTCTTTTTGCTTTTAAGGTTGACAGACGGCAATTCCCAGTCGATATCGCGCCCTTTGGATCCCAAATCAAACTTTAATTTGGTTCCTTTCGGCAGATTGGTAGAGGGGGTATAGACGAAAGTCCATGTGTTTACTTCACCCGCGATCGCAGCTGCTGGCTCTGTATAACAAATTGATCGTCTCATAAATCTCCTTTAAATCATTAAATTGCGTATTCGACGGCACGTCGTTCGCGTATAACAGTTACTTTAATTTTTCCCGGGTAGTCAAGCTGGGATTCAATTTTTTGGGTTAAATCTTTTGCGAGTTTTTGCATTCCCTGGTCATCGACCATATCGGGGAATACCACGACTCGAATCTCTTTTCCCGACTGAAGGGCATATGATTTTTCCACACCGGGGAATTCATACGCAAGTTCTTCTAAATTTTTAATCCGCTCGATATAGTTTTCCATCTGCCCAAGCCGAGCGCCCGGTCTTGCGCCCGAAAGGGTATCGGCCGCCTGGCAAAGCGCCGCTTCAATCGACAAAGGTTCCATCTCATTGTGGTGACATCCGATTCCATTGGCGACTTTTTCCGACTCGCCATGTTTCAAAGCAAAATTATACCCAATGATAGCATGGCTTCCCGGAACTTCTTGGCTTAACGCTTTTCCCATATCGTGTAAAAGCCCAATCCGCTCGGCAAGTTTTTTGTCGACCCTAAGCTCAGAGGCCATAAGACCCATTAAGCGGGAGACTTCAATAGAGTGCTCAAGTACGTTTTGCCCAAAACTCACCCGAAAAGAGAGTTTGCCCAAAAGCGTGATAATCTCCGGAGAAAGGCCCAAGACGCCCGCTTTTTCAGCGGCTTTTTCTCCCGTTTCAAAGATTAATTTGTCGGTCTCTTTTTGAGCTTTTTCAACGGCTTCTTCGATCCTTGTCGGATGGATAGAACCCCCGGCGATCAGGTCTAAAAGGGCTACTTTCGCGACGTGGCGCCGAGTCGGGTTGAAAGACGATAAAACCACTTCTCCGTATAAATCATCTAAAATGAAAGTAACTCCCGTGAGTTGCTCAAGGTGGCGGATATTTCGCCCTTCTCTTCCAATTATTTTACCCTTTACTTCTTTATTGGGTAAGCTAACCGTGGTGGTTGTAATTTCAAGAGCTGTTTGGGTAGATAAGCGACCGATCGCGGTGGTAAGTATTTTTTTTGCCTTTTCTTCTGCCTGGGCTTTGGCATCGGAGAGGATTCTTTGAGCCGACTTTTCCGCAAGGGCATAGGCCTGTTTTTCCAAAGCGGCTAAAAGTTCTACTTTAGCTTCATCTTTGGTAAGATTTGAAAGAGTTTCGATCTTTTCATCCCATAGAAGCTTTTGGCTTTCCACTAAAGATAGCTTCTCATTTAGCTGAGCTTCTTTTTTCTCAAGGACGTCTTGTTTTTTTTGAAATCCTGAAATAAGAGACTGAAGGCTTTCTTCTTTTTTTTGAAGCTTGTTAAAAGCCTCGTTCAGGTCAGATTTTTCCTTTTGTAAAAGTTTTTCTGTATCTTTTTGAGTTTGAAGTGCTCTTTCGCGGATTTCAAGATCGGCTTTCAACAGTTTTTCTTGAGCCGATCGCTGAGCTTCCTTCAAGATTTCATTCGCAAGCTCCTGAACGCCCCCTTTTTTAAGGGTAACACCGAGCCAGAAAAGGAGAAAACCTGCTCCTAATCCTGTGAGTAAAAATAGTATGGATGTGCCCGGCATGATAGGGGAAGTATAAAATATTTTCCTTCAACTAGCAAGGGGGAAGTGATACACTTAAGTCCCCATGAAGTACGACGTAATTATTATTGGCGGGGGAGCGGCCGGCTATTTTTCCGCAATCAACATCAAAGAAAAACGGCCCGATCTTTCTGTTCTGATTTTAGAAAAAAGCTTAAAACCACTGTCCAAAGTGAAAATTTCGGGTGGGGGGCGATGCAACGTAACGCATGCATGTTTTGACCCCAAAAAACTCGTGGAGCATTATCCAAGGGGCTCAAAAGAACTTTTAGGCCCTTTTACCCGCTTTGGACCCTTAGAAACCAAAGCGTGGTTTGAAAGCCGCGGGGTTAAGCTTAAAGCGGAAGAAGATGGCCGGATGTTTCCTGTGACAGATAACTCCCAAACGATTATTGACCTTTTTGAGTCGGAGGTAAAGCGGTTAGGGGTCGAAGTGATGCTGGGCGCTTCCGTCAAACGAGTCGAGCCGGGGTTCAAGGTTTATCTTAAAGATCAAGCTTTTGAAGCTAAGTATCTTGTCATGACCACCGGAAGCTCCGGCTGGGGCTGGGAGGTCTTAAAAGAGCTGGGGCATACGATCGTTGAACCCGTCCCTTCCCTGTTTACCTTTAACTGCCCAGAGTCAAAATTAATCGACCTTCCGGGAATCGCCGTTTCAAATGCCCATGTTCAAATTATTGGAACCCTCTTTCAATTCACGGGACCCGTTTTAACGACGCATTGGGGATTTTCGGGTCCCGCTGTCTTGAAATTATCGGCATTTGCCGCAAGATACCTAAATGAAAAAGGGTATCAAGCCGAAATTGAAATCGACTGGCAGCCCAATCCCGAGATCAAGCTGCCCAAACGGCTTGAAAAGTGCTTGGATCCCGAAGAGATTCACTCAAGTCGATATCGGGTTAAGGGCAAATCGACGTTTAAATATGAATTCACTACAGCCGGCGGCGTCGAGCTAAGGGAAGTCCATTTCAAGTCTAATCAAAGCAAGAAAATTCAGGGCTTATTTCTTGCAGGAGAGGTCCTTAACATCGACGGCATCACAGGGGGATTTAACTTTCAAAACGCATGGACTGGGGGATGGCTGATTAGCGAACATCTCGCGAGCTGTTAGGTAAATATAAAGCGACGAAACAACAGTCATCGCTATGGCCGGGATTCCCGGGTTCGTCATCAGCCGGAACGAAAAGAAGCCTGTCAGCATAAAACCCAAGGTTAAGGCGGCATAAGTACCCCAGGGTTTATTTCTCATGGAAGCGACCGTAAAAATTAAGAGAAGCGTTCCTGAGATAGAGGAAGCTACCAACGAAGGGATGCTGCCGGCTTTGATATAGCCCATAGCCCCTCCGATAAGAGTAATCAGGGCGTAGATGAGGGTGTAGATGGCTTTTTTCGACATGTCATTTTCCTTTTTTAAATAAGAGGTTCTCACGCCATCATATTTATTTCCACTATTTCGCATAAAAATTTCACCACTAAGACACGAAGACACAAAGGAGGGTCCGGTTTACCCACATAGGTAACACTTTGATTCACCCACATGGGTAACACTTTCTAAAAAATGCTATAATACACCGTATCTTCATAAAGGTGAGGTGTTTATGGCATGGGAGAGACGCAAAGTGTGTGAACAAAGACTTGAGCTTATCAAAGCTTATATACATGGGATAGACTCCATGTCTAATCTATGCAAGCTCCATAGAGTGAGCAGAAAAACGGCTTATAAGTGGTTTAATCGATATCTCGAACTTGGAGAGGATGGACTTCAAGATCTTCCTACCATTCCTAATAAGATCCACTACCATTTTTCTGAGGCTCAGATCGAAAAGGCTATCAAATTAAAGCTAAAGTACAGGAAATGGGGTCCTAAGAAGATCCTTGCTAAGCTTATTGAAAAGTATCCTGACCAAGACTGGCCCTGCCCAACTACTCTATATTATAAATTTAAAGAACTCCATTTAGTCACGCCCAAGCGATTCAGAAGGCGGGTTCCTGCCACAGCTCCCCTAGGTGAGCTCAATGACTGTAATGACACCTGGAGCATGGATCTTAAAGGTAATTTTTTGACAGGAGAAGGGCTTAGATGCGAGCCACTCACCATTGTTGATAATTATTCACGATACCTGATCAGGTGCACTCACATGAGCCGGCACAGTGCTCCATATATCTGGAGAGAGCTGTCGGAAGCTTTTTTAGAGTATGGATTGCCTAAAAGGATTAGATCAGACAACGGCCCCCCTTTTGGCTCTACAGGATCAGGAAGACTTACTAGACTGTCTATTAACCTCATAAAAGCGGGTGTAACTCCCGAGTGGATAAGGCCGGGGCACCCTGAAGAAAATGGCCGTCAGGAACGATTTCACCAGACACTAAAGATTGAAGCGGCAACACCCCCTAGCAAAAGCTTAGCTCAACAAATTAAGGCGTTGAATGAGTTTGAGAAGATATACAATTTTGAAAGGCCACATGAGTCACTAGATATGAAAACACCCGGCCAAGTGTATACCCGATCTTCAAGGGTATGGGACGGGATTTTGAGGCCACCGGAGTACGATACTGAAGTCTGTCAGGTAAGAAAAGTAGTCCAAAGTGGATGTGTTTGGTACAAGGGAAAAGAGTATTATATTACCCAAGCCCTTACAGAAGAATATATAGCCTTAAAAGAAGGAAAAAATGGTCTCGAGGCGTATTATGGGCCTATATATCTTGGCGAGTTAAGTACGGATAACGGCTTTAAAAAGCCAAAATTGATAACAAGAAAAAGATAGGTTGAACTTAAACGGAAGAAGGTGCTAAATTTTTGGCACAGAAAGCAAGCTATCACCCGAAAACTGACCGAGAATGCGACGTTAAACGGATGTTAAGAGAGATGGAAGCGAGCCAAGCGCTTTAAGCGCTGGCGAGCCCGGACGGACTTTTGAATTATGGCCGAAGGCCATAAAAGAAAGTTCCGGGAGAAATTAGGGGTACCCCGCTTAAAGAATGGGGGCTCTGCCCCCAAACCCCCGACAGAAAGCAAGCTATACCCTCAACTTCCCTCAAAAGCTCAGATACCGGATGTTAAGAAAGAATAAATT
>JAGROB010000114.1 GCA_020440465.1 Chlamydiia bacterium
TTTTTATATTTCTGGAGGGTTTTCAGCTCGAATTGTCTTGTTCGAATGTCAAATAAGATATTCTCTTCAACCATATCTTTATTAGATTTACCGGCAGGCTTTTGATGGGTAAAAATATCGTTGAATTCTTGTTTAAATTTTTCAAACTTGGCTTTTAGTCCTTTCGAAGGATTATTTGATGAACTTAATCTTTCGGAGATCTCAATAGGATGTGCCGGATCGTTTCCATATTTAATGTAGCGCACATGAAGGACGTTTTGAGTGACTCGAACTTGGACGGTTAAAACTTTTTCGTCCTGCATGGTAACATTGAATTCTTTGTAGATATAGTTGTGACGTGTGTATATATAGGTTCCGTCTTGAATGGCCTGAAGTAAAGGTATTTCAAAATGATTTAACGTGGCAGTTGTCGCTTGGATCGCTTCATAATGATTTTCAATCATTTGATTGAGCCGCGTTTGTAAGCCCCGGGTATCCCCAAGCTTCTCAGAGTAGAATTTACGTTCGTCGGATGTAAAATATTGAACCTCTAAATCCTTTCCTTGCAATACAAACCTGGCGATTAAACCAATTTTATCTTCATCCCATAGATTAACTTGATAGACTACACTGGGTTGGATATCAGAATTTCTTGTGATGCTTATCATGTTGATACCGAAGGGGTTGATTTATAAACTTTAAAATGGTCAAGCCAAAAGCCGTAAATGACACCTAAAAGACAAAGCGTTCCGCAGAAGACATACAGACTAAATACACCTGTGAAGCCGTAAACTATCATCCCCAAAAGGGGGCAAAGGCAGCCTCTGATTCCCGTGAATAACAAGTTGATACTGGAATAGGGGGTGCTATCCTTTTCTTGGGAAAAATAGGGGCCAGATAAATTCCAGCTAATTTGGGCTCCCGCTTGCATGACGCCATAAAAAAGGTAGGCGGGGAAGATCCAGTTGGGAGCAAGACTCGCGCCGATAAGAAGCCCAAAATATAGACAGGAAAAGATGTTAAGATAAGCGTTTATACGGTAGATGGATATTTGGCCTGCCGACTTAGTCCAGAAAGGAGAGCTTAAAACAAAGGTAAGTCCCTTACAGAAGCTAAAGGCAAGACCTAGCTGGGTATAAGAAAGGTGCAAATGGTCTTGAAAGTAGCCGGGCAATGTCGATTGAGACGCTACGATCCCCATGCCCCCCAAGAAGAACAAGAGCTGATAGGGAAAAAAACCGGGCGTCTTTTTGAAAAGGGTTGCGATTTCTTTTAACTTGAGCTTGGGCTTTTGAAGTGCTTCATAAGATTCCGGGGGAGTCACAGAGAAAATCACTTTTAAATTTAAAAGCTGAAGTAGAGCAAATCCGATGAAGTATAGCCGCCACAATTCGGGGTAAAAGTCGAGAGAAAAGCAAATCAACGGGGGCACAATAATTCCCAGGGCGTAGTACATAGAGACCCCCCTGGAGATAGTGGTTCTAAGCTGATCAGCGTCGACATGACGCTTTAAGTACTCAATCCACGCTGGATTGACCGCTCGAATCGTGGTTAAAAATAGCGCGTAATAGGCAACATAAAACCAGGGGTTATCGATAAACGGGATCAAAAAGCAAGGAAGCGCCCCCAAAAGAGCGTTCACGACTAAAAAGGGGGTAAGTTTTTTCGGGTTGGAGACAATATATGAGCTGACTCGAAAGGCCAAAAGAGAGCTTGCCGGCTTGATACACGCCATTAAGGTGATTTGTAGGGGAAGGGTGTCGAGGTTTTTGTTGAGAATGAAAATGAGGAGCGTAAATAAAATCTCCAAAGGCGCACTGAGAAAGCGATTGAGAAGATAGAGTCTTGCCGGTGTAAACATCTATCCCTCCGAAATGAATTGCTTTAAGAAAAGCTGGGCGGTTCGGGAGAGTTTGACCCCTTTGTTGAAGATGGCGCAGATTTCGTACTCAAAGCGGGGGATTTCTAAGGGGTGCTGCTCGATTGAGGGATAGCGATCCTTTGAAAGGATATAGTCGGGAAAAAAACCGACCCCAAGATTTAAGTCGGTGAATCGGGCCGTAAGGTCCCAGCTGGCAAGCTCTTGCTGGATGGGGTTGAGGTGCCCCAGCTTTTCCAGATGAGCCTTGATTTCTGCCCCATATAAGCTTAAGCCGGAATCGATAAATATCCCTTTTTCGATGAGCTTGGGGTCAGCATCAACGGATTGATAAAGGTTTAGCGTTCCTTTTTTCAAAAGAAGTTTATCAAACTGATCAAAGTTGTGATCAACCACCACGATCGCAAACTCCGCTTCTTCTCTTCTTAAAGCCGTTCGGATGACATTAAGCCCTCCCATTCTAAAGGTTAAATTCAGATGGGGGAGATTTTGCTTAATGGAGCGGTAAAGGGGAGCCAAAAAGGACATACCCAAGCTTTTGGTCGTGACAAAATGAAGGGATCCGGAGCTTATGTCTTTTGTTTGTTCAATTTTTTCAAATAAATTTTGAACATTTCTGAATATAATATTTGCTTGATCGTAAACGAGTTTCCCCTCATCAGTCACTTGCATTTTCTGTCGATTTTGAAATAGAAGCTCAGCCCCGAAAAGCGTTTCAAGCTTACGTATGGCCTGGCTGACCGCCGACTGGCTGATGTAATTCATTTTAGCCGCTTCAGAAATGCTTTCATAATCAACTACATCGCAAAAGAACTTTAAGTGAATTAAGTTAATATTATGGTTCATTCGAATTATACTAACATAGTAATAATTAAATATAAAGGCTGGATTCAAGTTTCTAGCGCACC
>JAGROB010000115.1:0-2770 GCA_020440465.1 Chlamydiia bacterium
GAGGGCGATGAGCGAGATGGCAATGGCGCCAAGTGCAAGCACTGATCCGGCGGCGACAGCGTACACGGCATAGCCGGCAATTCCTAAGCCGATGGCAGCTGCCACGGGGGGGAACACTAAGACCGTTGCGGCGACAAGGGCGACGGCAAGCGCCAGGCCACCAACGGCTAAGCCTCCGAATACAACGGTCTTTCTAAGGGGGGTCATAGGTTGGGGCTGACCCATTGAAGCTGCGACCGGTGAAGACGACATAATTAAATTACCTTTTAAAAAATTAAAATAATATAAAAATTATATATTAAATTAATTTATTTGTAAAGATAATTCCATCTTTTTCTTCCGACTGAAAGCCTTCTCGGCTTAAAAGAGTGAGCATCCCCTCGTTTTCAGAGAGCACGTCGGCGGTGACTTGGCTGATCCCCTCCTCCTTGGCGATCTCAAGCAAGCGGTGGATAAGCGCCGTTCCCAGCCCCTTTCGGTGGAACCGGTCCCGAATAAGCAAGGTAAGCCGGGCGCTATCCCCATGACGGGTCAGCCGTCCCACCCCCAAAATCTCTCCGTCGGCTGTTGCCGCCAGAGGGAGCTCTCGGTCGTAGTCATTGAAGCAGATTCGAGTCAGCCTTTCGTGCTGAACCCGATCGCTAAGTGATATGAACTCGAAAAAGCGTTGTCTCACGCTATTTTCCGATAAATCCTTGTGAAACTCCACCATCAGGGGCTCATCTTCGGGGCGAAGGAGCCGTAAAGTGACCTCTTTTCCGTCTTTAAGCTTGATTTCGGTGGTATAATGGTCGGGATAGGGGCGAATCGCAAGCGGCAGAATCGGCTTTTCATCGTCGTGTAAAAGCACCCGCGCGTCGAGGGCTATAATCCCCTTGTCAGATACTTTTAAAGGGTTAATATCGCACTCCTCGATCTCCCGATTTTCGACGATCATCTCCGAAAAACGGACTAAAATCTCTTCTAAGCGGGGCAGATCGACGGGATCTCTTCCCCTAACCCCTTTCAAAGCCTCGTAAATCTTCGTCTCTTGCATCAGATGGCTTGCCAAGCTTCGATTTAACGGGGGAAGCCCGATCGCGCGGTCTTTGTACACCTCGACAAGCTCTCCGCCCGTCCCAAAAACCAAGATCGGCCCCAGCTGCGGATCGATAGAGCTGCCCAAAATCACTTCATAGCCCGACATCCGAACCATTTCTTGCACCGTAACGCCCTGAAAGTGGCCGGGGCCCTCTTTCGCTTCCACTCCCGCTTTGATCTCTTGCCAGGCTTCTTTAACCTCTTCCACGGAATTCAAATTCAGCTTCACCCCGCCCACGTCGGTTTTGTGGGTGATCGTATGGGAAAACAGCTTCAGCACCACGGGGTAGCCGATCTCTTCAGCATACTTTACCGCCTCTTCCAAGGTATCGGCTTTTTCGGTTCGAACGATCGGGATGCCGTAAAGGGCCAAAAGCCGCTTCGACTCATATTCGTCTAAAAGCTTTCTCCCCACATCTTTGGCGGCTTTTAAAATGTTAGCCGCCTCGTCCCGTCGTTTTTGAAGCTCTTTTTCACTCTCCCGCTTTCTAACTCCAGGCGTCTCATACAGCGTGATCAGATTTTTGCTATACACCCACATCCGGGCAAAGGTCTCTGCCGCATCGTCAGGGTACTCAAACGTGGGAATGCCGGCGTGATTTAAAATTTCGATCCCCTTCGCGACAGACGCGCCCCCCATCCAGCTGGCTAAAATCGGCTTGTCAGGCAGATGAGCGTACGATCGAAGCGACTCGGCCGCCGCCCCCGCATCGGTGACATCTTGCGGCGATAAGATCACAAGCAAGCCATCATTCGAATCATCTTCCGCCATCACTTTTACCGCTTTGGCGTAGGTTTCGGCGCTTGCGTCCCCCAAAATATCGACGGGGTTGTGGTGGCTCCAGGCGGCGGGAAGGAAGCTATTGAGCTTCTCAAGCGCTCCCTCCGATAAGGGATCAATTTTAGCCCCGTGCATCACGGCGCTATCGGTCGCCAAAACGGACGGCCCCCCGGCATTCGTGATAATGCCGAGCCTTGGCCCCTTGGGTTTGGGCTGACGCGATAAGATAGAGGCCATGTCAAACAGCTGGCTGATCGTATCGACCCGCATCACCCCGACACGCTTTAAAGCGGCATCGAACACATCGTCCGCTCCGGCAAGCGACCCGGTGTGGGACGCCGCGGCTTTTGCCGCCGCAGCGGTTCTGCCCGGCTTAATCACGATGATCGGCTTTTCAAGAGCGATCTCTCTTGCGGCCGACAAAAACGACCGGGGGTCGCCGATCGTTTCCATATAGATCAAAATACTGTGGGTGTTGGGGTCGCCCCCCAGATAGTCGATCAGATCGCCCCAATCGACATCAGCCATAGAACCGATCGAGACAAAGCTGGAAAACCCAATCCCCTCTTTAAAACTCCAGTCTAAAACCGACGTACACATGGCCCCCGACTGACTGATAAAGGCGGTGTTGCCGGGCAGTGCGATCCCCTTCGCGAACGTGGCGTTAAGCCCGTTTAACGGGTTCATCACCCCCAGACAGTTGGGGCCAATGATCGGAAGCTTGTTTTTGGCGATTTTTAAGATCTCTTGCTCAAGTTTTTCCCCTTCGGGGCCGATCTCTTTAAATCCGGCAGAGATCACAATCGCTCCCCCCACCCCGGCATCGACACACTCTTGGATGATCCGGGGAACCACTTTGGCCGGCACAACAATCACCGCCAGATCGACCGGCTCGGGCAAATCTTTTAC
>JAGROB010000115.1:2872-3049 GCA_020440465.1 Chlamydiia bacterium
CCCAAATCTTCTTTGGCTCCCACCACGGCGACGCTCTTGGGCAAGAAGATATGATCGAGCGGACTTGGGGGGCGGCCGATGATATTTTGGGACGGATCGGTACGACTTGTCATAATTTCACGTTAGTTGATAATGGAAGAAGTATGCAAGCACTCGGGTGTGTTGCCTAATTCGACA
>JAGROB010000116.1 GCA_020440465.1 Chlamydiia bacterium
GGCCTTGAAAAGGCAAGGTATGCAACAAATTTGAATTTGCGGATAGGTTCAACTATCAAACTTCGAGCCGAAATAACCGCCGGCGACAGAGCCCACTAGAAGGCTTAGCATCAGCCCAAAAGCGGCGGTCGCGGAAAAAAGGAGGGTAATCGGGATTGCGGCCGGTGGAAAAGCTATAGCTAAAGCGACCCCCGCAACAAGTACTACAAGAGACGCTACAATGACAAGGCTTGTGGCTACAAAGGCGCTGCCCCCGGCGACGACCAAAGGCATGATGCCGTCATCATTTCTTTTCGGAGGATTCGCTAGCGGGGATAGAGCTAATGCTGAGTCAACCGAACTTGAAGGAGAAACCATAAAATTACCCTTTTTATTTTAATTATAAGTTATATTTGTTAATTAAATATTAAGAAATTGCAGATTTTAGTTCTTGGAATAAGGTTCCGATGTAAGAAGGATTTTCCCGTTTATCGGGATCGATTTGCCACGATTGGGTAATCTGACCGTTTTTCAAGAGCAGAATGCGGTCCGCCAGGGTGAAAGCATCCCTGAAATCGTGGGTAACAAGGAGGGTTGCGGCTTGAGAGAAGGATTTTAGGCGGCCATAGAGCTTGTCTCGAAGGGGAAGATCAAGAGAAGAAAAAGGCTCATCTAAAAGAAGTAGCGGTTTTTCGGGGGCAAGTGTCCGGGCGAGCATGGCACGTTTATACTGACCTCCAGATAGCTCGTGGGGAAAACGGTGGCGATAGGGGGTAAGTTCTAGCTGGTCTAAAAGGGTGTGAAGTCTTTCGGGAGAAACGGTTTTTCCTGCAAGTTCCAGGGGCAAAGCGATGTTAGCTTCCACTGTTCTCCACGGAAGGAGGAGGTCTTTTTGGGACATATACGCTTGGGATTGGGGCATGGGTGCGATGAGCTTTCCCGACCCGGGCTTAAGGGCGCCCGAAATCAACCTAAGCAGCGTCGTTTTGCCGGAACCGGAAGCTCCGATCAGCGCCACTGTCTCTTTCGGTTTTAGCGAAAGGGTTAGATCGTTCAGGACGGGGGAAAGAGAAAAGCTAAAGTTCAGGTTTTCGATTTCAAGCATAGAGTATCAATGATGAGCTTCAAGTCCAAAGATTTCAAGGGGAAAAGGGGGCCGGCCACCCGTCCACTAGCCGATCCCCCCCCAAACCTTAGGGCTTTTGTTTTATTTTTATATGGAGTATGATGCTACTCAATATCTATGGAAAAAAATACCCCAACAATCGGAACTATTTTATCGGCGACGTTTCTTGTCGCCGGAACCTGCATCGGCGGCGGCATGCTCGCACTTCCGGTCGCAACAGGCCTGTCTGGCTTTTTACCCTCATTTGTCTTGATGGGTGTCTCCTGGCTAATGATGACGCTTACGGCGCTATTGCTTATGGAGGCGTGTCTCTGGATGGAAGAGGGGGTCCACGTTATCACGCTAACTTCCCGCTTGCTGGGCAGGGGAGCTAAATGGCTTGCCTGGGTGCTGTTTTTATTTATTTCTTATGCGTCTTTAGTGGCGTATGGAGCGGCCGGGGGGCTCCAAATTGCCGGTTCCTTAAACGCTGTTTTGGGAACGACTTTATCGAATGATATCGGCGCTTTAATCTTTATTTTATTCGGACTTACTTTTTACCTTGGGAATCAAGTGGTCGGCCGTGTCAATAGCTGGCTTTTCATCGCAATGTGCTTATCGTATGTTGCGCTTGTCGGCATGGGTGTGGACGAGGTCAAGCCGTCGTATTTATTTCACCAGAAGTGGTCGACAAGCCTAATGGCTTTTCCCCTTCTTTTGACCGCGTTTTCTTTTCAGACGATGGTTCCCAGCTTAGGGCCGTATCTTCACAAGAATGCTTCGGCTTTACGAAAAGCGATTGTCTGGGGGACCTCTTTTGCATTTTTTGTTTACATGGTCTGGCAGACGATTATTTTAGGCGTGATCCCTGTAGACGGAGAAGAGGGGTTAACCCAGCTCTTAATTCGAGGGATTCCAGCGACAGAATTTTTAGGTAATCATGTCTCGGGACCCTATTTGTCGCTTGTGGCAGAGTATTTTGCTTTTTTTGCCCTCTCCACATCCTTTTTAGGGATTGGCCTGGGACTGTATGACTTTTTGTCCGACGGGCTTCATATCAAGGAAAAAGGGTGGGGGAGCGTTTTTTTGTCCGCACTTGTGATTGTTCCTACATACTACTGTGCCGCAAATTATGAGCGGGTGTTTTTGACAGCTCTTGACCTTACAGGCGGCATTGGAGACACGATTTTAAACGGTCTGATCCCATGCTTATTGGTCTGGGTGGGTCGATATAAGCTGGGCTACAAAGGGGTGAAATTTATCAAAGGGGGAAAGACCGCATTGGCTTTGATTTTCCTGTTTTACTTAGCCACTTTAGTCTATGTTATACTGATGCAGCTGGGGTATGTGACCTCTATTTTTAACGTTCAAGAGATCTTGAAATGACAGTGAATTTTTCCGACTTTGCCCTTCGACCTGAACTTATAGCTTCTTTAGAAAAGAACGGCTACAAACAGCCGACAGGTATTCAAAAAGAGGCGATCCCCCTGTTTTTGGAAGGGCATGATTTGATTGCTTTGGCAAAAACCGGTTCCGGCAAGACGGCGGCGTGCGCGATACCCGTTTG
Source organism: Chlamydiia bacterium (assembly GCA_020440465.1). Lineage (GTDB taxonomy): Bacteria > Chlamydiota > Chlamydiia > Chlamydiales > Parachlamydiaceae > JAGROB01. Next base: position 2,652 of record JAGROB010000116.1, read on the forward strand.
CAGCAAGGTAGATCTTGAGAATAAAAAACCCCAAGCGCTTGTCATCGTCCCCACAAGAGAGCTTGCGTACCAGTACGCCACCGAAACACAGAAAATAGGCGGCAAAATGGGGGTCAAAACCTTCGCGATCTGCGGGGGGGAAGATCCGGGGCTTCAAAGAGCGAAGCTGACAAACGGCGTGCATGTCTTGGTGGCCACGCCGGGAAGGCTCATCGACTTTATCTACTCTCGCGATGTCGATTTAAGCGAGGTCAGTACATTGATTTTGGACGAGGCCGACGAGATGCTTAACATGGGCTTTTACGAAGATCTCGAGTTCATTATGCAATGCCTATTCCACGAGCATCAGACTTGTCTTTTTTCTGCCACAATGCCGAAGGAGATCAAAAAAATCGCCCTTCAGCACATGAAAAATCCGAAAGAGATCAAGCTTACCGAACAAGAAATCGCGCCCGCAAAGATCGACCACCGCTTTGTCTATACAAGAGCCGACGAAAGGGACTCTAAACTTGCCGATTTACTTCACGAGATGAATCCGACCCAGTGCATTATCTTTTGTAGATCGAGAGTGCAGGTGGAAAAAGTGACGCAATATCTTAAGAAAAAGCTTCATCAGGTAGACTATCTTCATGCGGGGCTGTCGCAGGATGTCAGAACGATCATAACCAACAAAGTTCGATCAGGCAAAATCCGCTATCTTGTAGCGACCGATGTGGCGGCAAGGGGACTTGACTTCTCCCGCGTCTCTCACGTCTTTATTTATGAGCTCAACAAAGACTCAGAGACGTACATCCATAGATCGGGAAGAACAGGCAGACAGGAAAGGGAGGGACAGGTGATCTCTCTTGTTACCCATAGAGAACTTTGGGCTTTGAAAAAAATCTCGGAGCACCTCAAAGAGGAGCCTAAGTGTATTGGGACGCCTCCACCCTCCGAGCCGCCTCATAAACCGAAGCACCCACG
>JAGROB010000117.1 GCA_020440465.1 Chlamydiia bacterium
CGCTTTCGTGTTTTTGCGTTGAAAAATTTACACGTATTTGAGGAGTTAACTAGCTAATGCCAATACAGATATCCATGACGATTTTGCTGTGGTCTGAAGCTCTTTCGTCGTAGACTTCAAAGTCGGTCAGGTAATTTCTCTTGCCCCCCATCTTTTCTTCAGACGAATCCCAGATGTACTTCCACGCATTGGTTAGAACATCGGGCATGGGCTCCGGCGGGGTCGTGTACTTCACATACGTCTGCTCGGGAATATCCAGCACTTGAAATCCTTCCGGCACGTCCGAAGTATCGGAAACCTCTTCGCCGATAAAGTAGGTGTAGTCGCCGTTATAATCACTTTCGTAATCCGTGTAGCAACAATAGGTCGTTCCGGGTGTTTTTCGACGGGGAATCTGATCCATCATTTGCCCTTGAAAATATCCAATCACAAGCGGGAAAATCAATCCGTCATTCTTGTTATATTCCTTGGCATTATTAGTTCTTACGGACTTGCCGATGAGTTTCATCGGAGCTCTTTTTTCTTTAACTTGTTTCATGTTTATCCTGTGATAAATACGATGTTCTTGTAACGTTTAATCTCATCCATTAAAGAGCTTATCTCTTGATATGTCTCTTGTTTAACGAATACCATAGCCCCTTGACTTAACCCTAAAACCGCTTCTTGGTCGGGATCGTTTAAGGGAAATCGCGTTTCGATCACGATTCGGTCAAACCGGGGTTTAAGCTCTTCTAAAAGAGCTTTAAACTTCGGGTGATTAGCGGTGTTTTTGGAAATTTCCATGGGAGATAATAACTTATAATCGTCCTCAGGATATTCTCCCAGCTCGATAACGAAAACTTTTTCCCCTTGCGATTTTAAAAGATCGGAAAGGGAGAAGGCTTTAGGATTCAAACAAGCAATCACTTTTAGATCGGATGAAAACATCCCAAGAGCACGCTTTGGATGATTTTTTGCCGAAAATCCGTTGGCCACAAGATTTTTTAATGTGATGGGCGTCTCTTTCAAAATTCCCCGGGTGAGAAAATAGGATGAAGATAAAAAAAGCCCCATGAATCCCCCTAAGAAGCCTAATAGGAGAAGTCGGGGCGACTTGGGATGAAGTGGGGGGTAGGCAAAATCGAGCGGTGCCGATTGAACCAACTCTAAATTCTTAGAAATATTTTTTGTCTCCACCATCGAAGCTAAATTCTCAAGTAGACGTCTATTTTGATCCATCCGCTGATTCAAGCGCTCTTCTTCTATCCACTTTTGGGGCATTTTTAATAAAGAGGTCTTCAACGCATCTGCTTTTTCCTCCAGTACAAGACGGTCTTGCTTAAGATCTTGAATACGCTCTTTAAGATATCCCTCAAGCTGATTTTTTTGAGATCTTCGCTCTTTTTCCGCCATTAGATAAAGCGCCTTTTGCATTTGAAGATGCTTTTCAGCCAATAAATTTTGCCTTACTTGAGCAAGTCTTTTAGTCTCTTTTAAGTGGCTTTTTAAAATGGCCTTTTCAATCTCAAGCTCTTCTTTCAAACGTAAAAGCTCTTTATGCGTTCGACTCTCCTTATCCTTTAAATCGTGAGACAACTTGGAGGCTTTCATGATCTTTTCTTGTGAAATAGGATCTGCAAGATATGACGTTAAGCTGGTCATCTCGAAGTCTTCCAAGTCAAAGTTATTTAAAAGAGAACCCAACTGCTTTTCAAATTGGTTGTTTTCCTCTTTCTCACGAATCAGCTTAAGATATAGCTCTTGCATAGCTTGAACGCTGACTCCCTGCCATTCATGCTCCCCGATGTCCCCAAAAGCCCCTAACTCAGACGCTAAAGACTCTGAAAGGTGTTTATATTCCCGGATTTTACCGAGCATTTCGTTAATGATGGGAGCATCGGACTGCCCGGGAGCTTTACTATCGTACGAGGAAACCCCTTCCTCTAAGATCTTTTGAAGCCTCTTTTGATCCAATGTCAGCTGATTTAATTTCTCGTTCGTTTGGATAAGCTGGGCTTCTAAAAACTCCATCTCCCGTCTTGCATCGGTGAATCCACTTAAAGCGACATCTCCTTCCACCCTTTTTGCGTGGGCTTTAATCGCTTCGTCCAAAACCGATGACAGCCCCTTTTCTCGCTCTTCTAAATAGCTAAGCTGAGCTTCGTTGACTTTATCCCTTTCCTCTTCCAAAAAGTCGTGGTAAAGAAATAATAAACTATTCAATAGACGCGCCGACTCCCGTCTGTCGGGGTGAAGAAAATTGACTTTAACAAGACTTGAGTCATCTTGGTCGCTTTTGGCTACAATCGACTCTTTTACATCTTTCATCAAGGGCTTTAAGGGATGCAACTTAATTTGAAACGCTCTTCCAGCCAATAACTCCGGGTAAAGATCGGGGTCTTCTTTAAGTATAAAGTAATAGCCATCCCCAAAAAACACCTCTCCCAGCTTCCCTTCCCCTTCTCCTTCAACTAAAAATGTCTCGTCATCCAGAAAGGTCAGCTCTTTGGTAAGATACGCTTCACCCCTATAATCGACTCCGGCTCCCTGAATCCGCTTTTTCCTTTCGGGCAACGAAGGGGTTTTTTCTTTAAGAAAGTAGGCTAACTCCACTCTTAAGTTGTCTTGAATCGTCTGATAAAGGGATTTTTTGTGCTCCACTTCGAGCTGAAGCCCCTCTCTTTTAATGAGCTTTTCGGCCAATCGATAGGAGGTTAAACCCGATATCGTCTCCGAGTCTTCTTTATCGGAGCCGCTCAATAAAATTTGATGCATCGATTCTTTCATGCCGGAAGCTTGCCCCTTATCCCTGAAGCTTGCCTCTGACTTGTAGCGGATATCTCTCGTCACCCCCCAGCTAAAAAACAAGAAAGCCGTTACCAAGGTACAAAAAAGCAGCTTCCCTTTTTTCCGTTTAAGCATCACTTTAAAATCAGATAGGGTTAAATCCATTTAATTTCCTGCATTGTATATCCCCTGCACGGTTTTAACTCCCCCGAAGCTGGGAAGAAGCTGTTCGATAAATATATTCCATTCGCGAAGAGGCGTGGTAGAAACGTAAACCGTATCGCCCGGCATTAATAACAAGCTGTCGTTCGGCAGATGAACCACATGCTCCCAGGCAAGCCGATAACTTTTCGGATCCTTAAGGCCGCCCCGAATCACCTGGATGCACCGCTTATCTCCCGTATAGGGGATGCCGCCCGCCATTACGATCGCTTCTCTCAAAGAGATAAACCCGTTGGACACCGCAATCGCGCTTGGTTTAGCCACTTCCCCCAGCATCATGACGTTAGCTTCCATAGCCGGGGCAATGTATATTTTATCCCCCCCTTTCATCACGATATTTTGACACATATCCCCTTCGTGAATGAGCTTGTAAAGATCGACCGGAAGTTGGCAGTCGTCTCTTAAAACATAGCTTTTAAATAAATTCGCGTCGGGCGGGATTTTTGCTTTCGCGATCACTTCAAAAAGCCTAACTTTGCCGTCCACCGGAACCGTAGGGGTCGCCACCATGCCGGCAAGCTCTACTTTTTTAATTAAGCGATCTCGATACGTTAGAAAAACTTCGATATGTTTAATCTCATTATGAAGACGCGCTTGAATCCGTTCTTTAGCCTCATCCAAGGAAAATCCTGCAACGACAATCGGCTCGATATCGGGCAGATCAATACTGCCGTCCGAAACCTTAAATCCCCCGACGGAAGCATTGATATAATTATACGCATCCATCAGATCGGAGCGAGTGGGATGGTAGACGATAACATTTAAAACGTCATCTTCGGCAATTTCATCCCGATATTCCTCCATATCTTCAGACGTCAGATCGCCGGGCCAATCACCCTCCATCTCCAAGATAGAGTTTTTTCCCTGGCGAATCAGATACGAGTCCGTCACAAACTCCGCTGCCCCGTAAACCGGGTACTTGCAACAGGGGTTCGAACAGGAGTATAATAGAAGTGTAAGTAAAGATATTATTATACGTAACATACAAAATCGCCCTCTATCTTCTCATACTCTCCGATTAAATGTATACCGTTTGACTTAAGCGATTTTAACTGTTAGAATCTTTCACAATTTATGAGGAATTTATGTCAGTAGAATCATCGCCAAGAGACTCTCAGTACAAGTACGGTTTTGTCACCGACGTTGAGACCGATCGGCTCGAAAAAGGGCTGAATGAAGATATCATCCGGGAAATCTCCAAAAGAAAGGGAGAACCCGATTTCTTATTGGAGTTCCGTCTTAAAGCCTTCAAAAAATGGCAAGAGATGGAAGAGCCCCACTGGCCCAATGCCAAATACCCCCCCATCGACTATCAGTCCATCGTCTACTACTCCGCCCCCAAGAAGAAATCGAAGCTGGGCAGCCTGGACGAAGTCGATCCCGAAGTCTTAAGAACCTTCGAAAAGCTCGGTATTCCGGTCGAAGAGCAAGCGCGCCTTGCCAATGTCGCGGTCGATATGGTCTTTGACTCCGTCTCTATCGGAACGACCTTCAAGAAAAAATTAGAAGAAGCAGGCGTGGTTCTTTGCTCCATTTCGGAAGCGATGCACACACACCCCGAAATCGTAAAGAAATATTTAGGGTCCGTTGTTCCGATTGGCGATAACTTCTTTTCTACCCTTAACTCCGCCGTCTTCACCGATGGCTCTTTTGTTTATGTTCCGAAAGGAGTGATTTCCCCCATGGAGCTATCGACCTATTTCCGTATCAATGACGAAGAAACCGGGCAATTTGAAAGAACGTTGATCGTGGCCGAAGAGGACTCCTTTGTCAGCTACTTGGAAGGGTGCACCGCCCCGATGAGAGACGTGAACCAACTTCACGCCGCGGTGGTGGAATTAGTCGCTTTAGATCGCGCCGAAATTAAGTACTCCACGGTTCAAAACTGGTACTCCGGCAACCCGGAAACGGGCGAAGGAGGGATTTACAACTTCGTCACGAAGCGCGGAATGTGTAAGGGATATCGCTCGAAAATTTCCTGGAGCCAGGTCGAGGTAGGCGCCGCTATCACCTGGAAATACCCTTCTTGTGTCCTTATGGGAGATGAGTCGGTCGGGGAGTTTTACTCCGTCGCCCTCACAAACGGCAAGATGCAGGCCGACACCGGCACAAAAATGATCCATTTGGGCAAAAACACGACCTCCACCATCATCTCGAAAGGGATTTCGGCCGACACCTCCCACAACAGCTACCGCGGCCTTGTCAAAATGGTGCCGAGAGCATCAAACTCCAGAAACTACACCCAATGTGACTCAATGTTGGTGGGAAATAACTGCTCCGCGAATACCTTCCCCTATATCGAAGTCTCCAATGCCTCTTCCGCCGTTGAGCACGAAGCGAGTACCTCCAAGATGAACGAGGAGCAGATCTTTTACTTTAGATCGCGTGGGCTTTCACAAGAAGACGCTATCAACATGATGGTGAACGGTTTTTGTAAAGACGTGATCAAAGAGCTTCCGTTAGAGTTCGCGCAAGAAGCGCAGCAACTCCTTACCTTAAAATTAGAAAATTCCGTGGGATAATATGTTAGAAATTAAAGACCTTTCGGCTGAAGTCGAAAATAATCAAATTTTAAAAAATTTCAACCTGAGTGTTAAACCGGGTGAAATCCACGCTATTATGGGTCCCAACGGAGCGGGAAAGTCAACGCTTGCCAAAGTACTGGCCGGCCATCCATTTTATGATGTTACCTCCGGCTCCGCCTACTTAAAAGGGCAGGACTTGCTAGAAATGGAGCCGGAAGAAAGAGCTCAGCACGGCCTTTTCATGAGCTTCCAGTACCCCATCGAAATTCCGGGTGTTTCGAATGTCGAGTTTTTAAAAGCGGCCGTGAATTCCCACCGTAAAGCCCAAGGGAAAAAAGAACTATCGACCGAAGAGTTCGTCAAAATTTTAGACGAAAAGATGAAGCTTATGGAGATTAAGCCGGAGTTTAAGGACAGAAACTTAAACGAAGGGTTTTCTGGCGGAGAGAAAAAGCGTAACGAAATTCTTCAAATGGCCGTGCTCGATCCCGATGTCGCTATTTTAGACGAAACGGACTCAGGGCTAGACATCGACGCGATGCGAGTCGTCGCGAAAGGGGTCAACGAGCTGATGAATCCCAACCGAGCGCTTATTTTGATTACCCACTATCAACGCCTTCTAGATTACATTAAACCCGATTTTGTCCACGTCATGCTGGACGGCAAAATCGTCAAATCGGGCGGCCCGGAGCTGGCAAAAGAGCTTGAGGAAAAAGGGTACGACTGGCTCACCTCGGCAGGTGCCGTATGATCGACTCCTCCCAATTTCAGATGAAGCTCGCGGGACAGCATTTAGTCGGCTCGAAAGACGATCCGATGTTTAAGCTTCGCCAAAAGGCGTGGGACGCATTTGCCGACAAGGGACTTCCGACGAAAAAAACGGAAACATATAAGTACGTTAAGCTAAGAAAGCTCTTCGAGCTCGATTTTCAGGCGGCTAAAGCGGAAAAAAGAGACGTAAAGGAGTGGATCTATCCGGAGTGTGAAAGCTCAAATATCGTTTTTATCAACGGCCATTTCGAGCCGGAGC
>JAGROB010000118.1 GCA_020440465.1 Chlamydiia bacterium
CCCATCACACCCATTTTCTTTTTCTCTTTCCCTTTTCTTGCAGCTCTAATCTGTTTTCTCATCGCTTTTCGCTGTTTTTCAATTTTGCTTAAGGACTCATCGAGTTTAGCGGCGGTGAACTCTCGGGTTTTCTCGGAATCGGTAGCTTGAAGGGCGTAAAGTAGTTCTGTAAATTCTTGAAGGGCGGCAGATATCTTGGATAAAAAACCCAGCATCGTATCTTTTTCTGCGGAATCGGGCAGACCTTTAATTAAGTTTTCGGCATTTTGGATCCACTCTTCGATGGTTCCGGACAAGTTAAACGCTTTTTCGTAGTCGATCTGATCGGCGTCAACTTTAGGCATCATGATCTCTTCGGCAGCAAGTCCCGCAACGTGAGTGGCGTAATCGGGGAATTTTTGGATGATTTCTTGAATCTCTGCCTCCGAGTAAGCGGAAAGCTGTTCGGGGGACATGGACTCTAAATCGCTTTGGGTTAAATCTTGTACGGGGATGCGGTTTTCTCTTAAAGCATTTCGGCTGTTGGGGCCTGTTGTGCCGGTTACATTCTCTTCTAAAGCGCCACTTTCGATAATCTGCTCTCTTGCGGCGGCAAAGAGTTCCATGCTGTCGGGTAAGTTGGGGTTGGTCATATTGAAGTTTAAGACATCGAGCATCGCTTCGTATTCGGGCGATCCGGGTGGAAACTCTGCGATAAATGCACTATAAGCTTGAGCCGCGGCATCGGGGGGTTGACCCGGAGTCGTAAACGCCATGAGAGCATTGGTATATCCCTGTTCTCCCGCTTGTGGGGCTTGGGTAATCGGGCCTTGAGGCGCGCCGGCGATTAAAGCAGCATTTGGGGCGTTAAGTCGGGGAATCGTGTTGTCGGAAGGTATGGCAGTTTGAGTTGTAGCTTGAGTGTTAGCGGTCTGAGACGTTTCAATCGTGTCTACAGGGGTGTCGGTAATCGGTTGTTGGGTCGTTTGAACTCCGCCTTGAGTCTGTCCGGTACCTTGGGTTTCGGGATTATAGTCGGGAATAAATCCCGCTCCGCCCTGGTTTACATTCATATCTTCGGACATAGTATCTCCTTGAGGTCTAAATTATTTCTTTTCTTGCATCCCTTCTTTTTCAAGACCTCTTAGCGTTATTTCGGATTTTTCTCTCAAGGTCTTAAACTCCGGTTTATTCTCGCACCGTTTAATCGCGGATTTTAAGGAGTTTACAGCGGAGATATCGTCTCCTAACTGAAGGTAGCAATCGGATAGGTGGAAGTGGGGTACCGGGCTTTCGGGATCGATAAAGGTGCACATCGTATAAGACGACATAGCTGCTTCATACTCTTTCATCATATGAAAGCAGGCAGCAAGCCCCATCATGTACTTAGGCTCCGTGGAGTTCACGGTAATAAGTACCCGGAAGATTTCTGCCGCTTCCTTGTAGCGTCCGGTGTTGTAAAGGAGATATGCCTGGCCGTAGATCGCCTCTTCTTTTTCATCGGAAACCCCGGCAAGTCCTTTGATGCTTAAGTTTCCTTTAAGGGCTTTATTGGCCAAGTCTAAATACTCTTCTCCTTTAGAATGTTTTACTTCCTCTCCTACCTTTTCGGCAGCTTTGTTTGCGGCCTGCTTAGACTGTTTCATTTGTTTTCTCCATATCTAACAGTTCATAGTGTCGATATCGGTCACGCAAGCTCTATGCCAAACGGCTATCTATAGATCGATGAGAAGATCGCCGCTAGCTGCTGCAGTATCGACGTTGCCATACTTGCTTGCTGGTTTACGGCATCCGTCGATTGGTTAATTTGGGTTTGCAGGTTCTTGGCGTCATCGCCAATTACCGATTTGTTCGCTTTAATGATCTCTGTGTAAGTCGCGTTTTGGGAGTTAAAGTCGGTTCTTTGTCCGTCGTTGTTGGATAAGTCGGTATTAAAGCGGTCGTCTCCGTCCGTGACATAGCGAATTTCGTTCTGAAGGTCGGTGTACGCTTTTTGCCACTGGGAAAAAATGGTCAGTCTGTCCGATTGCGCTGCGGCAACTTTTTGAAGCGCCTCTATAAGCAGAACCAGCAGGCTGAAAATTCGGTTTAAGACCCGTGTCTTAGCCGATCCGGCATCCGATCCCGATAGGCCAAGGGGAGAGGATCCACCGATAGTTCTAAGGTACTGGGTTAAAACTTCTTGAGTAAATTTATCGAAGACAAGAGTGGGCACAAAGTACCCTTCGTCTCCTTCAACCCCATTGGGTAATAAAGTGGGATCTCCGTAAATCTTTTTCACAAACTCGGCAAAAAACTGATCAAAATTTCCGGACTGTGCCGTATTTTGGAAAAAAGCTTCGTAAAAGGACTCGTAACTAAGCCGACTAACCGCGTTTATAGACGCCTCGTTAACGACAACGATCCGTCTTACAAAAGCGTTAAAACCAGCTTGCCACTGCGCCTGCAGTCGAGCACCGGGTTGAAAGGGGGCATCATCCGGTAATTCCGGAATGTCTCTAGAGACGTATTCGGCATAATTGTCCTTAAATAATTCTTCCAGGTAGGCAATTTGTTCTGTTGCAGTAAAGCTATTGAAGGGCTGTGTAACGTTATTATTAGTGATAGTCCAGTTTTCCGACGAAATACCTAAGGCGCTTGCAAAATTATTGAGTATCGTTTCTAAGATGGGAGCGCCCGGATTGGAAGACCAGGTGTAATCTAATTCGTTGGGTCGGTTAGCCTGAAGCCATGCTCTTGCCACATCCATTTTTTCTTGAGTGGTCATGTTGGCAGTAATTCCAGGAATAATAAGTTGGGAGCTAAAGCTTAAGCCATTTTTGTACTGTGCGTAAGTAAAGACTCTTAAATCAACAATCATCTCTTCTAACGTGCTGGGAAATGCACGGTTTTCATAAGCAAGACGGATAAAGTTTCTTACCGCATCGTCACCCGTTACCGTCCCAAGGTTCCCTTGGATTATCCTAAAGGCATCCTGGTTGAGAACTGATAAAAAGTTCGTATTAGGTGTATCCCCTTTGTATGTAAGGTAGTCCTGGATAGGACGAACACTGTTCAAAGGATCGCCAATTGTATCTAGTGGGCTTCCGGCATAGCCGACGCCATCGTAATCTGAGGCCATTTGAACCCTCCTTGGGGTTTAAAACTTAGCTTCTAATGCCTTGAGCGATTCTTTCAAGCAACTGCGTGATTTTCTGCAGAATCGCGGAGGCAGATTTATAATATTCTTCAAAGACGAATAAGTAGTTTTTTACGTCTTGTTTCTGCGTATCGTTTAACGACTGGGCAGAGGTAATCGCTTTGGTGATGTTTCCCTGAATCGCGCCCTGCTGGGATCCGGCATCGGGGTCATCGTATCTGTCGATCAGCCAGGCGGCGATAGCATTTCCTTTTGCTTCGTTAGTCGAGGTAGCAGTAATAGGATTGCCGTTTTGATCGACGAAAATAGCATTCAGGTCGGCAAGAACCGTGGTTAAAGCGCTAAAAATGTTTCCGGCGCCCGCCTTTTGTTCCGCGGAAAGGGTTTGATCAAGCCGAGCGATTTGAGAGGTGATCGAGTTTCTTAAAGAGATCAATTGGTTGACATAATTTTCCGCCTCTTGCCCAAGTTTCACGGTTAAAAGGGGGGTTGTGGGAATAGGTAAAGGGGAACCCGGTGGATAGTAGAAAGATGTAGGCCCGTAAACAAACTCTGAAACCAAAGTAAATCCTAGTATCGGAGATATCTGGTCTCCAAAGTATCCGGAAGCTGCGGAGTTATAGGCATTAACGTATTGCTTTCCATTTCCGTAGTCAGCCAGATAATCAAATTCCAAGCCTCCTCTTGAAGTCACCTGGATTTTGTTATGAAGATCCTGTAGGGCGGCCAGAGCTTCTAAGGTATCTGCGGTGAGTCCTAAAGCCTCTTCCAGCTCTCCCATTTGCGTTTCGATCAGCTCGTTACCTGTCTTCACATATTCCAGTTCGATCAGGGCTTGTAAGGTTCGGTTAGAGTTAAAGGTGTCTAAGCCCACTCTCAACAGGTCGGTGATTACAGGGGAAAGAGCGGACAAGTCTTTCCAGGCTCTTAACGCTTCCACCTGATTAGTGGTTCCGGGAATGCCCGGAACGGCAAAACCTGCGGATATTAAAGATTTGGATAAAAGATCGAGGTTCGACGCCATTTCGGTGTTTAAATACCAAATGCGCCCGTTGTCGTCAGCGATTCCATTTTGTGCCAGGTCGTAAAGGTTGGCAATGGCTTGTGAGACAGCGGCCACATCGGCGGCATCGATGTCGCTTGGCGGCGTCAAGGAAGGGTCGTTAATTTTGTTATAAATTTGTGCGATGACCTGCAGCTCTTCGTTATACTTTTGGGCGACGGCGCCCAGGGTATACTCGTGTCGGGCATAAATTTGATCGGTAAGCCCGGGAAGAGAAACCTGAATTGTCATCCAGTCAATTTGTGGGGTTCCCATGTTTTTCTCCTTTTAAAAGGAATTGTTTTTTTTTTTTTTTTT
>JAGROB010000119.1:0-172 GCA_020440465.1 Chlamydiia bacterium
ATCCTGCTCATCCTGTTATTTTTTTGGCTTGAAAAAAGGGGAGTGCGACTTATCTAAGGCTCATTGTCTCCATGTTTGGGTATTTTGGATTTAAGTCTGTCTCCGATTATCTTAGGATTTTCTTATCTATTTAAATTGTCGAAAATGATGGCGACGAGCCAGGGCTCGTCGT
>JAGROB010000119.1:181-2407 GCA_020440465.1 Chlamydiia bacterium
CGGCGCCAGGTCGCCGCACTCCAAAGGCACTCGCTTGCAAAATTGTGAGAGATTAAAAACCCTTCAGGACAAAAAAAAGCCACCAAACCCAAAGGGCTCGATGGCTAAATATTTCATTTAGAAAACGTGACTAACTTTTTCGACCTAAAAGCTTCCCGAAGAATCCACCCTTTTGCTTGGGTGCTGCCGCCGGCGGCGCCGCCTGCACTCTGGATTCAAGCGGTTTTGTGCTTTCTGTAGGTCTGGCGGCATTTATGAAGGCGCCTTTCAATTTTTCACCCCATTCAGCAATGTCATCATCAAGCATAGCGTTAAGTTTTATTCCTGGAGCCGCTTGGATTTCTTCTTTTTCTTTATTTTTTTGAACCCTGTAAACATGACACATAACCCCTTCCTTTTGAAGTCTAATAGATTCGTTAATTGGTGGCTGTATCATAGTAACTTGATTGCTCAGACTTGTTTTAACAAGGCAGAATTTTTTGGATTTCACTACTTCATCGTAAGCTTGTGTACTAGAAAAGTTAGCTTCTTGACCGTTGAGTAGGTAAATATGAAGTTCATCTTGGTTGGTCGAAGGGTTTGTTTGATATTCATATCTCGCTGCGTGAATTCTTGACTCGCCCGATTCAGTTCTCACAATAAACGTCATTTGGATCTCCTTTTTTATTTTATTATAAAATTGAATGAAATTTTTGTAACTAATTTTCATCAAAATTAACCAAATATTCATAATTTAAAATAAAATTAAAATTTTATATAATGATTAAAAGAACCTAGCTCTAAAGAAGGAGTAAGTTGTGGGATTTTCATTTGGTAATAATCTAAATATTAACGAAAAACCTGGTTTCAACGGTGCTTCTCTAGCAAATTCTAATATAGAAGGTCAGGCCGGTCTTTTGCGTAAGGATTTAGGGGGTCAAGGATATCGATTTGAGCTTTTGAAGTCTGATGGTTCTGCCTATGGTCTAAGCGCAACGACAGATAAAGTCAGTCTAGTAGGTAGTGATGCAATTCGGGCGGTAAAAAAGGGCGAAACCCTTGCGGTCCTTGAACCTGAAAAATTAGATTTTGTTGAGAATGGTAGAATTAGATTGTTGGATACATCCGATTCAGATGCCCCACCTTTACTCATGAACGTGCGGGCGATGACGGCGGAAGAGGAAAAGGAAGTTGATGAGATTTTCCGCAAGGTAATGCTTGCCCGGAGGGATGCGGCGAATGAAGAGCATGTCGAGTCGACGGAGCATGAGAAGGGCAAAGGGGAAAAAGAGATGCCCCCGGTCACGCGGCTTGACTTAGAGCGGGCGAAGGATAAAGAGGTTGATAAGAGTGTTGAAAGACTTCAAGACATTCACCGTCAAATGGATGAGTTGAAAGGGGTGTTTAAAGAGGTCGAAGATAGGATTCAAGAGGCTCGAAATCGAGAGGCTAAGAAGTTCGAAGAGAAGATGCAGTCCGGAATGGTTAAAGCTCAAAACGAGTTTGATAAGAGCATCAAATCCAACATGAAAGAGCTCAATAACGATGCCCGTGCCGATAATGCTAACCGAGCCAAAAATGACGGCGAGACGGTTGGCGTCACCACAAGAGCTGAAGTCATTAGAGAAGATCGCACCACACCCAAGGCTTAACCCCCCGTTAAGACACGGATAGCCACCATCAGGATGGCGCGGGTAAGCGGGTTATTCAGGGCAGTGCCGGTCAGGCGGAGGACTTGGTAGGTAACTTGAAAGATTGCCGCTCCCGTTACCCATATACCGTGCCCTATGTAGTATAGGGTCGAGGTTCCTCCGCTATTCAAATCTTTTAAAATCGCATCTAAGTCTATTTTATCCTCGAGAGCCGGCAAGACCTGCTGGCTAGAGGCTAAAATTTGAAAATCTTGAAGCAAGACCCTTAGGTTTCTGTGGGGGTCGACTAACACAAAGCTTTCACTGTCAGCATCTTGTTGAACGGGGCGGGATAGCGTTTGGCTTAAGCCATTCAAGAGCGAGCCCGTGGTGGGGGGTCTGCCCCTTAAAATGGCGGCCACTTCTTCTCTTAAACAAGGGTCTTGGCTCAAAAGGGTTCGGATCTGGTTGATAATGTCTTGCAAGATGGCGTCTTGGTGACGGTTGATTAACCCCCCTTGCGCCGCTAGTGTCGTTCTAAGGCGTCTATTTTCCTCTTCCACAGAGATATTCGCTCTTTGGTAGGTGCTTTGGGGTGTGTTGCCTAAATCACTCT
>JAGROB010000120.1 GCA_020440465.1 Chlamydiia bacterium
ACGTCGGCGTCGGTCATGATAATAATTTTATGGTAACGAAGCTTCTCTAAATTAAACCCTTCTTTTCCGATTCCACAACCCAAAGCAGAAATCATCGTTCCCACTTCCTGGTTTTGTAAAATCTTGTCTAACCGGGCTTTTTCCACGTTAAGAATTTTACCGCGTATAGGCAAAATCGCCTGGAATCTGCGATCCCTTCCCCCTTTGGCAGAGCCGCCGGCGGAGTCCCCTTCCACAATATAAATTTCGCAGTTGGCGGGATCTCTTTCCTGGCAGTCGGTTAGCTTTCCGGGAAGCCTTCCGCTGTCGAGAACGGACTTTCTTAACGTCAGCTCCCTTGCCTTTCGGGCCGCATCTCTTGCTTTGGCCGAAAGGATCGCTTTATCGGCGATGGTTTTAGCGATTTGCGGATGCTCATTTAAATAAATGGCAAGCTCTTCGCCAGTCACTTGCTGAACCACTCCCCCCACGTCGGAGTTTCCGAGCTTTTGCTTTGTCTGTCCCTCAAACTGGGGATTGGGCACTTTTACGGAAATTACGGCGCAAAGCCCTTCTCTCATATCCTCTCCGGAAAGAGAAAGCTTATCGTTTTTCAACAAATTTTTAGATTTAATGTACTGATTCAAAACCCGTGTTAAAGCAGTCGAGAATCCGCTTAAGTGAGTTCCCCCCTGCCGGGTCGAAATGTTGTTAACAAAGGAGTAAATGGTTTCGTTATATCCATCGTTCCACTGTAGCGCGACCTCAAAGTCGATGATGCCGTCGTCTCCTTGTCTTTCCCCTCTGAAATAAATCGGACTTGGGAAAAGCGTCGTCTTGTTTTCGTTTAAAAAATCTACGAAAGAAACGAGCCCTCCCTCGTAAAAGAAAGAGACGTCGTCTTTATCATTGTCTCTTTCATCACAGAAATTAATGGTGATGCCTTTATTTAAAAACGCAAGCTCTCTTAAGCGCTTGGCCAAGATATCATATTCGAATACAGTAGCATTCATGACCTGTGGATCAGGTCTGAAAGTAACCTTGGTCCCCCGTTTTTCGGATGCGCCTACGATCTCAAGTGGAGTTACGGGCTTACCGCGGGAAAACTCCATGCGATAATGATTGCCGTGCTTAAAGACATCGACAACAAACTTTTCCGATAGCGCATTGACACAGCTGACCCCAACGCCGTGAAGCCCCCCGGAGACTTTGTACGTGTCTTTATCGAATTTACCCCCGGCGTGGAGAATAGTCATTACGACCTCAAGGGCCGTAACCTCTCTTCCCTGTTTTTTCGACTCTTTTTCGTGAACCTGAATCGGAATTCCGCGGCCGTTATCTTCAATAGAGGCAGAACCGTCTTTATTCAGCCTAACCCAGATGGTAGAGCAGTATCCGGCCATCGCTTCGTCAATACAGTTATCGACGACTTCATAAACCAGGTGATGCAAACCGCCGGAGTGGGTATCCCCAACATACATACCGGGCCTTTCCCGAACGGCTTGAAGCCCCTCTAAAACGGTAATTGAACTTGCGTCGTAGTCTTTTTGTTTTTTAATGGGTTTTTGAGCTTCCGGGTCTTCCACGTTTTCCACTTCCGGGGTTAAGGTATCTGAAGGCATAAATGGCTATCCTCTCTAAAAAGAGCCAACGGTAAAAAATCAAGCGTCATCCCATCCTAAATTGAATGCCGCGAATTTCGACTTTAGGAAACTTTTTTTTGAGGGTAGCCATTAATCTGCGCTTCTCACTTTGTTCCAAAAGGCTGTAAAGGGTGGAATTTTTCACTTTTACGTAAAGAATTCCCTCGTCAAAACGAACGGCTTTTGCCATAGGAGCCAATTTTTCTCCCACAATGGACGGCCATGTCGCCAGAATCAGATCAGGTTTATCCTGATATTTCTCTGAAACCGTGCCCAAAACCCCGGCTAAAAGATCACCTACTTTTTTGCTTGTAACCTGATTGCCGTCGTAATTTTTGGGGGTACGCCTCATATTCCACAGTCAATAATTCTGATCAAAGTATACCAAAAAAAGGGGTAATTCCCAAACCTATTTTTGTTTTAAATTTCGGTTTAAACCCTGATCTGAAGGGGACGACTTTAGCAGATATAATTAGTGGACCCGGTGGACACTATGGACATTCCCTCGTCCACAGCATCCACATTGTCCACTAGGTCCACAGTGTCCACGAATAGGGTCTACCAAAAGTCTAACCCCTACCGATTCCAGTTACTGAGTATTACTCAGCATCACTTTAAGCTGTGCGCTTGGGAAAGCACGCTTCAAAATTTGAGCCGCATTTTCCCCTTGGGCACCCAATCTTTGAGCTTCATCCAGAGTAATGCTTGCGTTATCCCAATTGGCATTGAAAGGCTTATCCCCTTCTGTCAAAACCATATACTTTGTAGTTCCCAAAGTATTTTCTACCCGCGGACTTTTAGGAAGATTTGGATGTCCTTCATAGCCAACTTTTGCCCCATCAAGAGCCCAAAACGCAGTTTTGGGATTGTTTGCTGCATAATAAGCTTGCGTTCTGTCAACAATCGCCATAGCGCCCAATGCCTCTTCCGGCATAAGACCCGATCCTGAACCCGTTAAAAGAGAGTCGATGTAATCCTCGACATAGACATCGTTTACGACGGAAATCTTGCCACCCACATCATAGACATATAGTGATCCAGAGTATTCGACACCATCAATCAGCGTCGTAGTTCCGTTTTCATCCGGTACGATCAAAAGCTGGTAAATCCCGGGGAATTGTTCTCCCCATCTCAACCCGTCGGAAAGCGCTTGCATGTAGCGTCTTTTCCCTACAAAACGGGTGCTGATATGTTCCATGGTATTAGGATCGTAAAGTTTATATTTTCCTTTCACTTCCAACACCACACCCGGCTTGCTTTTTACTACAAGCACTTTAACGCTGGGGGGCTTCGGCTGTTCTGTCTTCCACATATAGCTGGACCAGCTCTCTAGCAATCCCGCCTCGGAGGTGGCGACCATTCCCAGAGCTACTAAACCCGGTAAAGCATATTTTTTAATCATAATGTCTCCTGATGAGTATCTAAATGTCTGTAAGCGGCTTCAGTGACCTCTCTTCCGCGGGGGGTTCTGCGGATTAAGTCCTGAATGATTAAATAGGGTTCATGCACTTCTTCCAAGGTATCGGCCTCCTCCCCCAGCATCGCGGCAATGGTACTCATGCCAACAGGCCCACCTTTGTAATGCTTAATCATCACTTGTAAAATGCGTTTGTCGGTTTCATCCAAGCCTTTTTCGTCAATTTGCAACATCGAAAGCGCTTCTTTGGCCAAAGCTAGCGTTACCGATTTTAACCCCTTCACCTGGACATAATCCCTTACCCAGCGAAGTAAGTTATTGGCAATTCGGGGGGTGCCGCGAGAGCGTCTGGCAATTTCTAAAAACCCTTCCGGCTCACACTCAATCCCTAAAAGCGTGCTTGATCGCTTTAATATGTCGCTTAGCACCGTCTCGTTGTAGTAATCTAATTTAAGACTCATTGAGAACCGAGACCTTAAAGGGGATGAAATCAATCCGGCGCGGGTCGTTGCAGCCACTAAAGTAAACGGCTCCAAAGCAACCTGAACAGATCTTGCCTGGGGGCCGGAGTCGATCATTAAATCGAGCTTAAAATCCTCCATCGCGGGGTATAAATACTCTTCGACGTTGCGGCTCAGGCGATGAATTTCGTCGATAAAAAGGATATCCCCTTTTTTTAGTCCCGTGAGCAAGCCGGCCAAATCCCCCGCCTTTTCAATAACGGGACCCGATGTCACTACCACCTGCGATCCCATCTCGTGACCCAAAATATGGGCAAGCGACGTCTTTCCTACCCCCGGGGGGCCCGAAAGCAAAATATGCCCAAGTGCGTCTCCCCGCTCTTTAGCGGCTTGCGAAACAACCCCAAGTCTTTCACATACAGTGGGTTGTCCACAAAATTCTTGAAGCGAGCGGGGCCTTAACGGCGCTTCGAAGGGCCGATCAGGCTTGGTAAAAGTAGACTCGGTATAACGGGTTGTCATTTCAGCAAGAACCTACCATATTCCTTAACAAAAATAAAAGCATTTGTTACGCTGGTAATGCACCTGTTACAAAAGGGAGGTCAAACATGACCGATTTAGCCACAGAATTCGAAACTTTAAAACTAGAGTCCGAATCTAAATTACCTCCTCAAGACCATATGTCGCTTGAGGCCTTGCTTCTCCTCATTCACAAAGAACGCTTGCAAACGCTCCGCGATCAGGCGGCCAAAGAATTCGAGGAATTAAACGAAAGACAAGAAAAAGTTAAAACGCTGCACGACACCCAAAAAGCGATCAACAGCGCCACTCAGGAAAAAGGGACGCTTGACCTTAAAGGGAACGACGAGCTTAAAGACCTTTTAGCCCAGGCAAAAGAGCTGGGAGTCGACATCGATCTCGACAAAAAGAAATATACAAAAGAAGAGCGGGACCGTCTGATTGCCAACTTAAACATGACGACGGAAGATTTAAATGTTAAAAACAACATGCAGCTTGACGTCATCCAGCGCCTTCATACCGAAAGACTCGAGTCTTTCCAGATGGCCAGAAGCATTATTAAGCCCTTAGACGATGACAAGAAAAACAAAGCCAGAAAAGCTGACAACCGCTGATCTGTTTGAAAGGGGGTGCTCCCTCTTTCGAAGCGGTCAGTACAAAGATGCCTCCAGCTATTTTCGACTTTTAACGCTTATGGCGCCCGCAAACGGGTCATACTTTGCCGCACTGGGACACGCGCTTAAAAAACTGGGGGATCTAGAAGGGGCTTTACCTCCCTACCACGCGGCAGTCATGCTGGGGGGACAAGATCAGCCCGACTTAATGTTTTCCTTGGCGGAAACCCTTAAAATGCTGGGGCACAAAATTGCCGCTTTGAAAGCTTTGAAACAGGCGATCCTTTATGCCGATCCCGCCTTCAAAGCCCGGCTAAAAATGATTCAAATGAATTGGAGACAATCATGAGAGTAGACTTATCCCATTACGGTTTTCCGACAGGATATCAGCCGGATTCCGACCCCACACCGAAACCTATTCGCCCAAAAAACCCCGGCAAACCCGACATCCCTCCCCCGAAGACGAAAAAAGCCAAGAGCGAAGGGGCCTTAACTCATGGATGGCTGGATTGGTTTCAGCGCATCTTGGGGATCGATACCGTTCAAAAAGCGCCGGTAAAAGAGGAAAAATTAGATCCGATCGAGCAAGATCGGGTTAATCGCCACTTGCAATCTCTACGTCGGATAGAAGCCCACCGGCAAGATCTTTTGGATGAGGCGTTTGATCCGATGAGGCTTGCCACGGAAGCGGGTCTTGAAAAAGCGTGGATTCAAGCGCAGATCGCCCAAATCGAGCTTCGAAAAGATGAAAATACGTTTAACGACGAAGAGATGGTCCGCGTTCAGGAAGTGATCCAAAGAATTAAAGCGAAATTAGAAGAAAAAATGAACGAACGGCTGAAAGAAGCCCAAAATACCGGCTTCTTTTCGAAAGCGAGCATCGCAAGCTCCGCCATGTTTATTGCGACTACACTTGTGGTCGGAGCCGTCGGCGTTTATACGGGCGGCACGGTTCCGGCGGTGCTTTTAGTGGCCCAAGGAATAGCGGCGGGAGCCTCCGGTAGTATGGAAATCACTCAGAGGTTATTTAGATATCGCACCGATAGCCTTTCCGCCGAAGTTTTAGGAAATAAAGAGCAAAGACGCGTGCAATACGATCGTCTTCACACCTTAATAGATCAAAAAAAACAAGCTTCCGACGCGGTAAGAAACGGCTATAACCTAGCCCACAAGTTTGAAAAAGAAAGAAATAGCACGATACAAGGAATCATAGGATGAGTAAGTTATTAACCCCCTGTCAAGATGAATTAAAAGCAATCTTCAGTGAGCTTAAAACGGCTGAAGGCGATCATAAAGAGTACTTATTAGATAAGTTGGGATTGAAGATTTATGTGCTTATGATGATCATCTTTCACGATCAGAGACTGACCGAGATAAAGATGCGGGAGATGGCTCAGAATCTTGCCCAAAAAATGGTGAAGAAGGTTCAAAGCGATATGATTTCCCCGACGCAGCTCACGATTTCAGTCGTTGCCGGTTCTCTTCAAATTATCAGCGGCAGCGCTATCGGAGCGAGCCACTGGATGGGCGATACGGCCAAAATGGTTGGAAAAGGCGCGGGAGCCGCTGGGCAAGGGTTGGGATCTTTTGGTCTAGTGGCCGGAAGCTTTAAGGATTCGAATGTGGCCGGAAGCCAGTACACGCTGGAGACCGCCAAGCAAAGAAGAGAGATGAACAACGAATCGGGCGCTCGCTCGCAGCAAGAGCGCGATCGTCTAGGGCAAGCCATGCATCAGCACACCGACAGCCGCCACCAAGCTTTCCAGGAAATGGCCAGGTAGCTTTTTGGTGTTTAAGCCCCGAGATTCTTTTGGAGTGCGGAGCCCTGGCTCCGCTCTTAGACGACGCGACCTGGCGCGTCGCCTTTAATTTTAGACATTTTTAAGCCTCGCAAGATTCATGGGGCCTACATTCACATGGGTTAGACCTTAACCCAACGACATGGGTAACACTTTTTGGTGTAATTTTTTATAGCGGCAAGATATTTATTCTGGAAGAGTCTTGATCGGGACGATTTTTTTTAAAGTT
>JAGROB010000121.1 GCA_020440465.1 Chlamydiia bacterium
TTTACCGGCTCGCAATACTTTTTAAATCTCTACTACCGCTGGTTTGATGCGAATTTGGACTTTAAAGTCTCCGGCGGAAAGTTTTTAGCCAACGATTACGGCGTTCGCTTTCAAGTCTCCCGCTATTTCGATAGCGGCTTAAGGATCTATGCCTGGTATACCCTGACCAACGGGGGCGATCAAATCAACGGCAAAACCTATTACGATAAGGGCGTGGGCTTCAGCATGCCGCTCGATATCTTCTACACCCACTCCGATCGGGAGCGTTGGGGCTACGGCATGTCTGCGTGGCTTCGCGATGTCGGCGTCAAAGCCAAAACGGGCCGCGATCTCTATGAAATGATCACCGAAGAGCGCCAGTAATTTTGCAAGAAACTGTCACTAAATGACAGTTTCTTGCAAGCTTTAAAGAAGCGGCAGCATTTGTTTGGCGGCGTAGGTGAAGATGATGTCGGCGCCGGCCCGTTTGATGGAAAGAAGGTGCTCCATCATCACAAGATCGCCGTTAAGCCATCCCTTTTCGGCAGCGGCCATGACCATGCTGTACTCTCCGCTGACGTGGTAGGCGGCAATGGGCAGACACGTTTGGGCTTTGGCTTTGGCGATGACGTCAAGGTAGGAAAGAGCCGGCTTAATCATAAGCATATCGGCGCCCTCTTCTTCATCCAGATGGCACTCTAAAAGCGCTTCTCTGACATTGGCCGGGTTCATCTGGTACGTTTTTTTGTCGCCGAATGAAAGTTTCGCCTGAACGGCTTCTCTGAAGGGTCCATACAGGTTAGAAGCGTACTTGGCGGCATAAGACAAGATAGCTGTAGATTGATAGCCCGACTCATCGAGGGCTTTTCGTATGGCGCCGACTCTTCCGTCCATCATGTCGGATGGAGCCACCACATCCGCTCCCGCCGCGGCCGCAAGCACGGCCATTTGAGAGAGGATATCAACCGTTTGATCGTTTAAAATCTCCCCCTTGTCATTCACAAGCCCATCGTGGCCATGATCGGTATAAGGGTCGAGCGCGATATCGACAATCAACGTGATTTCGGGAAAAATGCGCTTTACTTTCCGAATGGCCTTGAAGACAAGCCCATCCGGGTTGAGTGCCTCGCTTCCCACAGCATCCTTCTTTTCTTTCGGTAAAACGGGAAACAAAGCCACTGTCTTAAGCCCCTGCCGCTCCAACTCATCCACTTCTCTTAAAAGCAAGTCGACACTGAATCGCTTCACCCCGGGCAAGCTTTCAATAACCTCTTCAACCTCTTCCCCCTCGATCACAAACAATGGCTGCACCAAGTCAGATGCATGAAGCCGGGTTTCCTGCACCATCTCCCGCATCCCCGCCGACTTCCGATTTCTTCTGGTTCGCTTCACCAAATCGAGCATCAAATCCCCCTTTGAAAAGCATCCATATTCCCCCTTAAGCTCCTTCTTGTCAATAAGCCCCTAATTTGCGATAATGTTTCCTTTCGCCTAAATAGCTCAGTTGGTAGAGCAGCGCATTCGTAATGCGAAGGTCGTCGGTTCGACTCCGGCTTTGGGCACACCTCAAACCCCTTTAAGCCTAACGGCTTACTGGGGTTTTTTGTTTCTGAAGGACTGTATTAATCAGACGGCTTTCACCGTTTATCCCACATTAATCTACATCAAGCCACAGAAATATGATCCTAAAAAAGGGATCTAGATGGCGCGAGATTACAAACAATATGATGTCAAGTTTGGGCTTTATTGTGGAAAAAATGTGGCAAATGGCGCTTAAACTCACAAATGATGCTTGTTTTACATAGTGGAATTGGATTATAATGCACGGCATTTAAAATGCGATGCATACAAAAAATAGAAAAAGGAATTGGTAATGGCAACTTTTCGAAAGAGAGTAGGAAAATTTGGAACAACCTATGAAGCACAAGTTCGATTGAACAAGTCAAAGCACGTAAGTAAATCATTCAAGAAATTGACAGATGCAAAAAGATGGGCAGAAAAAGTTGAGATGGAAATTAGAGAGAAGCGATATGGCGTCACAAATGAATCAAAAAAAAGAACACTATCGGATGCCCTAGCGCGTTATAGAAAGTATGTTTTACCTGGGGTATCAAAAAGCCGTCGCTCACACATTTTGGATTGGTGGGAGGAAAGATTAGGTAATTTTCCACTAATTGAGATAAATGCATCGCTAATTTCAGACTTTAGGGACAAGCTGCTTCACGCAGAAGTTGACGGACGTATCCGTGCACCAGCAACAGTACTTAAGTACATAATTACACTTTCCCATGTCATGACTCAGTGTGTGAATGACTGGCAGTGGCTTGAAGTTAATCCTGTGAATAAGGTTTCTAAGCCCACATTGCCAAGAGGAAGGACAAGGTTTCTAGATGATGCTGAAAGGCAATCTCTTATAAAAAACTGTCAGACTAGTGGTAATAAATTTTTATACACCATTGTTATTGTTGCTCTTTCGACAGGCATGCGTAGAGGTGAAATTGTGAATTTGAAATGGACTGATATAGATCTTGAAAGAGGGCGAATCGTTTTAAATGAGACAAAAAATGGTGAAGTCCGCGTTGTTCCTTTGGTTGGACTTGCTCTCGATTTAATCCAAAAACTTCAAGTAAATCGTCAGTTCAATAGCCATCTACTCTTTCCGGGTAGAAACCCTATAAAACCCATTGATTTTCGTTCTGCATGGAGAGTAGCCGCGCGCAGGGCTGGTCTTGAAAACTTCACGTTTCATGACCTTCGACATAGCTTCGCCAGTTATTGTGTCATGAATGGCTCTAGCTTAAACGAAGTCGCCGATTTGTTGGGACACAAAAGTTTTCACTCTGTCACGAAAAGGTATTGTCACCTCTCAGATGCTTATCGAAGTGATGTTGTTGCATCCATGAATCAGAAGATTTTTGGGTAAGTTATGGAAATGAACGAAGATGAACTATTTAAAGGAATGTACCCTTGGTTTGATTTAGAAAGAGGGCGGTGTTTAGAAATGGTAGATCCTATGGATATACCCAAGTTCGAGCCGAAAGAGGATGAATGGGGATTCCCTACGGTGAGAATCTTTTATCAGAATGAAGAGTTGAGCTCGTCTGACATAAGTGAAATTTTGGAGAAAAGGAGTATTACATTAGCTGAAGGTGCCCATCTTCTCTTAGGTTTACGAGCAAGTGAATTTTCTATTAAGGTTCTTACTAAGCCCTTTAAATTTATTTATGAAAAGGCCATTACTCAAATTCGCCAAGGCCATCTTAAAGCTTTAGAAATAGACGAATCAAAGGGCTGGAAAAACAGCTATTTTGAGGAAAAACTAATAATTAAACAGAAGAATATCATTATTCAAATCGAGGATTCGAGACATGGGCAAATGCATTCTTTTAAGCCTGTAGATTTTTTAGATTGGGCTTTAGATGAAAATCTTATTACTTCACCGGTCCTTTTGAAGACCATTGGCATGACCCCTTTAGTTAAGTCTGATGAATGGAGTGGATTTGGAGAAATGTCCTATCCACTAATGTATTTGAAGGAAAATCTTTTACACCAAACGGTTTCTCAATTTAATGACGTGACAGTAATGGGATTAGCTCAACTAATTTGGGAGTACGAGAATCACAATATTTCAATTTCTGATATGGAAAAAGAAAATGTATTTTCAGATCTAATCCCAAATGGTCAATTTAAAAAAAAAGACGCCTTTCGAAACAAGGTAAAGCATGTTGATCCCAGACCAAAGCGATGTAAAGTTAAGAATTCCACAAATAAAGATTTAGGGGGCCCTTATTTGCCCAAATTAGTTCCTGGTATTTCTCAAAGCGACTCAAATGGTAGAAATATTCTGAATTTCCTACTCTTTCGACAACTCTTTCGGGTTATTTCTAAAGGGTTGAAGTGGTCCCCTTCGTTAGGACCAAATCTGTGACTTCTTAAGCTTATAACCTCTTGGGTTAATTGTTGCTTCTTGTTGGTTGTTGCCAACTTCTCTCCCCTCCCCCCATGGGGGGAGGGGACAAGTTTAAATTTTAAAGTACACCTCTTCAGGTGTTTTATAGCTTAGTCCCTGATGACGTCTTTTAGTGTTATAAAATCGAAAATATTCGCTAAGACCTTTTTTCAGGTCTCTTAATCCCTCATACCCCTTGGGGTAGATTTCTTCGTATTTAACACTTCTCCAGAGTCTCTCAACGAACACATTATCTAAAGCTCTTCCTTTTCCGTCCATGCTTATCTGAATCTTGGCCTTCTCCAGAGTACTGGTAAAGCGCCTGCTAGTGAATTGTACCCCTTGATCTGTATTGAAAATCAATGGCCTTGACGTCTTCAAGCTTCTTTCAAGGGCTTCCAGACAAAACTCAGTGTCAAGCAAGGATGAGATCTCCCAATCTACTACGTAACGGGAATGCCAGTCTATGATTGCAAAAAGATATCCAAATCCCCCTGTAAGAGGGATGTAGGTTATGTCTGCAGCCCAGGCTTGATTTGGATGCTTGATTTCTAGATTTCTCATTAGGTAAGGGTATTTTTTATGCTGCTTGTTTGGCGAGCTAAGATTCGGCTTTGGATATATAGCCTCTAACCCCATCAAAATCATCGCTGATCTCACAGCCTTTTCACCTACATCGAAGCCCTGAGCTTTCATTTCTAGGGTCATTCTCCTTCTTCCATAGTATGGATGCTTCAAATAGGCTTCATCAATTGCTCTCATTAATGCAAGCTCATCTTCTGAAACCTCCTTAGGGATATAATAAAATCCCGAACGATGAATATCTAGCAGACGACACTGTTCTCTGATCGAAAATTCTCTGTCTTTGTGGTTTATGATATCTCTTCGTTCCACTACTGAAAGCTCCCCAATTTTTTTTTATACCATTCATTTTCAACTTTAAGCCTTCCAATCTGCTCAAACAGCGCTGTCTCCTCAAGGTGTACATGAGAAGAGCTTTTCCTTTTGCTTGATTTTTTGAAAATATCAGCGCCATTTTCCAGGAAGTGACTTTTCCACTGTGAAAGCATCATAGGATGGACTTGAAGTTCACCGGCAATTTGGGATGCCGTCTTTTCCCCCTTTAACACTTCAATTACTGCTTTTAATTTGAATTCGGGTGTGTGCCGTTTTCTCTGTGACATTTTTGCCTCCACATTTTTGAGAGGCTATAAGCTTAGCAAGTGGTCCTATTTTGGGGGACCATTACACAATCCTGCTTTAACAAGGCCCACATCTAAACTGGGACAAATCATAGAAATCTTTTCCCTAGCCTGATCGAGAAGCTCGGTTGTGTGGGCGAGTATCAATGATCGGGCGTTTTGCTCTTTAATGAGGTGGGAAAAAACGACGGTTTTACCAGCGCCGGTCGGAAGGTGGATGAGTTGCCTATGAATACCCTCTTCAAAGTCGCGTGATATGTGTTCCAGGCACTCTTCTTGATAGGGTCTTAGCCGGATATCACTCATGGCAAATCTCCCTCCCTCGACTCTATAGCGTGCTCTTTTAAAAAGGTCTCTAAGTCCTTCCTAAATACAACGCTACGCCGCTTTGAGATGCGAATAAACTTAAGTCGCCCGGAATTTACGGCTCTTCTTGCACTGGCAAGACTGCCAAATACCCCGCAATCAACAAGTTCACGGAGTGAATAAAACGATTTGTCCCCAACTTTTTCATCGAGGGTCTGACAGATGTCATTTGCTATGTCGCCCAACGGTAACCCCTTAATTTTAAGGCAGCACCGTGCAGAAATGAAAGTTTACACGAAAAATAACAATTTTAAAAAAAATTGAAATTCAATACTTTTCATGTTAATCTAGAAGTCAAAAATGCTCAGCCCGAGCTACTTTGCCGTGAAGAAGGTTGCAGCTTTTTTCACGGTTTTTTTTGGCTTCAAATTTATAAAACTCATTTCTGCACAGTGTTATCCCTTGTTAGTCATTTAATTTACGGCTTCTAAGTCCGTAATTTCCTTAGTTATTCTACTAAATTGAAATTTTAAATGGTATGACTTCACACCTTAAAATCCTTAAATTTATGGCTTATGACACCTCTTGAAAAGTACTTTTGTTTGCTTCCAAAGATGATGCTCTTGATTGTCTGTTACAATATTCTATCCACTCCCAAAAGGCATCAACCGATAGGAGGATTTTTGAACCAACTTTTCTAACAACTTTGTCGTTAAAATTGTTCGTATTATTCCAAATCAACCAACGGATCGATGGCTCTGTCCACGTTTTATACTTTCTTACAAAATCACGTATCGACAAATATGGCTCTGATAATTCTATCGGTGTTACTTTGTTCGTTTCCATTTCATTCTCCTTTTTTGGAATAGTCACTAAAGACACTAATCTACATTTTTGTCTGGTTTGATTG
>JAGROB010000122.1 GCA_020440465.1 Chlamydiia bacterium
CTCGACGAGGCGTACCTGAGCACCATCGAACCCCTGCAAAGCACTCCCGAAGAGAACCAAACAGAGGGCGAAAAGCTTAACATCGTCTACACAAGCCTCCATGGCGCCGGGATCACCATGGTTCCCGCAGCGCTTGCCATGTGGGGCTTTTTCAACACCCACATCGTGGAAAGCCAGCAGGAACCCGACGGCTCCTTCCCCACCGTTCCCGCCCCCAATCCCGAAATTCATGAGGCGCTCAAACTCGGCATCGACAAGCTGCTGCAAGAAGAGGGGGATATCCTCCTCGCCACGGATGCCGACACCGACCGCGTCGGCTGCGTAGTCAACCACAAAGGCGACATCACCATCTTAGACGGTAACGAGATCGCCTGCCTTTGTCTCGATCACGTGCTCGGCGCACTCAAAGAAGGCGACAAAAAGCCCGCTTGCATCAAATCGATCGTCACGACAGAGCTTTTCAAGGCGATCTGCGACAGCTACGGAATCGCCTGCTTTGACGTGCTCACAGGATTTAAATACATCGGACAGATGATCACCTCTTGGGACTCAAGTCCCGACGGGTACCGCTACATCTTCGGCGGGGAAGAGTCCTACGGCTACCTTTTGAGCGACTACGCCCGCGACAAAGACGCGATCATCGCCTGCTGCCTGCTCGCCGAGGCGGCCCTGCAGGCCAAACTACAAGGAAAAACGCTCGTCGACAAGCTGGATGACATCTACGCCAAGTACGGCGTCTATAGAACGCGCCTTCTCTCGGTCAACTACCCCGAGACGAAGGAGGGACGCGAAAAGATGGAGAGCGCCATGCAAACCTTGCGCGATAATGCCCCCGAAAAAATCTTGGGGACGCAAGTTTTGCGGCTTGACGACTTCCTCAAAGGGACTAGCGTCGATCTGATCACCCATGAAAAAACAAAGTTGACACTTCCCAAATCGGATGTTTTGATCTTTAGGCTTCAGGACGGGACGAAAATCTGCGTCCGCCCCTCGGGCACCGAGCCGCGGATTAAGCTTTACTGCGAGGCGCGCGCCCTGCACCCCTCCTCAACTGCCCTCGGCATTGAGCAGTGCGACGTCTTAACGCGCGACTACCTCAAAACCGTCGAATCAATCTTATTGCCGTAATTTGGTTTTGGGACTATACTTACCACTCACTTCTAAGCCGAAGTGGCGGAATGGTAGACGCGGCAGATTCAAAATCTGCTCTGGGCAACTAGGTGCTGGTTCGAGTCCGGTCATCGGCAACAAAATTTCAGGGAAAAGCCGGCGCAGTTTGACGCTTCTCTCCTCGGCCGTGCTACATGCACTGCCCTTCGTCGAGAATCGCCAAACTGCTTGGCTTTTCCTCTGAAATTTCCCTGTAAATCACGATGGACTAAGTCTGTCTCTTTTTTGATTTTTTTCAAGTGAACAGGTAAAAGAGTATTAGTCATTAAATTCTATTCGTAGCCAAATCGCAAAAAGAGGATCATCAAATATTACGGTTCCTCTGCCCGCTCCTTCTTCATCAAGAATTTCTTTGTCTTTAAGCGATTTTATTGCCGAAGATAATGCGGGGCTGCTGGAAATTTCATATTTTTCTAAATTTTCTTTTGCGAAAATTTGTTTTCCTTCTGATGCAGCAAGACGTAGTGTTCTTTGTTGTGTAGGCGTCAAAGAGGCGAGTAGTGTTTGATAAGCATAAGCATTTTGACTTACAACAATATTTAATGCTTTATCAACTTCTTCTATAGTAATTCTATCAACACCAGTTGCCACAAGATGAAAGCAAACCATTTGTACATAATTTGGCGTATCTTGAACCAATTTTCTAAGATGGGTAACTGCAACTGTTTCGCAATGTATTCCAACACCCTTGAACCTTTCAATTATCCAAGACGTGAAATCATCTCCAAAAGCTGGAAATTCAATAGGTTGGCAAAATCTGAACAAAGGCCGATTAGGATTGTTAAGCATTTCAGAAATTACACTTCTTCTCGATCCTGTAAATAGAAAAGAAGTATTTCGCAATTGTTGCATATGTGTACGCAACGTGGCTTCTAGCCAGCCGTTGTCTCCTATTTCAGAAATTTTCTGGAATTCGTCGATAACAAAGAGCAGACCTTTGCCTAAATTCTCTAGTCCCGAGAGAACATCTTGAATAAGCTCTTTCACATCCTTTTCAGAGGAAGTTGCCAAGTTAAACGACAGATCAAAAGAAGGTTGTCCTGTGTTTGAATCAACCTGAGTGGTTATATTAGGGCGGATTCTTGGGATAGCTTGGAACATAGCTTTGATTTTATTTCCCAAGCTTTTCTTGGACTTAAGCCCTCTAAGTACTTGATGAAGAAAATCTTTGTGTGAAGTGATATTAAAAATATCAATATATAAGTAGGGTTTCGATTGAGTGTCATACTTATTCAGTAAATTTAATATAAAAGATGTTTTTCCAAATCTCCTTGGCCCTATCAGTACAACAGGTGTGCGGTTGTTTAGAAATTTAGGAGGTGACAAGTAAAGTTTGTGTGCGTAGATGATAAACTAACAGATTTGTTACATATTGAAGCGTGGGGGTGGCTGAAGTAATAAGAGAGTAGTTCCTGAAATTTCTCTCTCTAGAAAGCCTTTTTATACCTTAATAGATATACTCTTCCGATTGATTATTAGGACTTTTTTCTGCTGACCTTTTTCCTCTGATATTTCTGTACACATGGTGGGGTATTTTGGTATATCTTTTGGCATGTATACACTTCTTCTTATCTCTTCATTCTTTTTTCAAGGGTTATTTTGCCAGGCTTCCGGTGAAGGAAGCCCTGTGGTCGTGGTTCACGGAGGTCCGGGATTGTCCCAAGACTATCTTTTGCCCCAGATGGAAAAGCTTTCAGACCACCATAAAGTAATATTTTACGACCAGCGGGGTTGCGGACGATCGGCAGGGGAAAGTGAAGACACTCCCATTACGATGAAAACGTATCTTGATGACTTAGATGCTTTGATTAGTCAGCTGGGAAAAGAAAAAGTGTCTCTTGTCGGCCACTCATGGGGGGGGTATATCGCCATGCGGTATGCTCTGGAGCATCCTGAAAAAGTAGATAAGCTTGTTTTATCAAACTCCATGCCCGCCTGTTCACAAGATCTTCAGTTATTGTTCGATAATTTTGTTAAGTTAATGGCGCCTGACCTCATGAAGCTTGACGAGATCAAAAATAGTAACGCTTTTAAAGCGGGCGATCCCGAAGTTCACAAAGCCTACTATCGGTTGTTTTTCTCTAAGTACTTTCACAATCCCGATATGATAGAGCAACTTAATCTTCCTTTTACCGCGGACTCCGCGCTGAAATCGATAAGTACGGGAGACACACTCAGAAACGAAGTTTTCTTTACCCCTTATGATTACAGGAGTCAATTAGGAGCACTTTCGATGCCCGCCCTAATCATTCATGGAGTATCGGATGTTATCCCAGAAGCGGTCTCTGAAACGTTTTATCATTCAATTCCTGACTCGAAGCTGGTTGTGATGCCCGAATGCGGTCACTTTCCGTACATTGAGAAGCCCAAGTCCTATTTTGAGATCCTGGAAGACTTCCTTTTATCTTAATCGTAAAAGGCCCTTTTATTCATGAGGAAAAGCGGCGAAGGTGCCGGTGAAGGCGACAGCAAGTGTGCCGCCTTGGTGAATGGTTGCCTTAAGCTGAAGGCGCCCCTTTTTGTGTCGTTTAAGGGTGTTTAAAAACTTCTCCCAAGGTTCTTTTGGGGGAAGGGTGGAAACCGCTTCGAAATCAGATGTGACAGGAGTCAAATAATCTGTTTTGTTTTCCGTAATGACAATCTGATGGCCCGGAAGGTTTAGGTGTAAAAGCACCCAACAGGACAGGGTTAAAAGGGTGTTTAAGCT
>JAGROB010000123.1 GCA_020440465.1 Chlamydiia bacterium
GGAGCCTAAGTGGATTGGGACACCTCCACCCTCCGAGCCGCCTCATAAACCGAAAGACCCACGGAAACCAAGAAGAAGGCGCCCTGATTAAGTTGTCGTTTGACCCGGGGGTCGGGTAGCTTGTGGATTCCAGCTGGGTAAAATCACTTCGTTGCCCTTAATATCCCCTTCGTACCCCCTTTCGCGAGCCTTAGCTTCTCGTCGAATGATCTTTTCCTTCAAGTAGGTTTGATCTTCTGTTAAGGGTTGATTCGTTTCAAGTTCTCGTCTCATTTCTGAGAGTCCAAATTTTTGACCCCTTCTGACGTCAGCAGGCGGTTTGGAACGTAAGAAAATCTTTTCGAATTTGCCATACTTTTCCTTACCTCCGAGTGCAACGGAAAACCTGATTTTAAATTCTTTGGGAACATGCTCTTTTCTGGCTTCGTAAATCCCGGACTCAGAGGGTTTAAAACGGGTGGAGATAAAGTCTATCGCATGATGCATATACTTATGAAAGTTTTGCCGAGTCCGAAATCCCGCCTTCCAAAAGGGGGGACAGCCAGACTTTTCCATTTTAAGATATAGTGTAGGGGGGGTCCCCGGAACGGTGGCATATAGTAAGGTACTTTTGTTCCCGGGAAGAGACCCTTTTTCAAAATCGGCACCATGCTGGGGTTGTTTATGCTCTTTCATGTGGGTGGAAATACGGGGGTAAGCGTTGCCTTCTAAACATTTATCCAAGAAGGCTTTGATTTTCCTGTCGGGATCATCCATACGAAACGCGCCGCTGATGTTTTGTTCTCCGTATTCGCAAGCTTGAGCCATGGCGTACCACATCAATGCTTTGACGTCTTCCTGATTCCCGTTAACATCTTCACCCGCGCTTAAACGGTTTAATATATTCTCCGCTCTTACCAGCATTTGGTCGACTTCTTCTCTGTCAGCTCCGGTTTGAATGCAGAACTCTTCTAGTCTAAATTCGCCATCGGTTCCGGGATTGCATATTTGCCTTTCTGTGTTTGCGATTTGGGGGGGTGTCTCTCCGGGTGTTTGGCTTGAATATAAAGGATTGTTATGTATGCTCATGAGGTTAAGTCCTTTGTAAGTGACTTTTCACAAGCAATTTACGTGCCAAAACCGGAAAAAGTAGGTAAAAATCGTCTGTCTAAGTGGGGTGCCAAGGTCTTCGCACTCCAAAAAAACTATTGCAGGTGGGACTCTAAAGCGTTAATGAGGGTATTGGCTTTTGACTTAAGCGTTTGAAGCGCCTCTTCTTGGTTAGAGAAAGTACTTTGGCTAACGCCGCAGTAAAGCTTAACTTTTGGTTCTGTGCCGGAGGGGCGGACCATGACTTTGGAGTCATCTTCCAGCCAAAAGATCAAAACATTCGACTGTGCGAGCGGAAGCTCGGTCACATGCCCAGAAAGCAAATCAAAGCGCTTTCTTTTTTGGTAGTCATCAAGCGTTTTTACGGCGATATCGGCAAGCGATTTGGGGGGGGAGTTTCTCAGTTTGTCAAGCGATTGGGCCATTTTCTCTTTACCTTCTTTTGTCTCCTCGAAGCGGACTGACTTTAAGGTTTCAAAGAAAAGACCGTAGCGCTCATAGATTTCGTTCAGAAGATCAATAAGCGTTTTTCCTTTAAGTTTTTGCTTTAGAGCAATCTCTTGGATAAGTAAGCTTGCGGAGATGCCGTCCTTATCCCGGGCGTAAGTGCCCCAAAGGTATCCGAAAGACTCTTCTCCTCCAAAAAGATATTGGTACGGATTAGAGTCCTCTTCCCACTCTCGGATTTTTTCGGCAACATACTTAAAGCCTGTGTGTACATTAAAACAGGTCACGCCGAAGTTGTTGGCGATTTTCTTAAAAAGCTCTGTCGTAACAATCGTTTTAATGGCGGCGCCGTTATCGGGCAGCGTGTTTTGAACTTTTTTTTCAGAAAGAATATGGTAAAGCCCCAAACATGCAATCTGATTGCCGTTTAAATAGACTGCTTTCCCTTGATGGTTTACGACAGCTCCCACTCTGTCGGCGTCAGGATCTGTCGCGATCAGAAGGTCCAGATTTTCTTTAAGGAGTTGTTCGACGCCCATTTTCAGCGCCTCGGGATCTTCCGGATTGGGAGAGGGCGCCGCTGAAAAATCGCCGTCGGGAATGCACTGCTTTTCCACCAGGGTTAAGTTTGAAAACCCCCAATCTTGCATCGCTTTCGGCAACAGCTTAATGCCGGTTCCGTGAAGGCTGGAGTAAAGGACTTTTAAGTTTTCGCCCTTAGTTTTGTTTTGATCGGGGCAAAGGGATAGGGGACGTATCGCTTTTAAATAGGCATTGTCGATTTCTTCGTCGATCCAGGTAATAAAGGGGGACTTAAGATCGGTTTTTTTAATTTCCGATAAGGACTCTATCTTATTCACATCTTCGATGATTCCCTTGTCGTGAGGGGGAAGTACCTGGGCCCCGTCGCTCCAGTAAACTTTATAGCCGTTATATTCCGGGGGGTTGTGAGACGCCGTAATCATAATGGCGGCATTACACCGTTTAAAACGGCACCCGAAGCTTACCCATGGCGTAGGTCTGATGTCGGAGGCGATATAGACATCGATTTCATTGGCCGCTAAAACTCGAGCGGCAATTTCCGCGAACTCTCTGGAGTGGTGGCGCGAGTCGTAGCCGATTAAGACTGAGGGGTTGGGAAGGTTTTCTTCTTCGATGTAGTTAGCAAGACCCTGGGTCGCTCTCATAATGGTGTAGCGGTTCATCCGGTTGGTTCCCACACCCATGATACCCCGCATACCGCCAGTTCCAAAGGCTAAGTTGGTATAAAAAGCGTTATTAAGCTCCGGATCATCAGCATTCAACATTTGTCGAATGGTATCTTTGGTCTTGTCGTCGTACTCTTGCGCTAACCAGCTTTGGATATTTTTTTCCGCTTCCTCATCAAGCATGAAGATTCTCCTTAATCACTTCTAACGGTACTTTGGGAGCCTGGGGATTGATGCCTTCGCAGTAGCGAGCCGTTTCTTCCCACGCTTCGGGAGAAGAGAGAGCCTCCGGCCAAAAGGGAAAGGTGCGGCACTGCTTAGGTCGGACTTCGTAGATTGAACAGCGTTTTTTATCCCTTAAAAAAACGCAGTCGTAGGTTTTAGAGAGTTCTTTTAAGGAAAGCCGTCCGCTCGCATCTTGTCTGAGGTAAAGCCGTCCAAACTCCTTGACGGAAAGCTTAAGATGCTCTGCCATCTTAATGATTTCTTCATCTGAGACGAAGACGTAGCCGGGAAAGCCGGTGCAGCAACCCCCGCAGCCGGTACATTTGAATCTGAGTCCGTCTTTGTACCAGGGAAGTTTTGTCATCGATCCTCATCCTTCATGATCTCACGAACGCCTGCTACCACCATCAAAATTAAAAATACCGAGCAAACGGCCCCTACAACGGCCGCTTCCACGAAGAGAGATGCTAAAATATCATTAATAACCATAGAGTTTGAATTATAGAGCATTCGCTATTGGAGTACAAATCAAAAAATATGTTATAATAAAGGAATCTCTTAAGGAAATACCCTTTTAACCGGAGGTTATCTGATGAAAGATGAAGCTCACCATATGAAGCATGTCCAGAAAAAAATCATTCAAGAAAACAGGCGAGAGCAAAATCATCTAAAATCTAAGGAGAATGAGTCAGAGCAAATGACCCGAAAAAAACAGCAGCAACGGGTTTAATTTGTAAAATTTTATTTTGAAATATCCAATCTAGAAAGAGCGGGAGTGCACCCCCGCTCTTAAAAAATTAGTCGGCGTCGGCCATTAAGACTTCGGAGATTAAAACAACGCCTGCTTGCGCAGCAGCGTACACCAATCCCAAACGAACTACTTTTATCGGATCGACAACACCGGCATCGATCAAATCTTCCATTTTTTGAGTCTCGGCGTTAAAGCCAAAAGCGTCTTTGCCCTCTAACACTTTTGACAACACCACCGATCCATCCAAACCGGAATTTTGAGCAATCTGCCTTAAGGGGGTCTCGCAAGCTTTTTTTACGATTTTAGCCCCAAAAGCCTCGTCGCTGTTTTCGGTTTCAACGAGCGTTTGAGAGGCTCTTAGAAGCGCGACTCCACCCCCTGCAACGATGCCCTCTTCCACAGCGGCTTTCGTGGAATTTAAAGCATCTTCAAACATCTGTTTCTTCTGCTTCATGACGGGCTCTGAATAGCCACCTACTTTAATCACGGCGACCCCGCCGGAAAGCTTTGCTTTTCTTTCTTCTAACTTCTCTTTATCGTATTTAGAAGAGGTGTTTTTAAGTTCGTGCTCAATTTCTTGAACGCGCCCTTTAATTGCTGCTTGAGATCCGGCACCCCCGATAATCGTCGTTTTATCTTTTGTAATCACCACTTTATCGGAAGAGCCCAAAGCATCGGGAGTAGTCTCTTTTAAACTCATGCCCGCTTCTTCGGAGATGACTTGAGCCCCCACCAAGATGGCGATATCTTTTAACATCGCCTTTCGTCGATCTCCAAAACCGGGCGCTTTTACCGCCGCAACTTTTAAAGAGCCTCTTAAGCGGTTCACGACGAGAGTTGATAAAACGTCTCCCTCAAAGTCTTCCGCGATGATTAAAAGCGCTTTTCCGCCGGAGACAACCGCTTGTAAAAGGGGTAGAAGTTCCTGAACGCTAACAATTTTTTTATCGACAATTAAAATATAGGGGTTTTCCAGCTCCGTGATCATTTTTTCGGCGTTTGTGGCAAAATAGGGGCTTACCCAGCCTCGATCAAACTGCATCCCTTCGACGATTTCAAGCTCATCTTCCGTACTCTTGGATTCTTCGATCGTAATAACCCCGTTTTTGCCCGCTTTATCCATCGCTTTCGCGATCATCTCTCCCACTTCTTTGTTTCCGGAGGCGGAAACGGTGGCGATGTTTTTGATCTCTTCGGATCCTTTCACTTCAATAGCGTCTTTTTCAAGCGCTTTTGAGATTTGATCAACGGCTTTATCGATACCGCGCTTGATATCGATAGGGGAGGCGCCTGCCGAGATTTGTTTCACTCCATTTTCTACCAGCGCTTTAAACAAAAGCGTGCCTGTGGTTGTGCCGTCACCGCAAGCTTCCTTAATTTTTTGAACGACTTCTTTAGCCATGGATGCGCCCATATTTTCCCATTTGTCTTTCATGGAAATATCGTCGACCACGCTTCCGCCGTCATTCGTAATGGAAGGGGGACCCCACGCTTTTTCTAGACCGACATTTCTTCCCTGGGGTCCAAGCGTGAAGCCCACCACATCGGCAAGCTCTTTAATTCCTTTGGAAAGTTTACTTCTTGCTTCTTCGTCAAAAATCATCTCTTTGGCTTGGGTCATAGCTCTTACTCCTGTATTTAAGGGGATCATCTTAGCGCTTCAGACTCTTTTCACTCAATAGATTGATAAAAAACAGTAAACCGGTTAGACTTGAGACTATATGACCCTTAGCATCAATCTTGTTATTGCTTCTTTGATTATTGTGCGCCAGCAGGCGCGTTAATTCTTATACATCCTTGTCTACATTTTTTTTGAATCGTAAATAAAAAAGGTTAAGCTATGTCTACTTTTGTAGAAAAACGCTCAGCCCCTTTTAGAGCGTGGGTCATATGGACTCTTGGGGCGCTTTTTATGTTTTATAAGTATGCGGTAGAAGTCTCTCCTTCCGTGATGACCGCCACCATGATGAAAACGTTTAATGTGAGTGGGGCTGAGCTTGGAAGTTTTGCCGCCACTTACTTTTACTCGTATCTTTTATTGCAGATCCCGGCGGGGCTTTTACTTGATCGTTTTGGATCAAGAAATATGACGACGGCAGCTATTTTTGCCTGCGGAGTCGGCGCTTTGATATTTTCACAGGCTGAAACGATCTTTTTAGCTTCCGTGGGGCGTTTTATCGCTGGAGCGGGGGGAGCCTTTGCTGCCGTAAGCTGCCTTAAGCTAACTGCTCAGTGGTTTCCTAAAAAAGCTTTAGCTTTTATGGCGGGCCTTATGATGACGCTTGCAATGTTGGGAGCTGTCGGGGGACAGGCGCCTTTGGCGTATTTAATCGAAAGTTTTACCTGGCGCCCCGCTATCTTGGCCTTGGGGCTATCGGGTGTCGCTTTAGCCCTTTTGTTTTTTATCGTGGTCAAAGACGCTCCTAAAACTTTAGAGGTAAAAAGAGCCTCTTTGAAGACAAGTTTGTCGGAAGTTTTAAAGAATCCGCAGTCGTGGTGGCTTTCCATCTATAGTGGGTTTGCGTTCGCACCCGTTATGGTATTCGGAGGGCTTTGGGGGGTCTCTTTTGTTAAAGATGCCTATCATCTTTCCGAAGAGCTGTCGGCAGAGCTTGTCTCCTTGATTTTTATAGGTTTTGCCGCGGGAGCGCCTTTATTCGGATGGCTTTCGGATAGATGGGGAAAAAGAGGGCCTGTAATGTTTTCAGGAACCTTGCTTGCTTTGGTTTTTATCATGACGGCGATCTATTTACCCTCAGGATCTCCTTATCTTTTGGGAGGCTTGCTTTTTGGATTTGGTTTTTTTGTTAGCAGCTTTTTAGTTTGCTTTACCATGATACAAGAGCAACATGTCCCTTGGGTTGCCGGAACGGCTATCGGGTTTATGAATGCTTTTGACGCTTTCGTCGGCGCTTTTTCCGACCCCTTAAACGGCTGGCTTTTAGATTTAAGCTGGACGGGGGAGATGATAGAGGGCGTACGGGTCTTTTCGACTTTAGGCTATCAACTGTCGTTTCTAACGATCCCGGCTTATATGTTGATTGCCCTTTTTGCCCTGTATAAAGTGGAGTTTGAACCTGCTAAATTAAAGGAGAACGCATGAGTTTTACCATACCCGAACCGATAGCGGCGGCATTTGCCATTGCTCCCGCTTTTCGCCACATGGAAATAAAAAGCGCCCGTCAGCTGGGATTGCCCCGTCCCCAGATCACATTGATTCAAGGTATTTTCAATAGCTTGTCAGCGATGCCGTTCGTGGGGGCTATGGTGGGAACCCAGATGCTGGTAAAACGGCAAATTGACGATAAGTTGTTTCCCGAAAAATCGTTTCTATCACAGGTTATTTCTTCCGGAGTTGTTGGGTTGATTTCCTCTCCATTCATTTTGATTTACCAGGGTTTTTCGGTGAAAGAAACCCCAATGAAGTCCCTTATGAAGATGAAAAGGCCGGAGATTGTGGCGGCGATTGTCGCTCAAGAGACTGCCTTTGTCTTCGGGCTGGCTATCGGAAAAGCTTTTGCCAAAGAGATGAATACCCTTGTCGGGGAGCATAAGGTAGTGGATTTGATAGCGGTTGCCGTGAGCGGTGCTTTGTCATCTCTCGCGGGGCATCCCGCGAATACTGCTTTTACCCGCTGGCAAAAGGGGAAGAGCGTTAGTTTGGATCTCCGTCTTTTTGCCGGGGGGATGTCTCGCGCCCGAGGCGGGGCTATTTTTTCAGTGATTTATTCCGAGTTAACGGCATAAAAAAACCGGTGCCTCCCTAAGGAAGCACCGGTGAAAGACCTATTGATGGGACTAGATTAGAATCTGTGGCCCCAGCCAATACCAACGGCAATGATGTCTTGGTCTAGATTCGCGTTTCCGCCGTAGAACCCTGCAGGGGGTGCTCCCGGAGGAACGGAGTCTCTTCCGTTCATCTTTTTGTCAAATCCGTAAGCCGCAAAGAAGTCAACTTCGTCGCAGCAAGTGATGCCCCAGCTGAAACCGGCAGTCAAGATATTCTCAACTAATGGCTCAAGTGTAAAGCCGTTAAGTACAGTTTGTGAAGGCTTGATTTGAGTAGGTGCATAACGGTAGCCCAGTCTCAAGGTCAAGCAGTCATTCCAAGCATAATCAAGTCCAAAGCGGAAGTAGTGCTTGTCAGTCCATCCAAAGCCGGGTCCGTTTTCAGAGCCAAGCTGATTTAACTCGCCCTCTTCGTTAAGAAGTTTGTTTTTGACCGCTTTTACTTGAGTCCAGTGAACATACTCGTAATCAAAGGCAAAAGTGGCACATTGCAAAAATCTCCAAGAGAATCCAACTCCAACCTTTTCCGGAACATCGAATTTTCCTGCATCAGCTAAAAAGCCTCTATACTTTTTGAAACGGCTCATTTTTGTCTTCGGCTGGTAAGAAACCCCGAAGTTTAATGTATCGGTTAGATGAACATAATACCCAAAAGTAAATCCTACGCCGTTAGACCAGTTATAGCCTTTATTTGTTACATCATTTGGAAATACTGATGCCAATAGATTACTTGGAGCGGCAAAATTTTCAAAACCGTTCACTTTTGCTCTTTGAATTTCCCAGTTAACAGATACGCCGAAGTTATGACATCCATAGCGATAGGCAATATAAGGGGAGACCGTTTCATGCAAGTATTCCAGTCCGGCAGGTGAAGTTCCTAGCAAGACAAACGGGTCTTTGTAAGTTGTCTTAGCAAGATCTCTATTATAAACCACAAGACCCACGGTCAAGTTGCAGTCAACATTGTAGTTTAATCCAAAGTAAGGGGAGTAAAAGTTTTTAGTTCTGTGATAACCGTTATACTTTCCGTTAACAAGGGGTCCAAGGGCATTATCGACAAAGGTTGTGTTTCCTTTAAGATGAGAAAAAATTAACCCTGTGTCAAATCTGCTGTCCAGGGCCGCTGCAGCACCCGGGTTGTGGGCAGCTGCCATACCGTCAAAGGCATAACCATACCCAACGCCGGCCATTCCGAGCGATTTCGTACTGATCAGTACTGCATCTGCTGCGGGAGCCGAAAACAGTCCGAGAGATAATCCCAGAGCTGTCAGGTAACGAAACGATTTCATTCCGAAACTCCTCTTTTGTTAAAAAATGTTGTTACAACAAGCTATAGGGGATTCGGGACTATTTTGTAAATCTTTATCCTAAAAGTTTTGCGATTTTTTTCTTGGGAAGTTGAAACTTTTGAGATAGCTCCCTTGTAATGGCTGATTTTGAGGCCCCGTTTTTTTGCAGTCTTGAAATTTCTTCTTCAAGGCTTGCATCTTGGAGTAAGGTGTCAGAACCTTTATTGATCACAACTACGAATTCTCCTTTTGGGGGATGTTCTTTAAAGTGAGAAAGAAGTGAGTCAGCAGTACCCCTCTTTGTCTCTTCAAATTTTTTAGTCAGCTCTCTTGAAACGGAGATCTCTCTTTTAGGCGGCAAAAGCTCAAGCAGCTTAATAAGACGGTGCGGGCTTTCGTAAGCAACTGAAACTCCGTTGTATAAAAGAATTTCTGTCAGGTATTTTTTAAGCTCACCACTTTTTTTGGGTAAAAATCCGACAAACTGAAAGGGGGATAGCTCAAAGCCGGAAAGTTGAAGCGCCATCAAAAAAGCGGAAGGGCCGGGGATCGCGGTAACCTTTAAGTCGTTTTCGAGGGCGCCTTTAACGAGGGTCTCTCCCGGATCAGAAATGCCGGGCGTTCCCGCATCGGATATGAGCGCAATCGACTTCCCCTCTTTTAGTCGGGAGAGTATGGCTTGTTCCGCTTCTTTTTCATTGAATTTGTGGTAAGGTTTTAGCGGCTTTTTTATGTCGTAGCGATTGAGTAAAACTTGGCTCGTTCGAGTGTCTTCACAAAGGATCTGATCGACTTCCTTTAAGACTTCAACAGCTCGATGAGACATGTCACCCAGATTGCCAATCGGCGTTGCCACTAAGTAAAGCATGTATCCCCCGTGTATAAAAAAACCACCGAGCACAAAAAGAGTGAAAAAGAGATAATCTCTCAGTGGTCTCTTATTGCTCGGTGGTAAAAAAAGAAAAAAAGGTGGCACCCAGATTCGAACTGGGGATGGAAGCTTTGCAGGCTTCTGCCTTACCACTTGGCCATGCCACCGGAAAGGATAGATCTTAAAATAGCTGATCTTTTTTGTAAAACCTTATCTTGTTCAAAATAAAATAAGAGGCTAATCTTAAGTCTTGAGAAGGGGGGAAATGGTGCGGGAAAAAATCCTGTTGCCTTATTTTGATGCGTGTTCAATCGCTGCCGTGGATAGCATGAAAGTTATTCCCGGCGCACTTTTTTTTGCCCTGAAGGGAAAACGTGTTGACGGGCATAATTTTTTGGAAGAGGCTTCTCGCAAAGGGGCCAAAGCCGCCGTTGTGCAAAACAGCTACAACGGTCCCTCTTTCGGAATGGAACTTTTTCCGGTGGAAGACCCCCTAACGCAGCTTCAACTCATGGCTAAAGAGCGACATAAAAGTCGTGGAACCCCCGTGATTGGAGTGACGGGTTCCGTCGGTAAGACCTCTACCAAAGAGGCAATCTGGCAGCTTTTATCCACTAAATTCGTTGTGGGAAAAACACCCGGCAACGCGAACTCCCAGGTGGGTGTGCCCCTTGCGATCTTAAATGATATGACAGGGGAAGAGGAAATAGCTGTTTTTGAAATGGGTCTTTCTCATCAAGGCAATCTTAAACGACTGGTTGATATTGCGCCTCCAAAAGTGGGTGTTATCACCGCCATCGAACTGGTTCATGCGGAAAATTTTGATTCCTTAGAAGACATTGCGAAAGCGAAAGGGGAGATTTTATCCCATCCCGATACCGAGTGGGCGGTCATTCATAAAAACATCCAAAATTATCCCTTTAGACAGATGCCTGCGTATTACTATGGGATTGAAGATGCTCCTGTCGCACCCCAGCTTCCCGAACACTTACGCATTAATTTAGCGGCAGCAGCTTTAATCGCGCGCCGTTTT
Source organism: Chlamydiia bacterium (assembly GCA_020440465.1). Lineage (GTDB taxonomy): Bacteria > Chlamydiota > Chlamydiia > Chlamydiales > Parachlamydiaceae > JAGROB01. The sequence goes on from JAGROB010000123.1 coordinate 10,703, forward strand.
GGTGTGGAAGAGGAGAAGATTTTAAAAGAAGTAGCCAAAATACACCCTTTTGAGAGAAGATTCGAAGTTTTTACAAGTATGGGCATTACTATCGTAAATGATGCTTACAATGCCTCTGAGCCCTCTATGGTAGGGGCTTTGAAAAGCTTGCCCCAGGTCACGGGGAGAAGGATTGGCGCGATTGGCGAGATGTTGGAATTAGGAAGATTTTCGCAGCATTGCCACGAAAACGTAGCTAAAGTTGCGGTTGAAAATCTGGATGAGGTGTTTTTGGTGGGAGAGGGGTCGAAACCGATCTTAACGGCCTTTCAAGAAGCCGGAAAGTCGGCACAGTTTTTTTCCGATCCGAGAGCGCTCTTTAACGCCCTAAAAGTGCATATAGCGCCCGGTGACCTTGTTTTACTGAAAGGGTCCAGATTTTGGGGGCTTTCAGATTTTGCTGACGACTACAGAAGATAAAGAGGATTTGTGATAGTCGAGTTTTTACCCCATGTTTTTTCTTATGCTTCCACGAGACTTTTAATGGCAGCCTTAACGGCGCTCATTTTATCTATTTTCTTAGGTCCCCGTTTCATTCGTAAACTTTACTCTTTAAAGATTGGCCAGCCCATCAGAGTAGAAGAGTGTCCCTTATTGGGAGAGCTTCATCACGATAAAAAAGACACTCCGACCATGGGGGGGATTTTGGTGGTCTTTTCCTTAATTGTATCGACCCTTTTGTGGGGGGATTTATCCAGCTCGTACCTTAAATTGCTTCTTGTCGTGACGCTCTTGTTTTCCTTCTTGGGGGGAAGAGACGACTATTTAAAGCTGAAGTACAAAAAAAATAGCAAAGGCCTTTCGGGAAAGAAAAAGCTTCTTACCCAAGGGGCTATAGCCGCTTTAGTGGCCCTTTTTATGTTGATTCCTGGGTTCACAAACTTTTTTGGGGAGATGCCCGTTATCAAAGAGGGCCTTTACGCTTTAAACTTACAAGCGTTTGCCGGAAATATATATGTTCCGTTTATGAAAACGCCGTGGCTTCAACTTTCGGGTGTGGGGCTTATCGGGATCTTTTTTTGGATTTTGTTTATTGTTGTTGGAACGTCAAACGCCGTGAATCTAACCGATGGGCTTGATGGACTGGCTTCGGGACTTTTGGTCATGGCGGGGCTGGCTTTCGGGATTTTTGCGTACTTGATGAGTGTGGAGTCCTTTGCCGATTACTTGAATTTAGTCTACATCGATCAGGCCTCGGAGGTGGCCGTCTTCTTGGCGGCAATGATTGGGGCTTTACTCGGATTTTTGTGGTTCAACGGCTTTCCTGCCCAGCTTTTTATGGGGGATATCGGCTCTTTAACCCTGGGGGGCATCTTGGGGACAGTGGCGATTTTGCTCGGAAGGGGGCTTTTGCTTGGGATTGTGGGAGCCGTTTTTGTGGCGGAAGCTTTATCTGTGATTTTGCAGGTGATTAGCTACCGTTATTTCAACAAGAAACGGATCTTTTTGTGCGCACCGCTACATCACCATTTTGAGTATAAGGGGATGAAAGAGACTAAGATCGTGATCAGGTTTTGGATTGTGGGGCTTTTGTGTCTTTTAATCGGCCTTATCTCTATCAAATTCCAGTAAAAAATAACAGGACAAGCAGGATCGCCTCCGGCGGCAGAATAAAAAATATACTCAAAAAAAGAGGGGAAAGAGATTGGAAAAGTTTTAACGATTAGAACGAACCTATCCAACTAAATCACCT
>JAGROB010000124.1 GCA_020440465.1 Chlamydiia bacterium
GTATCAAAGCGGAAGCGATTGGCTTAGAAGCGGAAGACTACGAAAATTTGAAGTTTGCTTACGACTCTTTGTACAAGGGTATTAAGCGAGCCGACGTCCAGAAAAACGATATCGACTTATTTTACAAAGACGGAGAACTTGCTCTTGACGGTTTGGAAGCGAAGCCGAACGAGTACTTCGTCCTTCACTCCCCAGAAAACTCCTCTGCCGTCGGAAAATGGGATGCATCAAAAAAACGTCTCGAGCCTTTGTTAAAGGTTTCAAATATCTGGGGGATTAAACCGCGCAATGTGGAACAAAAGTGTGCGGTAGACCTGCTTTTAAGAGACGATATCAAACTCGTGACCCTTTTGGGGCAGGCGGGAACGGGAAAGACGCTTTTAGCACTTGCTTGCGGTCTAAAGAAAGTTTTTGATGAAAATACATATAGCCGGATCTTAGTTTCCCGGCCGATTGTCCCGTTGGGACGTGATATCGGTTATTTGCCAGGAACAAAAGAAGAAAAGCTTTTTCACTGGATGCAGCCGATTTACGATAACCTGGAATTCTTATGCGACTCTTCGGGGCATGATCAATCTGAGACGCTCAAGTGGGTGATGGAGTCAAAGAAGCTAGAGATGGAAGCTGTGACGTACATTCGAGGAAGATCGCTTCCAAAGATGTATATCATCGTGGACGAGGCGCAGAACTTGACACCGCATGAAGTTAAAACCATTGTTTCCCGGGCCGGAGAGGGGACGAAAGTGATTCTGACGGGCGATCCGACCCAGATCGACAACCCTTACCTGGACAAGGATTCGAACGGCTTATCCTACGTGATCGGGAAGTTTGCCGATCAAAAGATTTATGGAAGCATGTTCTTAGATCGGACAGAGCGCTCGGAGCTCGCCGCGGTCGCCGCCGAAATCCTCTGAAGTTTCGGCTGGCAATCGTGGGCGCGATACTCTATAATGCTCCTCTTAATAAGAGGAAGATTGAATGCCCTACTGTCCCATAATCGGAACACTTGGATATATCTTATCCCCCGACAAGAAAAAGACTCTTTTGGTGCACCGTCATGGCAGAAGAGAAGATATTTTCGAGGGCAAGTATAGCGGTCTTGGCGGAAAGCTGGAGCCAAATGAAAACGTCGTCGACGGCATGAAGCGAGAGATTCTGGAAGAAGCCGGCCTTGAAGTGGATAAGCTTTCTTTACGGGGAACGATTAATTGGACCGGCTTTGGTCCTCATGGTGAGGATTGGCTTGGGTTTATTTTTCTGATAGAGTCTTTTTCGGGAGAGCCGTATACCTCCAATCCGGAGGGGACGTTAGAATGGGTAGATGTGGATCAGATTAATACGAAACCCGCCTGGGAGGGGGATAAACTCTTTTTACCCTTGGTCTTTGATAATGATCCGAGGCCCTTCCACGGTTATATGCCCTACAAAGACTCAAAACCACAAGACTGGAAATTCAGCAGGATTTAAAAAATAATGAAACAAGTTAAAGTTAAAGATATTTGCATCGGCTTTAAAAGCCCTC
>JAGROB010000125.1 GCA_020440465.1 Chlamydiia bacterium
TTGTCGAATTAGGCAACACACCCGTTGCACCACGGGGTGACTTGTCAGCCCGCCCCCAAGTCTGGACATTTAATAATTATGCGAGACATTTTTCAAATAATTTGTAAATTTTTAACGATAAGAACGATAAAAACGATATCTCCAACTAGGTTAACACCTTAAAAATTGGGCTTTAAACTCATTAGAGATATCGTTTTCATCGTTATATCGTTCTTATCGTTATAAATCTAAAACTAATTACCCCGATTAAGACGCTTGCAATCTAAATATGTTCAATGAAAGTGTTACCTATGTCATTGGGTTAAAATGTAACTCATATGAGTGTTTCAGCATGAATTTTTTGGAAGCTTAAAAATATCCAAATTCGAGACAATGCGACTTGTCGCATCGCATTTTAAAAGGGGTCGGGGTGACAAGTCACCCCGTCAAAAGCGGTGACAAGTCACCGCACTCCAAAAGAATTCCGCAGCTTCAATGCTACTCTGCAAATGAATTTTAACGAAGTTTCCACCAGGGAAGCGCATCCTCCGCGTCGCCCGATTCCACAAGCTCCACCAAGCTCCTCTCCAGCCGATCGGCCGTGGCGATTGAGATCACCCCATACTTGGGATCAGTCCACATAACCGCCCTTTCCCCCCTGAAACAGACTACCGGATCGATCTGAATGGTTTGCCTTACTTCCAATTCAATCCCCAAGATCGCCGCCACCTCGGCCACAAAACTCGCGCAGCTTCTGCCCGATAACGCATAGTCGCTATAAGGGTAGCTTTCGATCAGCTCGAAGATTTGATCCACTTGCTCCGGTGTCGCATTGACTTTTGCGGCATAAGTCGGCTTATGCCCTCCCGACCCCAACTCCAAATGGCCATCTCTTTGGGGACAAAAAAAATACCGTGCAGGATTAGGGTCACCGCAAGCGGATAAATAACTTACCCCATGCAAGTATTTTGGCTGGATCCTCCCCGTCTCCGCCGTAACCCCCCCCTCGAATACCCGATCTTCATCTTTAATGTAGATCCACGCATGACCCACATCGGTATTCTTACTCCCATCACTCGGGTGCTTTGCCATCGACTTTACGAGGGACTGAGTGTTGCAATAATCCAAATGTCTTGCGTCGACTAGAAAGATGACAAACGTATCTGTCGGACACATTCTTTTGCCCGGTTTCTTGTGGGAATAATAACGATAGCATCTTTGATACCCTTCAGAATAAGGTGAACAAGCACTAAAGGCTAGCAAAACCACAAGAAAAAGTCTCATGTCACCTTAATCTCAAGCTCGATGACGGCATCTTCGGAACGTCTTAACGAGCGCAAGAATAAAACTTCATCATAAACCCCTTCCTTAAGAAGCTGTGAAGGGCGATTACCCCGCGCTCTTTGTCCGATGAAGTCTCCGGAGCCCGCTTTTAGACGAAACTCCAAGGACGCTCGGATATGTTTGAACTGAATGTCGATCGGCTCATTCAACCGAAAAACGGAACCGTCGTATTTTACCCCCAAGTTAAAGTAAACCGCGATTTCCCGTGACTTGTCACGAGAGTCAGGATCGAACTCAGCCGGAAGATGAAACTCAAAAACGACCCCTTGATCCGTTTCTTTAAAAGAAACTTTTTTATAATTTCCCCCGGGAATCGCGAGCGTGTCTAACTTACCTTCCCCTTCTGTTACCAGACGGAACAGATGATATCCGGGGTGTGTGGGCATCTCCCCCTCTTTTTGATCAAGTGCGGCAAAACCAAAGCTTTCTTCAACCCGAACTCCCCGTGTTTTAACTTCTTCTGGAAGAGGGCTACTCCTCACAAGCGCCATACACAAGTGGTGGGGCGTTAAGCGCTCTTTATGTTCAGCACCCATCATTAAATCCAAAAGGGTGACTTCAGGTTGATCCCCCTCTTGCCGCTCCTTATGGGCGGGGCCAACATAAGCTTTTAAAGTCGGGTGCCAAAAGATTTTAGGCCATAGAGGCAACTTCACCGCACCCAAATCCCGTGCAAGCTCACGATCGGCAATATGAAAAGAGGAGGGAACAAGCTCGGGCGGGTCGCTTAAAATTGCTTCCCCCTCCGGCATCCCCATAGCCATCAAGGCCGCGCCCACTTTAATCCGAATATGCCCCTGGGGGTTTTTCTCCTGAAACTGTTTTAAAAGCGCTTGGGTCAAACGCTCAAGGGACTTTTCAAGCTTTTCTAAAAGCTCTTTTCCCATCACATGATGAAACTCTTTTTTGATCAAAAACAGAGGATGAAAAAGATAAGCACCTAAAAAAGCATCTTTCACCGTGGGATAGTCATGAAGATAAACGGGAAACTCCCCTGTTTCTGTCTGAAATGCTAAAAGATGGGTTAAAAGACGCTTTCCCTCCTCTACCCCCTCTTTGGTTTTCAACATGAAGTTTGCGAGTGACCAACACAAGTTCTCAAACACGGGAATCGTATAGTGGTGGCTTAAGCCCGCTTGGTGGTACATGAAGTGGATGTAGCCCGTTTCTTCTTTGTAAAACTTTTTTCCCGCAAGCTCTAAAGTATTCTTCATTTTGTGGCCTCCTTTAAAGCCGAAATCAATCCCCTATCCGCGATAAAATGAGCCAGATCCCTTAATGCCTCAGGCGCTTTCGGCATAGCGATGGCGATATCGGCCGCTTGCAAAAGAGGAAAATCGTTCATGTCATCCCCCGCCGCGATCGTGGGGCCCATAACCCCATTTTGAAGCTGGCGTAAAGCCTCTCCCTTGTTTGCCTTTGGATGCGTCGCTTGGCAAATGGTAACGGAGGCATCAAACGGATCTTTAATCGGGGTGCATTGAAAGCCTAAAGCGACGAGTTGCAATCCTAACTCTTCCATGACATGCTGTTTTCCGAACCATTTAAACGCGGCCGCTTCCTTCGGCAATATCCAGTCATCGATCCAGTTTTCTTGAAACGCTTCGATGCGCGACCTCAGGTATTCTCTTTCTATTTTAGAATATCGGTCAGGCTGCCAATAGACCGTGTCCTTTTCGTCGCCGGTATAAAGCGCGTAAGGCAGCGGGATATCATTCGCTTTTTCCGCGGCAAACGTATTAAGATAGTTTTTAAATAGCTGTCTTCCGGAGGGAAAGGAAAGTCCCAGCGCCCCGTTTTGAACCGCCAGCTCATAGGGAAAGTCAAGGTCTTTAAGCAAGCCTTTCACCCAGCCGAGCGATCGCCCCGTAACGAAAGCGATCTTCCACCCCTCTTCCGAAAAGCTTTTAAGGCCCTTTGCCACCTCTTTCGAAGGGGGATTTTTCCCCTCCACGGTGGTTCCGTCAAGGTCGAGCGCGATTAATCCTTTATTTTTTAACTCAAAAGTCATACAACAACTATAACCAGGATGTGAAAAATGTTAAAATGGTTTCCCCTTTTTCTGACCCCCGTCCTCCTTTTTGCGGAGGAAACAGCTCTGCCTGAAATCCAAACCAGTAGATTTTTTTATGAATTCATAAAAATGCTCGGCGTGTTGGGAATCATGGTAGCCGTCCTTTTGGGCTTAAGCTGGTACATGAGAAGACTCACGGGCCAGCGGTTTGAAAAAGTCAACGACGAGAGCCTCATCAAAGTGATCGATAGACGATCGATTTCCCAAAAAACGATCATCTATTTGCTTGAAGTCGAAGGGAAATCGCTGGTTGTGGGAGAAACCCCACAGGGTCTGGTTCGACTTTCAGAAGAAAAATAGGATAAAAAATATGTCAAAAAAACTTCTCTTACTTTTAATTCCCATCATGCTCACTAGCTGCTATCAAATGCCGGGCGACGATGATTACTGCGTGGTTCCAACCACCAATAACCCGTGTGTAACAGGCCAAAAGAGTTCAGGACCCCCAACGCCCTCCGCCAGTTATTAATGAATTTGAAAGAAGCACTTACCAAAAGGGGGCTTAACCCCCTTTTGGAGCCGTCAACGAACCAGCTTTTTGTTACCGATGAGAAGACAACAATGCTCTTTCGACTTTATCCGGGAGATACGCGCCTTCAGGTGTTGACATATTTTAATTTTCAGGTTCCAAAAGATCGGTTTGAAGCGGTCTTAGCCCATTTAAATCGCCTCAATTTCGAAGTCGATCTGCCGGGATTCGGCCTGGACGAAAACAATGGTTTGGCGTACCATCGTCTCATGCTTTTAGAGCCCACGGACAAGCAAATGGATGTCTATTTAGACGCGTTGCCCAAACTTTCGGCCTGGGCGATCGAGGAAATTAAACTTACAGCTTGGGACTTAGCAAAAACATGAGAGCGATTTTTTACGATACGGAAACGACCGGCCTTAAAGCCAAAAACGACCGGGTCATTGAACTTGCCGCCTACGATCTGGAGCGGGATAAATCGTACGAGACGCTTATTCACCCCGGCATGCCGATCCCGCCGGAGGCTTCCAAGATCCACGGCATCAGCGACGAGGACGTAAAAGATGCTCCCCCCTTTAGCCAGGTAGCGGTTGAATTTGCCGAGTTTTGCGAGGGTGAAGTGGTCTTAATCGCCCACAACAACGACGCCTTCGACATCCACTTTATGAAGGCGGAATATGAGCGGTGCGAGCACCCATTGCCCCCCTGGAAGTTTTTAGACAGTTTAAAATGGGCAAGGCGTTATCGCCCCGATCTACCCCGTCATTCCTTACAGTTTTTAAGAGAGATCTACGGCATCCCCGAAAACCGCGCCCATAGAGCCCTTGACGACGTGATCGTGCTGAAAGAAGTTTTCTTGCACATGGTAGACGACTTAAGCATTAAGCAAGTGTACGACCTTTTGAACAAGCCGCGCCCGATTCAACATATGCCCTTTGGGAAGTTTCAGGGAAAGCCCTTAAAAGAAGTTCCGAAGGACTACCTTCAGTGGCTGAAAGGGTCCGGGGCCTTTGATAAGCCCGAAAATCTGGAGCTGAAAAACAGCTTCGAGCTTTTAGGGGTCTTGTGAACTGTCTTCTGCTCGGCGCCGGCTACGTGGGACGAGCGGCGATCGGAAGACTGAAAAAAAATGGCATTAAGACAGCTATCTACTCACGTTCCCCAAAAGAGGGAGAACTTAAGTGGCCGGGACAGATTCCTCCCACCTTTGATACGTGTCTATTTGCTGTCGCTCCCGACAGCCCCGACAAATATAAAGAAGCCTATCTTGATAATGCGAAGATTTTAGCTAAATCGGGACTAAAACGGATCATTTATACCTCTTCTACCTCTGTTTATGGGGAGTATAAAGGGGCGGTCGTGACGGAAGAAACCCCTATGCAAGCGCTGAGTGAACGGGCTCAGATTTTGATAGACACGGAAAAGGTTTTAATGGACTCGGGAAAGGACATCTTGATCTTTCGACTGGGGGAAGTCATCGGTCCGGGACGGGAGCTCGGAAAAAGATTAAAGGATCGCACCAGCGCTCCCGGGACAGGGGAAAACAGAGTCAATGTCTCTCCCCTGGAGGCGATCGTGGCCGGGATCGAGTTCGGATTTCGGACGGAGCTCAAAGGAATATTCAATTTGGTGGCCGATTTTCACCCGACCCGGAAGGAGCTTTACAAAGAGCTAAAGCCCGATCTTGTATGGGACAGCACGAAGGAGACACCCCACGGGGGGAACAAGATCGTCTCCAGTCAGAAGCTTCAAGATGCGGGGTTTCAATTCCCTGAATTCCAGCTTTATTAAAAGATCTTTGAATTTTTTACAGGATAGCTAGGATGTCAAGGATAGCAAGGATGAGCTCTAGCTTAAATCCATCCTTGTTATCCTTGACATCTTTGCCATCCTGTAAAAAACCTAAAAATGAA
>JAGROB010000126.1 GCA_020440465.1 Chlamydiia bacterium
CGCAAGCGAGCGGGAAGGACTCGCATGGACCGTCTTAAAGAATACTTGGCGGAGAATTCCAGAGTCCCCCTGTTCGACCTGCGCGAACCCATGCGTGAGGCCAAGGACCTCGGCTTGGTCTACCACCCCAACGATTCCCACTGGACCGACCTCGGCGCCTTGATCGCTTTCCAAGAAATCTGTCGGGAGATCTCATCCGCCACGGGCGTAAATATGGATTGCGGCTCGATTGAGGACTATCGATTCGTAAACCAGGTTCATGAGGGTGACCTGGGAGAGATGATCGGTTTTGGAAAGGCTTTTTCGGTCGATTCCCTCACCCTCGAACCGAAAACCCCCTTCCACCAAGCGCAATATATGGACCGCCCCGAGGGCGCCGACTGGCTCTGGCATGGAATGCTTCTCAAGGAGAATCCCGAGAAGACTGGAAAACTCCTGGTCTTCCACGATTCTTTCACCCGGCATGGCCTCATCGACTTTCTCGGCGAGCAATTCAATCGAAGCGTCTTCGTCTACCTCCGCAGACCCAGCTTCGAATCGGTTCGGTACATGGTCGAACGAGAAAAGCCGGATGTCGTCATCGAGGAAATGGCGGAGAGATTCTTGAGCCTTTGGCTTAAGGACGAGGACTTGTTCTATGAAGAGGATTCACAACCCAGAACGGAAGGGGAATAAAGACCGGAAAAAGCCATGGCGGAGGAGGGGGGATTCGAACCCCCGGTAGAGTTTTACCCCTACGACGGTTTAGCAAACCGCTGCCTTAAGCCACTCGGCCACCTCTCCAAAATTAGCTTAAAAATAAGCCAATTTTTCCGATAGACCTGCCTGCTGACAGCACAGGCGGTATTCGATATACAAAAATTGGCTCCATGTTTTAGCTAAAACGACGGATCGTCTATCGAGTTTATTTAAAAAAGTCTGTTTTCCTTGATAAAAATCCCCAATACCCGATCCGCCAAACATTTTCTTTCAAAGAACCCAAAATTCAAGGAGGGCTCCTTTAGCAAAGGCCCGCCTACGATCCAACCAAATTATCAAAAATCTATTATCTCCAATTCCTCTTGAAATTTCTTATTAAGTTAGCTAGAAAATCCTCCCTTGGCCCTTAGATCAGCCCTTCCAAGCCCTATGTCTTATAAGTGCTTAAAATCTAAGTGTTTTCTTAAATTAATTTTTCCAAGGGACTGGAGATTGCTTAAAAATCCTCCGTACCCTCAAATACCAGGCTAACAATGAAGCAGCCTCGGTTATAAATTAAAGTAAGCCACAAGAAAGGACGCCTTTCATGAATAGGAATGCAGAGTTTTCCCCTAGCTTATACGACCCCCGCCAAGAGCATGACAGCTGTGGTACAGGGCTAGTGGCTAATATTCATAACCAAGCTAGCCATGACATTGTCCGCTACGCCATTCAAGCAGTCACCCGTCTCACCCACCGAGGGGCAGTTTCCGCCGATAGAAAAACCGGTGACGGAGCAGGTATTTTAACGGCTATCCCTAAAGAGTTTTTTATCGAGGAGCTTAAAAAGCTGGGCCAGGGTCTAGAAAAAATAGAGGACCTCGGAGTGGGTATGATTTTTTTTCCCCAAGAGGCCGAGCAAAGAGAACGCTGCCGCACGGTGATTGAAGATCAAGTGCTTAAACACGGCCTTAGACTCTTAGGCTGGCGACCTGTGCCTGTAGATCCTTCGGTCTTAGGAGAACAAGCTAGGCAAAGCCAACCACTCATCGAGCAAGTTTTGCTGGCCCGAGGTGATTCAATCTCTACCAAGGACTACGAAAAAATTCTTTACCTAAGCCGTAAAGCCATCGAAAAACACCTGCTAGAAGAATCCGTACGGGATTTTTATATCCCCAGTTTCTCTAGCCAAACTTTAGTGTACAAAGGTTTACTAGTAGCCCACCAGTTGGAACTCTTTTATCAGGATCTGGCTAATCCCCTGTTTAAGAGCTCCTTTGCTCTTTTTCATCAGCGTTTTTCCACCAATACCTTTCCTACTTGGCCCTTGGCTCAACCTTTTCGCATGATTGCTCACAATGGTGAAATCAACACTATCCAAGGCAACCGCAACTGGATGCGCGCAAGAGAACCCGAACTAAATCGCCTAGCCTGGGTCCAAGATCCAGAAGAGCTTAAGCCCATTATCCAGCATGGTGGTAGTGACTCAGCTAGCCTAGACAATGCCTTAGAAGCTATCGTGATGGGAGGACGGGATATTCTGCAAGCCAAGTCCATGATGTTACCCGAAGCTTGGCAAAACGTGCCCCATATGCCGGAGGAACGCCGAGCTTATTTTGAATACCATGCTTGTCTCATGGAACCCTGGGATGGACCCGCAGCCATCACTTTTGCTGATGGTCACTATGTAGGGGCTATCTTAGATCGCAATGGCTTACGCCCAGCCCGTTATGTTTTGCGCCAGGATGGACTGCTGGTTTTAGGTAGTGAAGTTGGCATGATTGACATTCCTGCTGACCTTGTAAGTCGCCGTGGTCGCCTTGGTCCCGGACAGATGTTGGCGGTTGATTTAAAAGAGAAAAAACTCTTTACCGATAGTGAAATCAAAGACCGCCTCACACAAGGCAAGCCCTATGCCCATTATTTAAAACAAGGCCTCAATCGCTTTTCCTTACGAGAGCGTAATCCCGAATACCAAGCCGCTCATTTTAGCGAGTCCGAAATGCTAAGCCGCCTGCACGCCGTGGGCTTAAGCAAAGAAGAAATGGACATGCTCCTTAAGGTCATGGCCGAAGACGGCAAAGAACCCACCTACTCGATGGGTGATGACACGCCTCTTGCTGTACTCTCTAAACAGCCAAGACCTCTCTATCATTATTTTAAACAGCTCTTTGCCCAGGTAACCAATCCACCCATCGACCCCATCCGGGAAAAAGCCGTGATGGCTTTGCATAGCTATTTGGGACCCCGAGGTAATATTTTTGAAGAGTCACCAGAACACGCCAAGCGTATTCAACTACTTAGTCCTATTCTCGACGAAGTAGACCTAGAAGATTTAAAAAATCTACCCGATGAAGCTTTTAAAAGTGACACACTCTTGACCCGCTTTAAAGCTAGCGAAGGCCCTAAAGAAATGGAAGAAGCCTTATTAAGCCTTTGTGAGGCAGCGGCCCACTCGGTAAAAAAAGGAACTGGCCTTTTGATCTTAAGCGACCGTGCCATCGACGCCGACTACGCGCCTATCCCCATGTTGCTAGCTGTCTCGGCTGTACACCACCATCTGATCCGTCAAGGCCTACGCATGAAGGTCAGTCTAATTGCCGACACCGGAGATGCCCGAGACGTACACCACTTTGCTTGTTTACTAGGCTTTGGCGCTAGGGCGGTATGTCCTTATTTAAGCCAAGCGGTCATTAAACAAATGGCCACCAACGGAACCCTTGGTGAAATAAAACCAGGTGAAGCCTTAAAGAATTTTAAAAGCGCTGTCGAAGCTGGACTTTATAAAATCATGTCCAAGATGGGTATTTCTACCTTAAGCTCTTACATGGGCGCGCAAATCTTTGAAGCCATTGGTCTCAAAAACAGCATGATCGAACGCTACTTTACCGGTTGTTTTTCTAAAGTCAGTGGTATTGGCTTAGAAGAAGTCGCTCAAGACATACTCACTTGGCATGCTCAAGCCTTTCCTCAAACACAAGAAGCACAGGTTATTCCTTTACCCATAGGAGGTCTTTATCGTTTTCGTCGAGACGGAGAATACCACGCCTTTAACCCCGATGTGGTCAGGGCTTTAACCAAGCTAGCTAAAACAGGCGACAAAGAAGACTACCAAGAATTCTCTAAACTCATTAATGAAAGACCGCCTACTACCTTTCGGGACTTATTGAGCTTTAAAAAAGCCAAGCCTATTCCCTTAGAAGAAGTAGAGTCGGTAGAAGCTATCCTCAGTCGTTTTAATACAGCTTCTATTTCTCTAGGAGCTTTAAGCCGTGAGGCCCACGAGACCATTGCCATTGCCATGAATCGCCTAGGCGGCAAGAGTGGCTCTGGAGAAGGCGGCGAAGACTCAGCTAGATTTTTTCCTAAAGCCAACGGCGATAGTGCCAACAGTAAGATCAAACAAGTAGCCAGCGGTCGTTTTGGTGTGCGCGCTTCCTATCTTGCCCACGCCGAAGAACTAGAAATCAAAATGGCTCAAGGCTCTAAACCTGGCGAGGGCGGACAATTACCCGGAAAAAAAGTAAGCGAAGAAATTGCCAAACTCCGCCATTCTACTCCTGGAGTAACCCTCATTAGTCCCCCGCCCCACCACGATATTTACTCCATCGAAG
>JAGROB010000127.1:0-481 GCA_020440465.1 Chlamydiia bacterium
CGGCCGTGTGATCGCGGAATACATAGGGGGGAATTACGAGTTAAATAGCAGAGAAGGTTTTAGGCAATCGACTAATCCGAAGTACCGTGCAACCCATCAAATTGTCTCACTCAGAGTCTTAATCGCAAAATCTTTAGATGACCAAGACATGTTAGATTTTTGCGAACTACTGGGTATTTTCAAAAATAACGAGGAACTTGACGCAAGGGAGTCAGCCGAACTTTTAGCCCTTTTCCAAAAAATTGATTTTGATTCTCGATCTGCCTTTGCTTTTAACCTAAATAAAGCCACTTTAGCTAATCTTAAGTCAAAAGCCGGCATTACCTAAAACCTTAGCGAACCCACACAATAGAAATAAACCAAGAACTCCAGAACGTCTGATAATATATGTTATGTTATTTTTAAGGGGTAGAGCCTAATGCTCTTTGTGAAGTCTAGCGAGTAATGACTTGCAGCGGCTCGACTTTTGGGGGTTCTTGGA
>JAGROB010000127.1:559-2487 GCA_020440465.1 Chlamydiia bacterium
TTTTCATCGATGACTTCCTGGATTGTCGCTTCTTTGAGCCCTAAAGTCTCCATCTTGTCCCTTATTTCGGTGGCTAGGTTGTTATTGGGATCAAAGTAGGTCACCCGGTCCTTTAGCGAACGGAGCTCCGAAGTGGTTCTTTCCAGATTACGTCTGGCGATCTTTTCCGGGGTGGGGTTTTTTTGAGTCTTATCCGTTACTTTTAACGGTGCGCTTGCCAGAGCTTCTATTCGGGGTTGAGAGACGCTGGATATAAAAAGCTGAGAGATTTGATGGTGAGCGAGTCTTGTATAAGAGACAAAGTGGATAGAACCTTCTTTTTGCAGACGAATATTTCGTCTTAAAACCTGCTCGTTTAAAGCCTCGCCCGGGATGGTCATAAGCATGCCGTTTTTATCAAAATACCCTTGCATAACATAATCTAATGTCGTACTGGAAAACATCTGGCCTACTTTTGACCAAGTGCCGGAATCATAGTTATCAAATAAGCTCAAATCAGAGGATCCTGACCCTTTCACCCAAAAATCTGTAAAAGCCGCCTCTGCAAGCTTCTCCCCTTTTTTGGCATTGATTCCCCTAAAACAAACGGTTCCGGCCGGCATGAATAATGGTGTCGGATAGTAGCGAATCCCCGACTCAAAGCCTTTAATATTTCTTTCAAGCTGAGCTAAGGTGGGATTGGAGATGGGATTTGCTCTATACTCCCCTAAGATTTCTTGAGCTCTTCGCTCCATTTCGGGTCGTTTTAGCTCCACTAATCGCTGACCGATAACAAAATTAAGCTGCTTTTGGCTGTCATGAACTAACGGCCTAAAGGGGAATAAATTAAAATCCCCTCTAACAGCTAAGTTCTGAGTATAATTAGAGCTATCCCAAGGCTCTTGGTTCACTAGTTGGTAGGCGATTTTAAGCGCTGCTTCATCCGGTATCGTTGTGGCAAGGTAGACCAAGGATCTTTTAAGCAGAGGATCGAGTGGATCTTTGGAGGAAAGCTTGACGATACTGGCTTTTATACTGCTTAAGTCTTCATGTTGGGAGAAGTTGTAACGGCCAAGCGCATCCAAAAGGACGATTTGTAGGGTAAGGTCCTCTGTATTTTGCAGCTCATTTAAAAGGAAAGCTTTCCGTTGGGCGTTCTGAGGGTCGTTTTCCACTTCAGATAGCGCCTGTATGGCAAGCGCTTTTATTTTGGTTTCTTGGCCGGGGTCTTGGGTTAGGCTGATTAGACGCTCATGCACTCTCCCCGATCCTTCAGCACCAATCTTTTTATAAAGTTTGAGAGCCTGCTCAAGTAATTCCTTATCGAGAGGTTTCCCTTCTGAAGCTTCTTTCAGGATTCGGTTTGCAATGGGCAACGCGTCTCTTTCCCTTAGAATCTGAGCTCTTAGCATTTGAGCTCTTTGTTCTTCTATCCCTAATTTAAAAAACGCTTCTTTCGGGGTTAATTTTGATTGGGGAATACTTCCCCCTTTTGCCATGCGGGCTATTTCCTCAAAGTCGGGATGCGTTTGCATTGCCAGTCTAAGTTTTACAAGGTCGGGCGAGCCCTTAAACTTTAAAAATAGCTGTACGACTTCTTTTCTCATAGGAAGAGAAGGATTCATTCGGTACTCAAAGCTAAGTAATGATATTAAATCCGGTTCATGAGTTTCTAAAAAGGCATTGAACTCCTTTAACTCTTCAGGCATGTCAGATCCCAAGATGAGCTCTATAAATAGAGTAGGGTCCCTTTCGCGAATTCTGGAAAAGAATTCATGGTTTCTGGCAAGCCCCTTAAGTTGTGGTAAGCTTTTTATATCAATAGGGTTAGGATCTATTAGACGGATAACATCTTTTCTACGAGAGGGATCGATTTGAAATTTTTCAAAGTTAGCAATTAATGCCAAAGGCACTTTTTCAGCAAGAATCTTGGCAAGTGCAACCAGATC
>JAGROB010000128.1 GCA_020440465.1 Chlamydiia bacterium
CATTTTATTTTGACGATCATACCATAATAATGAGTTTTTATAAAAGCCTAATAATTAATTGTTTAATAACATACCTTATTCTACTCCAAATACAACTTTATGACGGAGGGATAAACGAGGCGCGACTCCCGTTGCGATCAGGCGGGGGGTACCGGTTTTCCGGCGCCCGCCAAATGGATATCTTGCTCCTAATACTACCCATTAATAATTTGAATGCCGGGCAGATCCCTTTGTAAGTTATTCAAACTCCCTTTAGTGATGCGGCACATGTAAACGTTAATGCTTCGAAGATCTTTGAGGGAGGCGGCAATGTAGCCAAGTCCGGTATCGGTGATTTGGCTGCACCCGCCAAGGCCAAGGCTCTGAAGCTCTTTGAGGGAGGCGGCAATGTAGCCAAGCCCAGTATCGGTGATGTTCCAGCACGCGCCAATGTCAAGACTTTTAAGCCAAGTGAGGCGAGCAAGGAATTTAAGTCCATCATCGTTGAGTTGATCGCACCCGTTAAACTCAATATTTTGAAGCTCTTTGAGGGTGTTGGCAAAGTGCTCAAGCCCGGCGCCGGTGACTTGCTCGCACCCGTTAAGGCAAAGACTTTGAAGAAGAGTAAGGGAGGCGATACCTAGAAGCCCGGCATCGGTGATTTTGTTGCACCCGCTAAGGTCTAGTCTTCGAAGCTTTCTGAAAGAGGTGGTGAGGAGCTTAAGCCCGACGTCGGTGAGTTTGCTGCAATCGCTAAGGTTAAGGTTTTGAAGTTCTCTGAGGTCGGCAAGATGCCCAAGCCCGGCATCGGTGATTAGGCGGCATTGGGTAAGGTTAAGGTTTTGAAGTTCTCTGAGGGCGGCAAGATGCCCAAGCCCGGCATCGGTGATTAGGCGGCATTGGGTAAGGTCAAGGGTTTGTAGCTGCTGAAAACGGGCGATATGCTGAAGCCAGGCGTCGGTAATTTGTCTGTAGTTACTAAGGTCAAGGTTTTTCAGATTAGGGGTTAGTTGAGAAAGTTCTTTTAAAAATTCAATATCGATGGATATGTCTTTTAAATTAAGGTTTTGTATTTTTTTGCAAGAATCCTGGCCCAAAGAGTTTAAAAACCCTTTAATTTGTGCGGGTGACTTGAACCCCAAATCGGAAAGGGGGATATTTTCTTGGCTGATTTTTAGGGCCAGTGCTTCTCCACCGATGGCGTAAAGACGTTTATTAGTTTGTCGAAGACGACCAATTTGTTTCAGGGGAAGGTCCATTATGATCTGTAGCACAACTTCATCTGGAAGATGCTCAAAAGAGGGGAGATCCGTATCAATGGGGGAAAGGGCTGCAGCCGCTGCAGCAGCAGAGGAGGAAACCGTCTGCGGATTCGAGAACATTGCATCTTGATAGATCTTTTTTATTACGGCGCGTGCTTTAGAAATTTCAGCCCCTTCCTGACCGTCATTCACAGTCGTTTCTTGTAATCTGTTGTAAAGTTCCTGGGCATAAGGTGCATCATTTCGAATGTTTTGAGAGTTTTTAAGATAAGCGATGGCGTCTCTTAAGACTTGATGCTGTTCCGGTGTCTCTGCTACTTTAAAGTCCCAAAGCGCCGGTCTGAAAGAGGGGGAAAGGGGTTCCATAGTTTAGCCTCCATTATTGGTTTTGGGCATCTTTTCTCAAGAATCGTACCAAATAAGATGGTTTTTGCAAATAACTAATAATTAGTTGTTTAATAACATGTCTTCAAATGGTGGACCCGGATTTTTTCCAGAAATCCGGCAAAATCGTTCAAAAGCTTAATGCGGTCTATCAACGACTCCGATTGAATGTTTTCCGGGATTCTTTAATGGATTTTTTCTTTGAATGTGTGCTAGAATGTTGGCACTTATGTTTGAGCTAATTCATCAGTCTAAAAAGTCGATGGCCAGGGTGGGGCGGATTCATACGCCGCACGGGGTGATTGACACACCCGGATTTGTTGCCGTGGGAACCAATGGAACGCTAAAGGCTCTCGATAACGAGACGGTGGTTCAGGCGGGGCTTCAGCTTATGTTTTGCAACACGTACCATCTGATGCTGCAACCGGGAACAGAGGTCGTGAAACAGGCGGGGGGGCTTCATAAGTTCATCAAGCGCGATAAGCCGATTATCACCGACTCCGGCGGCTTTCAGGTGTTTAGTCTGGCTTACGGGGGAGTGGCGAGCGAGCTTAAGAGCCAGGGGACGAAGAAGACCGGTGGCTCAGTGCTGAAAATTGACGAGGAAGGGGTCGAGTTTCGGTCGTATCGCGACGGAAGCAAGATTAAGCTAACTGCCGAGACGTCGGTTCAAGCGCAAAAAGATTTGGGAGCCGATATCATCATCCCTTTCGATGAGCTGCCTCCCTATCACATTAAGAAGGAAGCTTTGATTGAGTCCCTTGAAAGAACTCACCGCTGGGAAAAACGCTCGCTCGATTATCACTTGAAAAATCCCAATAACCAGGCGATGTATGCCGTGGTGCATGGGGGAGTGGACGAGGAGCTTCGAAGACAAAGCGCGAAGTTTGCTGACGGGTTGCCGTTTGACGGTTTTGCCATCGGGGGAAGTTTGGGGAAGACCAAAGATCAGCTTTTCGAAGTGTTGGAATACACCACAAAGCACCTTGACCCATCACGGCCGCGCCATTTGTTGGGGATAGGGGACTTATACTCGATTCAAGAGTCGGTGAAATGGGGACTCGATACGTTTGACAGCTCTTACCCCACCCGCTCGGCACGCCACGGGGTCGTTTTGACGTCGCAAGGGACGGTAAATTTTACCCTGGGCAAGCAAAAAACAAATTTTAACCCGATCGATCCCGAATGCTCCTGCCACACCTGCCGAAATTATACGATTGCCTACCTGCATCATCTGTTCAAAGCGAAAGAGGCAACGGTCTTGACGCTCGCGTCGCTTCACAACCTTACTCGCATGGTTAAAGTGATGGCCGACCTCCGAGAGAGCATCCTCCGCGACGAAATTTAAATAGAAAGTCTTTGTTACATGACTTTTGTAAAGTTATAAAGTTGTAAGATATAATCAAGGCGCACCCTTATGGGATGGGAAAGCGTCTCTATAAAAGTTTGAAAATACGGAGGGGGATTGGGGTATTTTTTATACTCAATCGTTAAACCATAAAATAAAATTGCTGCGGCTTGAATGTTATCATCCGCACAGGCCTTGTTAAATAGCTGCATGCCCTTTAAAAATTTCTCATTTTTATTTTGTTCCGGCAATAACGATAGGGGGTTTTCCAAAAGCTCTTTTGCAAGCTCGCTTTCAGATTGCTGACTTAAAACCGCCCACACCCACTGAAACTTCTCAAGTTCATTACCGATCGGAGCCTGGGTTAAAAGCGGTATTTGAAGAAGCTTTTCAGCCCACAAGACATATTTTGGATAGTTGGGATCGGGATCTATTTCAATGAGTTTTTTATAGTGACTGATGACACCCATCCAGTCGCTCTCTTCGATGGCTTGAAGGGCTTTAGCTTGATAAATCGCTTTTTGAATGACAAGGTCCATCTTTTCGATAGGTAGCCCATTATATTGATTAAGGGGCTCTTGGGTTCTTCCGATTTTAATACCCGCCTGTAAAAAAGCTTGTTTATGGCTGTCGGCAAGCGCACCGAAACGAGTAATTTCATTAAAGGCGTCAAATGCCTTTTTATAGTCTTGTATACAAAATGCTGCATGGCCAATAACCGCTGTTACGGTTTTGTCCGTTGCCCCTTTTCCGTACGCTATTTCCGCGGCGTTTAGAGCTTGATGGTACTGTTCAAGTTCAAGATGGCATATCGCTTTCATGGCCCACGCTTTTACATGATGCTTGTCCAATTCAAGCGCCTGATCGTAAGAGGCGAGCGCTTTATCGATTAGCTTTTCCTTTTGATAACAGTCGCCCAGCATTTTATGCTGATGGGCAGAGAATTTATATTTATTTTTTGCCCACTCTAACTTCTCTTTGGCCGCTGCCGGTTTTTCAAGAATAATCAGTATTTCAGCAATAGCGCCAAAGGCCTTATCCTCAGGAGCTTTTAAGAAAGCCGCTAAAGCTTCTTCAAAACACTCCATGTGAGAAAGCGCGTGGCCATAAAGTTCGTAGATTCGAGCTTCCAGAGCCTGATCCGAATCCGCTTGCTTGATGGCATGCTCAAAGTGTTGCTTTATAACGGGCTTAAATTCTTCCCGGTTGCCATAGCGATACGACTCTAAAGACGCGCATTTTGCCCGCAGCCATGCGTCACCAGGGTAGTGCTTTTTTATCAGGGGGTTTAAAACTTTTAAAGCCCATTCAGCTTCGTTGATATAGGCTAAAAACTCTCCCAATTCCTTAAGAATATGTTTTGGAGCTTTAAGATCCCTCATGTGTATACTGATGATAGCACGCGCTTTTTCAGAGCCGATAAACAAGGGCTCTTCGACAAGCGATGATCTTGATTGGTCTTTTAAAAACCGAATCAAATTTAAAGCCATTTCGTCTTTGTCTTGACATCGGTAGCTTAAATAGGTCAAAACCAGCAAGAAGTTTAAAGAGAGGCCGTCAAAAGCCGTTGTCGTAAGCTTCTGGATATATGAGACTAAGGTGTTAAACTGCTCTTTTTTAAACAGGCCGATCAAAACGTTTGGAATGAGTTCTAACGGAAAGTTTTGGCTTATGAACTTATTAAGGATGCTCTCCCACCCTGTCATCTGCTCGCAGTTGGGATAGCTTAGAAAAACATATTGCCATAAGGCATGATTGGGGTGAGCTACCGCATTAATGTAAGCTGAACTTCTTTCCTTTTCCGTAAAAGCGCCGGTATTTGCCAGTACCTTTAAAGCGTCTCTTGTAACCGGATCCGTTGAAAAGGCTTCATCGATCCGGGTTTTTATATCTTTTTCGACGATTTTATCTTCTTTAAACAGGACTAAGATTTGCTGCACCTGAATCCATAAAACCCATCCAAGGGAATCTTTCGGATATTTTTCTATGTACTCTTTTAAAACAGAAACCGTTTTGTCTGCGGAGGGACTTAAACAACAAAGCCGAGCATGGTATAAGTCCATTAATTGGCCCTTTAACCCACGGCTTTTTGCTTCTTCCAGAAGCTCAAACACCGTCTCTATATCGCAGCACCCCAAAGCGCGCTCGATAAGTGGAATTAAATCTTTTAGCTGATGCCGCTCTTCCCACGATATTTGAAGCTCTTCTGCTTTTTTGATTTGCGGTTCAACTGCGCTAGAAACAGGAAGGGGGGTGTAGAAGATAGTTCTTAGGGTAATGGACATAACTATTTAATTACTTTTTCTTTTTTTTGGGTTTAGGAAGAGCAAAAGACTTATATTCTACATACTCGAGATCTATTATTGAAAGCTTGGCAAGGGATTTAAAACCTTCATAATGCTCTAATAACTCCTGATTGGGTCTGGGTGCTTTTCGATTCATGACAATCAGGCAATAAAGTGACATCAACGCCGCATCCGGAAGATCTTTCGTCATCGCCAGCTCAAAAACTTGCCTTTCTCTGTTATATTCTTCGTGATCGAAAACAAAGGCTTCGTGCTCTTTGAATACTTCAAAAGACTTCTCTTCTTTTAAGCTTTCCATGATCGAAATCAGCGAAATTTTTAGGGGATTATCATCTATCATCTTTCCATGCGGGCTTTCGGAATAGAGTCGATGATAGTGCCACAAAAGCCTTCGCTTGGTAAGATCCCCGTTTAATCCTTCAATGTCGGCAGTCTCTCTAAAGACATTTTGAGCACATTCATTGAACGTTCCAGGAGTATTGATTAAGCGCTCTATCCAAAGCACCCGCCGGCGAATTATTGGGTCATCTTTAAGTTCTAAGCAGGTTTTAAGATCATCTAAAGCCGCTTTGAGCTTTCCATCCAAAAGTGCCATAGATGATCGTAAAAGAAATAGTTTGGGATCATCTTTAAACTTGGACAAGAATTCGTCTAAAATCGTATTGAGCTCTTCTTTTTGATTAAGCCCTTGAAGTGCCAAAATCATTAGATACATTTTTTGATTATATCGCTTACTGTCATTGGGTCTTACATTATTAAGAATCTCATAAGCGCTTTTATAGCGATGAAGGGCTGCATACGCACGCGCTAAACTTAAGGCTATTATTTCGTCATAAGGAGCTAATCGATACGCTTGTTCATAGGCTTTGGCGGACTCTTCAACATTATCTCTTTTTGTTTCAATCTCACCTTTAAGCCACCACTGGTCGGGGTCGTCCATATCACTATGAAGTGCCAGGATGCTGTACCGAAGTGCTCCTTCAAAATCGCCTTTAGCCATAAGTTCTTTAGTCAGATAAAAGAGTGCAGGGACGTAGCATTTATTTGTTTCGATAGATTTATAGAGAAGTTTTATAGCTTCCGAATAGCTTTCGATTTCGAGATAGCATAACGCCATATTAAAATAGACTCGTGCGTCGTTAGAGCCGACCGCAATCACTTTGGCAAATTCAAGAGCTGACTCTTTGTATCTTTGCAATCTGTAGAGGGCTTTTGCCTTGTAGTCGATGTTTGCAACGGTATGAGGCCCTTTGTTAAGCAGGACTAGCGCTTTTTCGGGCTTATCGAAGTAAAGATAGGCTCTTCCAAAAAGCTGATTGATCTCCAAGGAATCAGAAGAGCTTTTAACGTATTCCTGATTTTCATTTAGTAGCGTATCCAACTGATCCAAATTGATTTCATCCTGGATCGATAAGCAAAATGCAAGTCGGGCATGAATCAGGGGATCGTCGGGGAAGGCATCAAAAAGTTTCTCGTAGTAGACTTGAGCCAGCTCAATTTCCCTTAAATTAAAGAGAAGGTCGGCAAAGATTTTCAAATGCGATGGCAAAAACTTTGTTTCATTAGCCAGCCGTTTTAAATATAGCTCCGCCTTTTCCGCTCCGATAAACCCGAAATTTAAAAATTCTCTGTCAGGAAGGGTTTCAGTCAGTCCGTTAGAGATCTCCTCCGCTTCACTCATGCGATTTAACTTAAATAGTAAAAAGACTTTAATAACACCTAGAGCCGGGAATTGAGTCGCAAAGGTTTCGTTTTTTTTGAACCATTTAAGGGCGTTTATGTCGTCGTTATGATAGATCATCTCCATCAAAATAGAGGCCGCAAAAAAAGGGGCTTGCGTGTAGTCTTCGGAGCAAAATCTTTGGATCAGAGTCCCTCTTTTGTCATAACTATCTTTTAAAACGAGAGATAAATAAGCACTTAAAACAAAGGGGTCCGATGAGTTTTCGGCATGCGCTTTAACTTTCCCGATGAGCTCTGGCGTGGGATCTAAGAGCATCAAAAGGGTGTCTTTAATAGCCTGGCAAGCGTGAAAAGTTGAGCCAATCCGCTCTATAACCGTACTTTTTGGAAAGACTTTGCTCTCAATCAATTTGATAGAGTGGATATAGACAAAATACGCCCAGGCTTCTAAATCAGAAGGCGCTCTTTTAAGCAGTTTGTCAAGCGTCATTGCTGAGGTAAGATGCCGACCCTGAATCAGTGAAATGTGCGCCGCAAGAATATAAAATTTTGACTCTTCCTTAAATTCCTGGCATGCCGATTGAACTGTGTCTTCCGCATGTTGAAGGCGCCCTTTATAGGTAATATGTGTTAAATATTCTTTTAAAGAAGGAAGCTTTTTGTCGGAGAGATATCTTTCTCTTAAAAACCCTTCACGGGTTGGGATTGATATTTGTTGAATAGGTTGCATAGCACTATATTTTACCACATAAATCCATAACTATCAAACAAATAGATATTTACTAGTCGATTCAATTTTTAGATAAAATCGCTCCTATTTTTTTTAACCGAGCCACCGCAATAGAAGTTTTAAAAATAAAGATTGACAATCTTCACCACGATTTTCATGATGGACATTTATTGAATTTTTGGACCCACGGGAGAAGAGGGTCCTACAGGTCCCACAGGACCTACGGGAATCCAGGGAGCCCAAGGACCTATAGGAGATACAGGGCCTACCGGTCCCACGGGCACAGCCGGAACCGCAGGATTGACTAACGTCACCGACAACAACGCTTCGATCATTCAAACGCTTGATAACGCATCCACTTTGACCCTTAGCGATGGGGGAGTCGACCCCGACAGTCTTCTTTTAACCGGATCGACAGGAACCCTTTACATCAATACAAATGGGCCTTCCTTTTCAAACGGGGAGCTAACCGTCAATACGACGGGTGTTTATATGGTTACCATAGGTGCTTCCCAAGCTACGGCAGACACGTGGATGGGACTTTATGTGAATGGAACCGTTAACACGAGCCAGACTATCGTCAACACCGATGTTACCAGTACGATGCTTATAGCATCGAGAATTGTCTCCTTAAATGCCGGGGATGTGCTAACGGTGCGTTGTGTAAGAGGCCCTTGCGATATTGAAACCACTTCTCCAAACGAAGAAGCTGTGGTTGGAGTTTTAAATGTAGTTCAATTGAACTAAGCAATTATGAATTCAGGAGTTCAAACATTGAAGCCTAAAAATATGCTAAAGACTATAGCCATAAGCGGGGCCGTATTTTTTAACGCCCTTTCAGCCTCTAATCCGGGATGCTGTGGCTGTTCATCGGACCCTACAATCTGGACCTATGCCGGCTACAACTTCGGAGACTACATCGGGGTTACGGAAAATTACGCTGAGATCGGCGCATTTATGGTATCGGGAGCCGAAACGAATGAAGCTGTCTTCATCGACGGCAGAGGATACCGATTTGACAACGAAAGATGGGGGGCGAGCGCAGGGGTCGGTTTTCGCCGCCTAAACGCGTGCCAAGATAGAGCCTGGGGCATAAACGCTTACTACGATTACCTTGAGGGGCGCGTGAACAGTTTTCACGATCTTAGCTTGGGCATTGAATCCCTTGGGTGTGCCTGGGACTTTCGAATGAATGGTTATTATCATGTGGGTCCCAATCGCAGAAATACCAAAGAGACAATCTTCGATGAATTCACAGGCAACTTTATTGCCTCTTGCAAACGGGTTGAGTTTTCATACGATCATATCGACGCTGAAGTGGGGCATACCTTTTGCATGAGACCCTTTGGCGCTACACTCTACGCTGCCATTGGTCCCTATTACTACCACAGCCGATTAAACGATTTTTTTGGCGGGTTCGCAAGAATCGAGCTAAACTATAACGACATTATTTCTTTCCAGGTCAGAGCCAGCCACGACGACACTTTCCATACGAATGTTCAGGGAAGGGTGTTAGTGTCCATTCCTTTTGACACCTGTTTATGCTGGATCCAAGCTTGTCGTAACTTATTATCCCAGCCCGTGAGACGAGAAGGGGTTATGTTTACCGATAACTGTTGCGATTGGACCTGGAACTGGTAAAGGGGAGTTATGGATTACTTAAAGAGGCTTTTTTAAGATGAAAAAATTTTGTATGCCAAAAACACTTTCGTTTATCTCTGCGGGAGTTTTACTAACCGGATCTCTACAGGCGGCACCCTCCTTTTTCTCTTGGGGTAAAGATGCCTCTTGTAATGCCCCAGATACAGGCCCTCCGGGACCTACGGGACCCACAGGCCCCGACGGTACGGATGGGGGACAAGGACCCACGGGACCACAAGGATTAATCGGTCCGACAGGTTCAACGGGAGCAACAGGTGCAACAGGAGCAACCGGTGCTGTGGGCCCCACAGGACCCACGGGACCTACTGGAGCTACTGGAGCGACCGGACCCACAGGGCCTGATGGTTTGACGGGCCCTACTGGACTTCAGGGCGCTCAAGGAGACTCTGCCGCTACCAGAGAAGCTTATATCAACTATACGATGCTTGTCATTAACCAGTCTCAAAAAAACGTAGACACGGACAATGACGGGGCTTTTATGGATACCAATACAGCTTTCGTAAGTACGAGCACTTCACCTGTAGGCTCTTTCACGCGCAGCACCACAACCGGAATTGTCACAATTAACCAAACGGGAACTTACTTAGTCTACTCCAGTGCTTCGATCGATACGGAAAACACTTCGTTCGCGCTTTTCTTAAACGGCAGCAGCACGCCGATTCCGGGTACCGTAGTTCATAACAGTACTTCAGACTCAGCGCTTAATGGTCTTGCGATTATTTTAAATTTTACGGCTGGAGATGAGGTATTATGGGCAGATTACGCCACACAGCCTTATAATTTGGGGAGCACAATGCTATTCGGAACGGGCGTCTATACCGCCGGCTACCTCGATTTTATCAAGATTAACTAAAGAATATGAGAGTGATGGGAATGAATAAAACACTTTTTCTGGCGACGGCAATAAGCCTTCAAATAAGTTTAACTGCCGGATGCGTCTCCCCGGAGCAGGGGCCAACGGGACCAACGGGACCGATGGGTGCTGCCAGTGTGATTGGCCCCACAGGCCCCACGGGACTTATAGGCCCCACAGGCCCCACGGGTTCTGACGGTGCGACAGGGGAGACGGGAGCGACCGGAATTCAAGGCGTGGTTGGACCCACCGGCCCTACGGGAATCGATGGAGCTACCGGCCCGACAGGCCCGACAGGAGCCACAGGACCCGCAGGGGCTGACGGTTCGGATGTTATCTCGTTTACTCGAAATTATATTTCCGCTTCACAGAGAACACAACAAGGGACCGGCCTTAGTATCCCAGCCACAACCAACTTGATTACATCGCTTAACCGCATCACGAATGTGGGAACAGGTATGTCCATCAGTATAGATGGAATCATCACGGTAACTAACGCCGGAAACTACTTGATCGACTACGGTTTTTCAACCAGTACCACAAACACATCTGTAACGTTGTACTTAAATGGTATTCTAGTACCCCAAAGCATCCTTCACAATGGAACAAGAACACAATCTTTGGTCGCAAACCAACTGATTTTAACTATTCCTTCAGGAGCGACCTTAGAGCTAAGATCGGATCCGGGACTTACACTCTCTACCTCCGTTCCTGCTTCGCAAGATACCACAGTCTCATTCTTAACCGCGGTTCGACTGGATGATGTCCAGCTCCCGCCGGGCTAAGTAATAACAAAAACCCCCACTCTAATCTTGGTTAGTGTGGGGGTTTTTTTTATGCCTTTGAATCAGAGATAGAATAGAACATAAACCGGGAGCGAAGGCTCCCCGTCGATCAGACCCTATCTAGACTATCCACATCCATTGAATATGTTACTAACACAAGATTCGCTCACCATCAAATCTCTCAGCTTTTTATATCCAGCGTCTCTCAACCCCGAATAGAAGCTCTGGCAAGCGCACCGTTAAAAGTAACGGATAAGACTCAAAAAAAACCCACCCCGGAAAAGATCGCCAGACGTAATCTGGAAAGAACCACTTCGGAGCTCCGTTCGCTAAAGGACCGGGTGACCTACTTTAATCCCAATAACAACCTAGCCACCGAAATCAGGGACAAGATGGAGACTTTAGGGCTCAAAGAAGCGACAATCCAGGAAGTCATCGATGAAAACTTGAGCCGCCACATCATGCTGGGACTTCTTAAAGATCACTTAATCGATCCCGATCTTATCGCTGCCTTCCAAGAACCCCCAAAAGTCGAGCCCCTGCAAGTCATTTCTCGATAATATATATTGGCCGAAGGCCTTGTAGCTTAGCCTAAAGCCTAAACTACAGTATTTTCCCATGGAGTTGGCATCAAATTTGCTACCCATTTTGCATAACGCTTGCATAACGCGCCTGAGGCACCATAAAATGTTCTGTTTTTCCCATAATCTGTTCTCTTCCTTAGAAGCATACGCCAAATCTCCGGATTCTCAACATATTGAATTTAATGGGGATAGAGTAGAGGTAAAGCCGGGAGCAAAGGGGCCGTCTGTCGATCAGACAATATCTGCCCTATCTCAAGTCATTAGGCAAGCAGAATTTTCCCAAGATTATAACTTTGATCAAGTTTTACATGATGTGAGGATCTTAAGGTCACAAAACAAAAGCTGGCTTACAGGGGAGAGTAAAAAAAACAAAGAAGCTTTCGATAAGTTAGAAGCTGCAATACTAAATAAGCAAAAAGAGTCGACTTTTCCAAACGATAACGAACTCAAAGAAATTTTGAACCTTCCCGATCCTGAACGAACGAATAAGCTCATGCTTCTTGCAGCCAAGTTTCCATTTAAAATGCTTGAAAATCTTGATCAATTAGGGTTTTCCGCTACCGATAGAGAAGCCATTCTTTATGTTTGTTATAGTCACATGGACCTTGAGTACTCAGCCAAGGCAGCACACATCATCGGACCATCACGTCAAGATGATCTGGTTGCACTTGCCAAGATTCTTGCTGAAAAAGAGCCAAAGGCATTTTTAGCTAATTTTAAAAAGTTTCAAATCGATCCCTCTCG
>JAGROB010000129.1 GCA_020440465.1 Chlamydiia bacterium
GTGCTGACTTCCATTTAGTAATAAGATTATATCAAAAACATATTTTCTTAAGAAGAAATATTATTAATTACTTTTAAATTAATAATTTATTTTTGATGTAGCTCTTTTCCAGGTGGTCATTAGGGTGTTGAGAAGGCCCGCTCTTACTTTGTCTTGCTCCATCTGGTCCAGGCCGGCGATGGTGATGCCGCCGGGAGAGGCGACTTGCCACTTAAGATCCGTGGTATTTTTGCCCGAGGTTTTAAGAAGTTCAAGCGACCCTTCCCACATTTGAGTGACAAGCTCTTGGGATAAGGGTTTTTTAAGCCCCATTTCAATGCCGGCGTCGATCATCGCTTCTAAGATAACAAAAGCAAAAGCGGGTGCGGAACCCGCCAGGGCGGTGAGCGCGTCGATCTGGCTTTCCGGCAGATAATGAAGGTGCCCCAAAGGGGATAAGCCCGCTTCAAGTTTTGACTTTACATCGGGTGTAAGCGACTTTGACTCAACGATGCCAATCACCCCTTTTCCGACCGCGCAGGGGGTATTGGGCATGATGCGAACCACGGGCGATTCGGGAAGGTGATTTTCTAAAAAAGCGACATCGATATTGCCCGCCACGCTGATCACGATCTGGTCGGGGGTGAGTTTGGATCTAAGCAACTTTAAAAGCGCTTCCATATCCTTTGGCTTGACGGCCAAAATCACTAAATCACACTCTTTTACAGCTTCTTCGGGGGAGTTAAAGCCATTGGCTTTATCGGGGTTTTTGTCGAAAAGTTGAAGCGTGGTACTTGACATAAGCCCTTTCGCTAAGCAAGAGCCCATGGCGCCGATACCGATAATCGAAATTTTCATGGGTTGTCGTTTTTAAACCGTTTTCTTGGACCGCGGTAGATCCCTTTTGGATGTTCTTTGATCGCGT
The DNA here is from genome assembly GCA_020440465.1 of Chlamydiia bacterium. GTDB lineage: Bacteria > Chlamydiota > Chlamydiia > Chlamydiales > Parachlamydiaceae > JAGROB01. The sequence goes on from JAGROB010000129.1 coordinate 905, forward strand.
CCTCAATCGCTTTCATGATAGCGACCCCTTTTTCCACATGGTCGGTCGTGTAGCGGCTGAAAACCGACTCTGATGACTCCTTGGTCTTGATACCGTCTCTCGAAAGGGGAAGGTCGGAGATCAGAAGTAAAGCTCCCAGAGGGAACTTGTAATAGTAAGACGCGGTAAACAAGGTCGCGCACTCCATCTCGATCGACTGGGGGCGTGTTAAATCCAAGTGGGCTTTAAAGGGTTTGTTAAACTCCCAGAAGCGTTTATTGGTGGTCCAGGTGATGCCTATGTGGTAGCCTATCCCGTCCCGATCCAAAACGTCGGTCACTTTTTTCTGGATTAAGAAGTTCGCCATGGCCGGAACTTCGGGGGGGAAGTAAAAGTCGGAGGTCCCTTCCGCACGGATAGAGGCGATCGGCACGAAATATTCGCCTACCTGATAGTGGCGCCTTAAGCCGCCGCACATACCCAACAAAAGGGACGCTTTAATCGGCAAATGGGCGATCAGATCAATCACGAGCGCCGCTGCGGGAGAGCCGATCTTAAAGTCTAATATGGTGACTTTGTCTTTGGGAGAGTGGGCCACTTTGAACATCGACCCCTCGATTACCTCGACCCCTCTTGACTCGGCAAAGTAGGCCGCATAGCGGGGGAAGTTCGTTAAAAGTACGTAGGGCTGAAAATCTTCCACCTTAGAGCCGGAATACCTTTCCAGCGTATCTCTTGCAATCTTCTCTTCTTCGGGACTCGGCTCATGAGCGGGTAGTATATCCATACTCCGCAGTCTAAGCCTTCTCCCCCATTATCCTCAAGATTTAGCCGCTTGAGCCGCAGATGGCATAGCAGAGTAGTTATCGACCAGTCCTTCTAAAAGGGAGTCGATAACAAGAGAGTCGGTTTGTAAATCCTTAACAAGCGATCTTCCGAAATGAAAGAGCGCATCTTGAAATCCCTGGTTGAAAGAGTCTCTAAAAAAAGTTCTGTACATTTCATCGTTCAATTCAGTCCCCAAAGCTTGCATCACCGTGTCGAAGAAGGGGTCTAAAGGTTCAGGGGGTTTGGGTGTTCTTGAAGTACAGTAAATTTCCGACAAGTCATAAAGAGCTTGTTGACGAGCCTGCTTGATGGCTTGACCGAATATGTTTTGTCCTTTTTCCTTAACAATTTCTTGGAGCATTCGAAGCGAGTCTGCTTCGGAAAGCGCCTCCCCATAAGCCTTGATTTCTTCGGGAGTTTTACCCCGAACATCTTCTTGAATTCGGCGGCGGATTTCAAATCCCATGCGTTCTTTGACCACATCGCGTAAAGGGTTTTTATCGGGGAAATCAAACTGGGGAGTTCCTTGAACTTTAAAAAATTCATTGGTACGTACCTGGAAAAAAGCCCTCTGAACCTGGTAAAAAGGCCCCCGATAAGGGCTTAAATATATTTTCTTTAAAATCTCTTCATTGGATAAGTCATCCAGAAAGGCATCAGAGGCTCTTTTGTCTCTTATAGGAGGAGTTTTAGGTTTAATGATCGCGGCATCGATAACTTTCCCAAGTTCATTGAATAGACCGGAGTGATTTTTTTCTATTTGAACGAGAGCATTTACGAGGGGAGGAATTAAGGCGGGGAGAGTATCTTTAAAGGCTGTAAAAAGTTTAAGCAGCTCATTTTGCAAAGCCAGCTTTCTAGCTCTTTCTTCATGCGATAAAACCCCGAATTGATTTTCTCTATCTCTCAGCAATCGAAGGCTTTCAGCCTCTTTTGGCGAGGGTGTTGCAAGGTTTTGAAGGCGCTCTAACTCTGTATTTTCTTCAGGAGTTAAAAATTTACTCAGGTCATTGATTTGTCTTTGAAGATACGAATGGACCGCATTTAAAATGGGTGGCAAGGCTATGTTTAAGATCTGCTCAATGACAGGGGCTAGAAATACCACGGTTTTTAATCCGCCTTTGATCACTTTAAGCATTACTTTTAAGCCTATAAGTCCATTTTGGGTGTCCGACTTTCTAAGCTCCGAAGCTACATTATCCAGGAAAGAGTTGATTCCATCCTTAGCAAATGGGGCAGGCCCTGCTTGGGGGTCATTTCCGAGAATATCCAAAGCCGTTCGGATGACATCATCAACCAGTTGATTGAGCGTTTCTTTGGGTATCCCGATTTGTAGTGCATTGAGCGCTCCAAAAGCTCTTTCAGCAAACTGGTTGATTTGCTCGGCGGCTTGAGGGTTTTCGGCAAAGCTTCTTGATAACAAGTCTTGCCAGTTGCTAAGGAGGGGAGCGTAAGTATCTAATTTATGACTCAGCCGAGCGATTTCTCTTTCATCGTGGGGCAATCCTCTTAAAGCGGAAACTACAATAACTTTGATTAAGCGTAAGGGGTTTGATCTGATATCTTTAGCAAGTAAACTAACTTGGAAATTACTTTTAGACTCAGCTTCTATTTTTCTTTTAAGTGCAATTTTTTCCTCTTCGTTGATTTGAATTGTTCTTTGACTCTTGAGTTTATCTAAAGAACCCGCTTTTTTCGCTATGGCTTGTGCAGCCTGTTGGGGGGTTAATCCCTCTTCCATCAACTCATATCCAACCTTGACCAACTCCAGGTAGTATGCTTTAGGCTTCGATCCAAGGTTATAAAACAGATGAGGATTAATAGTTTCTCTTACTAAATACTCTGAAAACGCCTGGGCTTGTGTCTGGGTTACCTTCTCGCTTTTTTTAAGAGCCATATCGCCTTTAAAAATTTGCGCAAGCGCGTTATTTGCAGTGATCTCTCCTCTATGAATTTGACTTGCGCCCAGATCTAAAAGCAGCAAGGCAACAGCCCTCAAAGCTACTTCTCTTTCCAGTTTCTTTTGAACACCTTTTATAGCTTTTGTTACCTCCCCATTTAGGGGCTTGGGGTTTGCTTTTGCCAAAGCCGAAATCACTTCTTCGGCAGATCGATCTCCTTGGTTCTGAACCACCGCCTCGATAAATCCCGGTTGGCTAAGGTAGTTAGCGAAGAGATTTAAATGGGGTCTTAGAAGAGTTAGTTTCTCCGTTTCCGGAAGCTTTAGAAATTCAAGAATTTGCGGGTTGTCCATTCTTATGCAGTGTTCATATAACACTTTATTGTAGGGATCATTAGGGGCTTGATCGATCCTAAGCCAAAAGTTATCTACGGCTTTTTTTTCGGATTGCATAAGAGTCAAGTCTTCGATATCTTTGGCAGAGTCTTGACCTATCTTCTTCCCATCTCGCTGTCGGTCGAGAACAAGTTGGGCTACCAACTTTTCATCAAAGGATGCCATGTAAAACTGAAGTAGCAGAATGGTTTCTGCAATTTCGGCCAAATAATCCATCTCTTTTTTGTCATCATTCCCCATGGCTTTAAGCGGCTCAACGAGAAGGGTCGAAAACTCGTCTCCTACAGTTTTTGCCAATTTTCTAACTTTTTCAATACGATCCCGGGTACGAGCTAAAACAAAATCTTTTTCAAACTTTTCTAAAAAGTCAGTCTCAAAGAGATTATACTTTTCGTTATGCTGCTCAAAGTAGTATCCTCTATGTTCATCTTGAAAAACCGGGGCAAGCTCTTTCATGCGGGTTGCAGCAATCTGGTTTCGAAGGGTAAAATCTCCTTCCGCAATCGCAATAAAGTGTCGATGTTTCCGAATAATTATCTCACGAAGAGATTCCGGAGCCTTTAGGATCAGCTCTTTTTCCCGGGCTTCTATCTCATTAATCAAAGCGTTCATGGCCTTAAGATCCATCTCGTTTTGATCAAGCATTTGACCCAGCTTTTGACGAAGAGCCTCTTCCTTCACGCGGCTCAAGACATGTTCTTTGGTTAAGCGAATGTGGGCGCCGTAAAAGACGTCGACTTTACTCTTATCGCTTAAGTTCGCAGGAATTTCCGACTTAATATCAGCTATTATAAAAAATTTGTTTAGATCTAAAAGTCTCTCATCCGAATTGCTTTGACGTTCTTTAATGATTTGATACACATCCAAGAATTCCTTGAGCACTCCCTTCTCATCCGCCCTTTTTAACAAATCCAAAAATTCGCTTTGAGATGTTTCATCAGGGAACTCGTCGTAGGCGGTTTTAATCTTTTCGATCATTTGGATGAGAGCATCTAGCCTGTCGATGGCCTCTTTTTGCGTTTGAGTCCACTTGGATTTGTCCGATGGGGGATTTTTATAGGCGCTGTTTAATTTACTTACTGCCACACTTATGAGTGTGTCAGCGGCTATGTGTCCAGTGGGACGTTCCTTGTTATAAAGCCTAAGGAGCTCTTGGGCATGGACAAAATTTTGGGCTGCGTCCAGGACCGGGTCGTATTGGGCTTTTTTCCAAGCGCGGGCAATGCGTTGGTTTAAATCACCGTCTGCAGGTAGTTCCTTCGAAGCTTTTTGGGTGAAATAAGCTTTTTTAAGTTCTTTTCCGTAGTTTTCGTAGTAGTTGGACCGGAGATTATGTAAAGAAATCTGGTAAACAAACCAGGTGAAGGCTTTGGAAGCTTTGCTGGAAAATCTACGCCCTATGGCTTCATCTTGAAACCTTTCCCCGTGGTGCTTTCTGTTGGCATAAAGGGAATCGATATCTTTAAAATATTTATTGTTTATAATTTCTTTCATAATACTACCTTGTGGGATAGTATTATATTACTAATTGACTTATTAGTTCAAATTAATAGGGGGGTTATTCCCAGGTGAACTCGGGGGGAGAGGGTTCGTTGAAGAGAGGGGCGATGGGGCCATTGTACGGTT
>JAGROB010000130.1:0-7673 GCA_020440465.1 Chlamydiia bacterium
CACCCGCTTAAGGATATCCAAGTGCTTGTCCCGATGAAAAAAGGGATTATCGGCGCCGACAACTTAAACTTTCAGCTGCAACAAAAACTCAACGGAAGAGACAGCTATATCGAGCGTGCCGGCAGAAAGTACATGGTCGGCGATAAAGTGATGCAGATCAAAAACAACTACACCAAAGAGATCTACAACGGCGATATCGGCTATATCCACTCCATCGACCGAGACGACGAAATTGTGGCGGTGGAGTTTGACGACAAGGAAGTTTACTATGAGTTTTCGGAGTTGGATGAGCTGACGCTTGCCTACGCGGTCTCTGTTCATAAGTATCAGGGAAGCGAGTCGAAGGCGGTGATCTTAGTTGTTCACACATCTCACTTTAGGTTGCTCCAGAGAAACTTGATCTACACCGGCGTAACACGGGGAAAAGAACTTGTCGTCGTGATCGGCAACTACAAGGGGCTTATGATGGGCGTTAAAAATGAGGAGGTGCTAAAAAGATACTCGGGCCTCTCCCATTTTATACAGGCGGGTGGATGATTTTGCTTGCCGCGCTCTCTTTATTCAGGGCTCAACCGGGAGCGCCCGCCAAATTAGTTGAAAAGATGATTGTAGAGGATGTCTCTAAAAGCCAGACCTCCGTCTATGCCAGTCTTTACTCCGTCGATTCGGATAAGTTATTTCAGGCCTTTAACGAACGATCGAAACAAAAAATTCCCGTTCATTTGGTGGTGGATGCCGTGGCCACCCGATCTTTAAAAAAACGGCTTGTTCCCACCATCAATCTAGCCCGATTTTTAGGAAAAGGGCACATGCATCATAAGTTGTTCGCGATCGACAACCGAATATCGTGGATCGGCTCGGCCAATCTAACGAAACGGGTGCATGAGGACGAAAACTTAATGCATCGCATAGAGTCTGAAAAGGTGGCCGATTTTATCGCTCACAAGATCGAGTCGCTTAAAACTCCGGGGAAAAAACAAGACTTTCCCCATAAAACGTTTCAAATCAACGATCAAACGCTGGAGTTTTGGTTTTTGCCCGACAACCCCGATGCGTCTATTCGGATAAAAGATCTCATTCGATCAGCTCGAAAATCGGTTAAAGTTGCGATGTATACTTTTACACGCCAAGATTTTGCGAAAGAGCTTGTGAAAGCTAAGGAAAGAGGGGTTCGGGTTCAGGTCATTTTGGACAATAGTTCATGTGCAGGATGTCCGCAAGTCATCGATATCTTAAAAGAGGGCCACATTGAAGTAAAAATCCACCCGGGTCCTGGGCTTTGCCACCACAAGTTCGCTTTGATCGACGACAAGACCTTAGCCCACGGCTCTGCAAACTGGACGAGGGCTGCCTTCAACGACAACGAGGACTTCTTTGTTGTTTTATCCCCTCTGAACTCGAAGGAAGCCCAATTAATTAATGGCCTTTTTCAGGACTTTCCACCTGATTGACCAAAAAAGCCGATACAAACGAGCCCAAAAATGCGGCAACAATAAACACCCAAAGGTTACTCCACTCCGATAAGTTCATAATGGCTGCTCCAAAAGCTACTGCGGGATTGAAAGCTGCTCCTGAAATCGTTCCTACCGCAAAAGCGCCGACAAGCACCGTAAATCCAATTGCAAAGCCAAAGTAGCTGTTGTTTTGATTTAGCTTCAAAGTAGCCGCATTTAAGACGACAAAACAGAGTAAGAATGTAAAAAGAAATTCAGCTAAAAACACCTTAGTGCTATCAAACTCAAGAGCTTGTATCTCCGGCGTTCCTTTAAAATAGAGGGCTGTTAAAGCGGCTAATGCGCCCCCTAAAAACTGAACGATCCAATACACCCCTAAATCTTTGATACTAAGTTTTTTTCTTAAAAAAACAGCTAAGGAGACCGCCGGATTGTAATGGCCGCCGGAAACACTTCCCCCCGCATAAACTAGCACAGCTAATACTGACCCGATTGCAACAGGAGCTAAATTCCCCGCACTATTAGGGCCCATCACTGCCATACCCACTGTAAACACCAAGAAAAAGGTTCCGATAAACTCATAAAGATACTTCATAATTTCTCCATACTGGTAAAAAGTTCCTTATAGCGAATGACTAAAATTGAAGAAAGACTTATAGTAATGGCATGAATACGAAAAGGTTAAATCTGGGCCTTGTCGGCTATGGAAAGATGGGAAAGATGGTGGAAGTCATCTTAAAAAAGCGGTCCCACAACCTGCTTGAACCCGACCAAGCCGATATTATCATCGATTTCACTCATCCTGATGCAGCCTTGGAAAACATTCAAAAGTATGGCGAGATGGGAAAAAATATCGTCATGGGAACAACCGGATGGTACGACAAACTTCCCGAAGTGGAAAAAATGGTCGAAGAGTATCAAATCGGGATGCTATGGGCTCCGAACTTCTCTTTGGGAGTCAATCTCTTCCTTCAAGTCGTTCATGAGGCAGCCAAGCGTTATTTAAGCTATCCCGAATACAAAGTCGCCGGAATAGAGTGGCACCACGACCAAAAGAAAGACGCTCCTTCCGGAACAGCCATCGCCCTTCAAGAAGCGATCGAAAAGCCGTGCGAGTTTGCCTCTGTTCGGTGCGGCACAATCCCCGGAACCCACCAAATCCTTTTCGACTCCGAAGCCGATCTTATTACACTCACACACGAAGCCCGCTCAAGAGAGGGGTTTGCCTTGGGAGCTGTCGTTGCCGCCGAGTGGCTGCAAGACAAAAAGGGACTTTTCACCTTAAAGGACACATTCTCATGATCGAAGGCGTCTATACCGCTTTAATAACCCCCTTTAATGAGAAAGGGGAAATTGATGAGGCCGGCTTTATCCAAAATCTTGAGCATCAAGCCGAAGCGGGCGTCTCGGGCGTGATTGTTCTGGGAACCACGGGAGAATCCCCCACACTTAGCTCCGAAGAGCGCAAAAGACTGATTGAAATTGCCGTAAGCACACTTAAAGGGAAAGTAAAAGTCTGGGTCGGAACGGGTTCCGCCTCCACTCCCGACGCCATCCAAAAAACAAAGGACGCAAAAGCCTTGGGCGCCGACGGGGCTTTGGTCGTCACTCCCTTTTATAATAAGCCGACGCAAGAGGGGCTTTTCGCGCACTTTAAAGCGATTGCAGAAACCGCGAAGTTCCCCCTTATGCTCTATAATATCCAGGGTCGAACAGGGGTCAACTTAAAAACAGAGACCTTAAAACGTCTTTTGGCTTTCGAGGAAATTGTAGCCGTGAAAGAGTCTTCGGGAAACATCGCTCAAGTAATGGAAGTGATTCATGAAACCCCGCCAAACTTTTCTACGCTCTCCGGCGATGACGCGCTCACGCTTCCTATTTTAGCTTTGGGCGGAAGAGGGGTCGTCTCTGTTTTAAGTAACTTACTTCCAAGAGATGTGGTAGAAATGACCCATGCTGCCTTGAATAAAGACTTTCAGCGGGCCAAAACCCTTCACTACCGCTTACTTCCTTTGATGAACATCGCTTTTATCGAATCAAACCCCGTGCCGATCAAGGCTATGATGGAGCTGATGGGACAAAAAGCGGGATCTGTCCGTCTGCCACTTGTACCCATGACCCAAGACAATCAAAAAAAGGTCGAAACATGCCTGAAAGAAACGCTTCAATTGCAACCTTAAAAGCGGGGTATTTGTTTCCCGAAATCACCCGTCGAAAAGAAGCGTTTTTAAAAGAGCGCCCCTCGGCCAACCTTATCAGTTTGGGAATCGGCGACACCACAGAACCCCTCTCCCCCTATATTGTAAAGGGTTTAGTCTCTATTTCGGAAGCTTTGGGCACACCAAAGGGTTACAAGGGGTATGGAACCGATCAGGGAGAGTTTAATTTACGTGAAAAAATCGCAAAAAAACTTTATCGGGGTCAAATAACACCCGATGAAATCTTTTTAGCCGACGGTGCCAAGTGCGATTTGGGAAGGCTGCAACTTTTATTTGGGCCCGATACGATCGTGGCCATTCAAGACCCTGCCTACCCGGTCTATGTCGATACCACCCTGATCTCCGGAAAAAAACCGCCAATCCTTCTTCCCTGCACACCGGAAAACCAATTTTTTCCCGATCTTGCCACGCTTCCATCAATCGATGTCCTTTTCTGGTGCTCCCCGAATAACCCGACAGGCGCTGTTTCGACAAAAAAACAGTTAAAATCGCTTGTCGATTGGGCGATCTCAAATCGAACGATTCTTGTATTTGACGCCGCCTACAGCCACTTTATTCAAGATCCCGACTTGCCGAAATCGATTTTTGAAATCGATGGAGCCGATCAGTGCGCGATCGAGGTCAACTCCTTTTCCAAAATGGCCGGCTTTACCGGGGTTAGACTCTCCTGGACGGCGGTTCCAAAGACCTTAAAGTTTAATGACGGCTCATCGGTATATAAGGACTGGCAACGAATCAGCTCCACTTTTTTCAACGGACCCTCCCACATCCCCCAGGGAGGCGCTCTTGCACTTTTGGAGGACGAGGGGCTTTTAGAGGCTCAAAAAATTATCGACCACTACTTAGAAAACGCCGCCCTTTTGAAAGCTGCGCTAAAAGAGAAAGGGTACACGGTGTTCGGAGGGAATAACGCCCCCTATCTTTGGATCAAACTGCCGGAAGGAATAGACTCCTGGCAAGCATTCAACCACTTTTTAAGAAACTCGGAGCTTGTAACTACGCCCGGATCGGGCTTTGGCCCCTCCGGAGAGGGTTTTTTACGCTTCTCCAGCTTTGGAAAAAAAGAAGCCATTTTGCAAGCGGCCGACAGAATAAGGAGATCATAAATGTCCTTGCTATTTGTTGTGCTTTTATATTTTGGCGGTTTGTTTGCCACAAGCGACATGCCCCAAAAGATTGTGGCCAAAAGACAATCGGGATCTTGGCCTACAGATTTTATTTTAGAAGAAGAAGATCTGAGTCTGGCAAAGGTAGAAACCAAGTTTTTTGGTCCCACAAGAGAGTATGGGCTATATACTCAAGGAAAAAAACTATTAGCCAAAGCGAAACATTCTATTTTTAGGACAGCAACCCTGTTTGAAATTGTTTCAGCAGAAAACGAGCATTTAGGTTTGATTGAAGAGTGCTCGGACCATTTTAACATCTACAATGAAAATGAAGAGCTCATTGCGACCTCATCCACCAATTTCTGGGAGACGCAAATCATCTTACTTAACCCGGAAGGAGAGGCGATGGGAACCTTATCCCGTCCCCTTTTAAGAGAGCACGATGGCTGGAGCTTATCGCTGTTTGATACGAGTGAATGGACGATGAATAAAGCCATTTGGCTTCTTTTGCCGGCCATCCATACCGACCGCCCCTTCTGGCAGACTTTCCCCATTTTCCACTCACAAACCCCGAAACTTGCAAAATGAAGTGTATTGCCATCGATATCGGCGGAACCAAAGTCGAATCGGCTTTGGTAAAGGGCGATCAGATCGAAAAAGAGCATAAAGAGCCGGTGGATAAGGAACATCTCGTCGATCAGATTATTAGACTTGTCAACCGGTTTGAAGATGATGTACCCATTGGGATCGGCATGGCGGGACAAATAAAAGAGGGCGTAGTGATAAGCTCTCCCAATTTGCCCGTGCAAAACTTTGCTTTCGCGAAAGAAGTTGAGAAACAAACAGGAAAAAAGTGCGCGCTTTTAAACGACGTTCAGGCCGCGGCTTTAGCCGAATCCAAATTCGGCGCCGGAAAAGGGTCTCAAAGACTTTTAGTGGTCTTTTTGGGAACGGGGATCGGCGGTGGAATCGTTATCGACGGCAAGCTGCAAACGGGCGGCGCGGGTGAAATCGGGCACACGGTGATCGTTCAAGACGGACTTGATTGCAGCTGCGGAAGAAAAGGCTGCGTAGAGCCCTATGCCTCCGGCTGGGGGCTTGCCAAGCAAGCAGGGGTAAAGGAAGCCAAAGATGTGTTAAAACCGGGGGGCAACAAGATCGCCGAAGCGGGTTTTAAAGCCCTTGTCACGATGTTTGCCAACGCCGCCAATTTTTTAAACCCCGACAAGATCGTTTTGGGCGGCAATCTTTTAAAGGGGTATGAAGCGGCTTTCCCTAATTTTTTTGAAGACCTTGCCCATGAAGTCAAAAAACAGTTGTTTATCCCCAACGGCGAGCATCTTGTCTTCGAAAAAAGCCGATTCCCCTCCACCGGCGTCCTCATCGGCGCTGCCGCTAACGCCCAAGCTACAAAGTCATAGCAAGGGCTTTACACAGCTTAAGCGTCTCAGAAGCAACCTCTTGAGAATTTAAAACCTTTTCTTTTGAAGACATTTGAAACCCTTGGTCCATCTCGGGATGATCCCTCAAAATTTCCGCCTGATGAACAAGTCGACAAGCTAAAGAAACCGGCTCCGTCTCATGGGGATATCTTTGAGCTTGGTAAAGCAAAGTAAAGTCGTCAAAAACCTTAAGAGCTTTTCCCTGATACCCCGCTTTTAAAGCTAAGGTTTTAAGGTCGTGATCTCTTTCATGAATTCCCGATCTTTCATAAAGGGTTGCTTTTAGGTAAGATTCGGCCATGTGGTGGTGCCAAAAAAGCGCTTGCCTAATCAAATGTGGAAACTCTAAATGGGAAATCTCCTTATCTTTAAAACGCTCTAAACTGTTTTTTGACAGGTTTAAAGATAAAATAGCTTGTTGGGTTAGAGCCTTTAGTTTTTCACTGGGGTAAGAGGAGCTTATAGAAAATTTTTCAGATAATTTGTCATACCCGTCTAAATCAAAAGATAGGCCCAAGTGAAACGGAAATAGCGGCACGTCTTTCACACTATTTTCCGGCTTTAAAATCTCGGTGGCATAGTCTATGCTTCTTTCGATAAGCGTTGTCAGACGATCCAGGTATCCACTAGTATCCCCATCATCGATTAAACGCTTTAAATCTTTGAGAAGTGCGGGGGGTTGCCACCTTAGACTTTGCATCTGATTAAGCTCTTCATAAAGATAGCTCGTCCAAAAATTGGCAAGGGATAGCTCTTTAACAATCGCGCTTTCATGCGGCTTATTTTCAAGCGAGTTGTGAAGATAAACCAGGTTATGCCCCTTTGTTTTTAATTGAGAGGCCAAAGTTTGCTCCAAGAAATAGTAACAAGACTGGACCCCTGCAAAAAAATCCAAGGAAGAGATAGAAGAAGGTTGCCTTGCTCTGAAAGCCAAAAGGTCTTTAAAGTGCATTGCCGCTTGCTTTAATTCAACTGAACTCGGGCTTTTTAAAGCATTTGTTAATAGGGCAAGTTGTGGCGAACTTTCCAAAGGCAAGGTCTTTGCCACTAAGTTAACTTTAGGCTGTTTAGCTTTAGGAAGGGGTTTTTTGGGTTGAGCCACAGGGGGAGCCAAAGATTTGGCCTTTGCTAAACTTGTAGATTTAGAAGGCTTTCCCTTTAAGTCTTTTCTTCGCCCTTTTTTCCCCGAACTCTCATCTGACATTGCCGCAAGCTCAGCCATAGAAAAGCCCTTGGAAGAGCTCTTGATGAGACCCTCTGACGCTTTAACCCGTCTTAAAGCGTCCACTTTTGAAGCCAGAGCACTTAGATGGGTTTTCCTTGACTTATCAGTAGTTCGAGTCCGCTTGATTGCCGCTAAAAACGTAATCATTTGATCTAGAATACTTTCAATGTAGGTATCCCAAATAATATGAGCTTCTTGAGCTTTCTTAAAAAACTCAAGTCCACGAT
>JAGROB010000130.1:7809-10112 GCA_020440465.1 Chlamydiia bacterium
CATAGTGATAAATAAGAGTCTCAAGCGTATTGATAGTTTTCGAAACATCCCCTAAACGAGGGGTCAAATCGTTTTCAGCCCGACTCTCTGAAATAGACATAAAGCTTGAAGCTAGAAGAATAAATTCATTAAAATACTTGTCAAAATCCTTTAAGTCCATTGGGTGTAACCTGGAAAGTTTAGGTAGTAGTTGGTACCCCTCGTATATCTTTTCCAAAATCAGAGCTGACGTATTAAGATGGGGATGGTAAGGCTCTTCAGCAAATGGCGATAACCCCTGTTCGACAAACTTGAGAGCTTCGGGCAAACGCACCAAAAGAAGTTCTTGAAGAGCACTAAATTTATCCAAAAAATCCAAAAGATTCACCTCTACAAGGAAAGGCTTCAATTCCCCCGATCCAAAGAGATAAGGAATAGGCAGATCTAAAAGATCGATATCGAGTTCAATGATCTCTTTAGCTTTTTCAATTAACTCGTCTTCAAAAGTCTCATCAACTTGGTTTAACTCCTCTTTGAGATACTTTAAGAATTGGGTAACACGCCCCGAAACTTCTTTTTCGCTTGAGTACCGAAGTATCGCAAAGTCAAAAAGAAACTGTTTCCATTTTTGCTCCATCTCGAAATGGTCTGGACGCAGCAGCATGATGCGATCCTTAAAAAAAACAAGCCTTTGAATTAGGTAAGAATGGAATTTGCACAAGGTATCAACGGTTTTAATTTTTCCTTGAAGCGAAGAGCCTTTTACTAAGGCATGAGCCTTTTGAAAGTGATCTTGAAAGTTTTTTATGACAACTTGATCTAAAGTGGACTTCTGAGCAAGGTTCTCTAAGCACAGGTTTGCACGATGATGCTTAATCCAGCCGTATAATGGGTCAAGGGGCATGGGAGAGTAGTTTATACTTAATTCTTTAGATGGATACACAATAACCTTATAAAACTTAATTATTTCTGAATGATTTTAAAAGATTAATAATTAAATTAAAAGCTTAGTATGAAGGACGAAGGGTATAGACGGCGATGCCGCGGGGAACAAAAAGGGTAATTTTTTTGGGGAAGTAGACCCCGGAGGCGCCCGAAAGCAAATACTCCCCTTCTTGAACCACCTGAAAACTTCCGGCATTCTTGCCGTTTAGCTCATAACGAACGGGGAGGTGGGAAATCCCGGAAAAAGTCGCATAAAGCTCTTGTGAGTCGATATTGACCGTTAGACTAGAGGCATCCCCTAAAGAAACGATCCGATCACGCTCTACGAGCCACACCCCTTCTAAGCTAACCTGATTTAATGCTAATTTTTTTTGGTTTGAGTAATAGAAAGCCACATCGGGTTTAATCGTTATATCGGGAGCGTAAAAGCTACCGCGAGCGTAGCCCAACCGAATTATCGGGTACTCTTTTTTTTCATCGAAAAGCTTTTGCTCGTACTCTCCCGTCTTTTCGGTGCCAATAAAGTGCCATAATCCATAGCTTAAGACGCCTACAGCCAAAAGAACCCAAAGAAGAGCAGCTTTACTACTGGGATTGTTGTCCTGCATACTTGGGTCTTTCTTGTCTTACCAGAGCCTCAAGCTGCGCTAAATCACCTTGAGTAATAATTGTTTTTTCAAAAATAGCCAAAAGAGCCTCTCTTACTGCGGGGCTTTGGACAGAGGGAGTGCCATAAAAGTTGCCGTAAAGGGTTCTTTTGATATTTAACATGATATATGCGTTTTCAAACTCAGCTAAAATCGCGGCCGGGGGAATAATCTCTCTACTTTCAATTTGAGATTTAATATCTTCAACACGTTTTTGTTGAATTTCGATTTGCTCTTCAAGTTTATTGTAAAATGTTTTAAGCTCTCGGGACTCGGTTGTGGTTGTTTCGGGCGCAGCTTCGATGGCAGCTGCCGACACTAAGCTAAACGCCAGGATAAAAGATCTCATAGTACCCCCCTCTTTTACTTCATCTTACGGCAATTAAAAGATTCATTACAATTAATAATGGACTGAATGGACAGAAGGGACGAAGGGAAAGTCCTTTATCAAAATGGGCAAATCAACTAAACTCGAGCCTATTATGACGAGTATTATCCAAAATTTTATTGTATTTTTTATTATCGCAAACCCCCTGGGCTGCGTCCCTGCCGTTTTGCCGCTGGTTAAAGCGTTTGACTTCAAGACCCAGCAGCGCATTTTATTTAGAGAGAGCATAATCGCTTTGGTTATCGCCCTGTTTTTCCAGTTTTTCGGAGAAAAATTTATCTCTCTTTTAGGTGCATCCGATTACACTTTAACCCTTACCGGCGGGGTTCTACTGGTCATTGTCT
>JAGROB010000131.1 GCA_020440465.1 Chlamydiia bacterium
GGAGACCCGGGGAAAGGGGCGGAGGGGGAGGGGAAAAGGGGGGGGGGGGAGAGAAGAAAATTTTTGTGGGGAGGGGGAGGGGGGAGGGGAGGGGGAGGGGGGAGGGGAAGGGGCAGGTTATTTGTCGGCTTTGGGGGGTGAGGGGGGTATGGGGATTTGGCGGAGGCCCGAAATTTTCCACCCATCCTCCGATTTTACCAGATGGTACTCCATTAAAAATGGCTGTCCGTTCAGGGGGGTGAGCAGTACTTGCAAAAGCGCTTGATCCCCTTCTTCTTGTTTCTGGATCACATCGGCTTTCACCAGAATCGAAAAATTGGGGTTTTCTTTGATATAGTCTTTGAACACCTCTAAAGAAGTCGCTTCCTGGAAAGAGGGAGAAGTGTAGCCATAATAAGCCTTTGTAAGCTCACGAGTGCCGATCGACTTGAGATGTCCTAAAACGGCATCGAAGGGGTCGGTGATACTGGCCGTCCAAAAGAGCCATCCTAAAGTGATGAGTGCCGCCGTCCCCATAAACCGCTTTGCCCAAATCCAACGAGACGGAGCATCGGGATGCTCCGACAGCTTCTTTCCGCAGGTAGGGCAGAAGATGTGATCTTCCTCGATTTTGGCGCTGCAATGTGAACAGTACATATATTTTTCTCATTAACACGTTTTACTGATAAAACGCTATGAGCTGATCGCTTTTAGAAGGGTCAAACGCTTTTAAAGCTTCGTAAACCTTAAAGCCTTTGGCAGCTTCGTTCTCTTGAAAGTAGATTTTACCCAGTCGCAGCAAAATCTCCGCGTGATGGGGGTGAGCTTGTCTTCCCGCTTCTAAAATGGTCTTTTCGGACACCGAATCTCCTAACAGCTGGTAACATCGGGCCAAATCTAAGTAAAGCTCGCTTTTATGGGGGGAAAGCTCCAGCAAAACCTTGAATTCCTCCGAGGCCTCTTTAACCCCCTTTAAAAAGGCTTTTTGATTCCCCATCTCCTTCGATAAAACCCCCAGGCTCTCTTTGATACGAGCCAACTCTAAATGAGCCTCTTCGGAAAGGGGGTCAAGCCTGATAACTCCCGCAAGCTCTTCTTTGGCAAAGTCGTAAAGCGCTTTTCTAAAAGATCCTTTCGGCTGGCCGCAAATAAGGGGAAAAAGGAAGAGCTTAATTTTATCCAATTTACTTTCAATAACATCGGAGTTTAAAGAAAGGCTGTCGGCAAAAGCGATAAGCTCTTTTGCAGCCCGTTTTTTTTGTAAAATCGGCTGAATTTCGGGCTGCATCGTTAAGACGCCCCTCTTGAATTTTTCTGCCAAGGCGCGAAATTTTCCTAAACGCTCAGCCAAAAGATAGTTTTTTAAAATAAAGTAGCCGAAGAACGTGATCAGCCAGAGCGCTAAAACCAAAGAAAAAAAGCCCGTTTTGAAAAAGAAGGGGGCTAAAGAAAAAAAGGCAATGGTTTCGATCAATAAAAGGATTAAAAGAGATAAATTTAGGACAAAATGGCGGTGAGTTAGCGTGTGAAACTGCTTTAAAATGGGCGGCGCAATCTTCTCTTCATACATGCGCCTAATTTACACTTGGCTCATCCTTAAATACAAGCTCCTCTCTATAAAAAAGAAAGAGGCCGATGAAGACGATCGCGGTCGAGACCCAAAAAGGGAGCGCGACGACTTCGTCTAAAAAGAGCCAGCCGAAGAGCGCCGTGAAAAGGGGCGTTGTAAATCCGGCAAAGGACATAAACGTCGCGGAAAAGCGCTTAAGCAAGTAGCCGTAGAGGTTATAAGCAATTAAATTAGAAACGATTAAAAGGGCCGTACCAAAGACGATAAAGAGGGGAAAATCTTTTACCGGCACAGGCTCCCACGTTTCAACTAATCGGGAGTGAATAAGCGCTCCCGATCCGCCGATCAGCATGGCCAGTCCATTGGCAAGCAAGGGAGACATTCCCCGATCAAAGATTAAATCCTTTAACAAAAGCCATCCGACAACGGAGCTTAAAGCGGCTCCTGCCACAGCCAGCTCCGCCCAGGAAAAGGAGAATAGCATTCCCGATATCGCTTCTTCTTGGGTTTGGTACATAAAAATCGGAATAAATCCCAAGAAGCCGATGACGAGCCCTGCCCATTTTTTCAGGTTCATTCGTTCGTTGAAAAAACCCCAGGCCACAAGGGCTGAGGCAAAAGGGGAAAGGCTGTAGATAAAGCATGTTTTAAAGGAGGTTAAGTACTGAAGCCCCCAGAATTCTAAGGCATTGGTAAGATAAATATTTAAAAAGCCTAAGAACAGAATCGGCATTAAATCTTTTTTTGATAATTTAAGCTTTTCAGGCTGGAAAATCAGAAGAAAGGCCAGCATCAATGCTCCCGCCAAGCTCATGCGGACGCCGATTAAAAAAAAGGGCTCGGTCGTCTCAAGCGCCCCCTTGGACAGAGTAAACACAGAGGCAAAGAGAGCGTAAAGCATTAAAACTAAAAACATAGGAGTTCATAATATCTCAAACTCCCTTATAAATCAACTTTTTGTTAAATTAAAGATATGCAAAAGCCGCGTATTATTTTAGTTGAGGACGAGGAAGATATTGCCTCCCTAATCAAGCTCCAGGCTGACCTCTCGGGGTATAAGCTCCACGTGGAAGTGGATGGACTCAACGGATTTCGAGCGATCGACCGGGAAAAGCCCGACCTTGTGATCTTAGACATCATGCTCCCCGGGCAAAACGGGCTGGACGTCTGCCGAAAAATGAAGCATGACCCTAAGCTTAAAGATATTCCGGTGATTTTGATCTCTGCTAAAAGTGAAGAGCTCGATGT
>JAGROB010000132.1 GCA_020440465.1 Chlamydiia bacterium
GAGGGCTTTTAAAGCCGATGCAAATGTCTTTAACTTTAACTTGTTTCATTATTTTTTAAATCCTGCTGAATACCCAATCCTGGGGTTTTGAATCTTTGTAGGGCATATAGCCGTGGAAGGGTCTGGGATCTTTGTCAAAAACCAGCGGCAAAAAGAGTTTATCCCCCTCCCAGGCGGGCTTCGAGTTAATCTGATCGACGTCTACCCATTCTAACGTCCCCTCCGGATTGGAGGTATACGGCTCTCCGGCAAAAGACTCTATCAGAAAAATAAACCCCAGCCAGTCCTCTCCATGAGGACCAAAGCCGGTCCAGTTAATCGTTCCCCGCAAAGAAAGCTTGTCAACTTCAAGACCGGCTTCTTCCAGAATCTCTCGCTTCATGCCGTCGACAACGTTTTCATTTGGCTCCAGCTTTCCGCCAAGACCGCTATACTTTCCCTCGAAAATATCTTCTTTTCTGCCATGACGGTGCACCAAAAGAGTCTTTTTCTTATCGGGGGATAAGATATATCCAAGCGTTCCGATTATGGGACAATAGGGCATTCAATCTTCCTCTTATTTAAGAGGAATATTATAAAGTATCGCGCCCACGATTACCAGCCGAAACTTCAGAGAATTTCAGCGGCGACAGCGGCAAGCTCCGAGCGCTCTGTCCGATCTAAAAACATGCTTCCATAAATCTTTTGATCAGCAAACTTTCCTATCACATAGGATAAGCCATTCGAATCTTTGTCCAGATAGGGGTTGTCGATCTGCGTCGGATCGCCGGTAAGAATTACTTTTGTCCCCTCTCCTGCCCGAGAAACAATCGTTTTAACCTCATGAGGAGTCAAGTTCTGCGCCTCGTCCACGATGATATACATCTTTGGAAGCGACCTTCCCCGAATGTACGTGACCGCCTCCATCTCCAGCTTCTTCGACTCCATCACCCACTTGAGCGTCTCAGATTGATCATGCCCCGAAGAGTCGCATAAGAATTCCAGGTTATCGTAAATCGGCTGCATCCAATGAAAAAGCTTCTCTTCTTTTGTTCCTGGCAAATAACCGATATCACGCCCCAACGGGACAATCGGCCTGGAAACTAAGATCCGGCTATATGTATTTTCATCAAAAACTTTCTTTAGACCGCAAGCAAGCGCTAAAAGAGTCTTTCCTGTCCCCGCCTGCCCTAAAAGAGTCACGAGCTTGATATCGTCTCTTAAAAGCAGGTCCACCGCGCACTTTTGCTCGACATTGCGCGGCTTAATCCCCCAAATATTTGAAACCTTTAACAAAGGCTCGAGCCGTTTTTTAGCCCCGTCCCATTTACCGACAGCGGATGAGTTTTCGGGGGAATGAAGCACAAAATACTCATTCGGTTTAGCTTCCAAACCGTCAAGAGCAAGCTCTCCGTCTTTGTAAAATAAGTCGATGTCGTTTTTCTGGACATCGGCCCGCTTAATACCCTTGTACAAAGAGTCGTAAGCAAACTTCAAATTTTCGTAGTCTTCCGCTTCCAAGCCAATCGCTTCCGCTTTGATAC
>JAGROB010000133.1 GCA_020440465.1 Chlamydiia bacterium
CGTTTTTTGCGTTGAAAATTAAAGCGAGACTATTGGGTGTCGCGGACTTCTCTCATCAAAAGCACGTGTGACTCTGCCGCGAAGTTGAAAAAGAAGATCACTGCCGGCGATAAAAGCGCAGTAAATGGAATCATCACAAAAAACCACTCCATTACAGTCAGGTACGGGTTATCACACCCCACACACATCGAGCCCGTAATCACCGCCGATAGTATCAATAGCGACAACACGACCAAAAGAGGCAAAAGAGCAATTACCGCCAAAAACAGATTCGAAAAGATATCGTAGTTCCATCTTTTAGTTAAAACTTCCGTCACCAGATGGCGATTCATCCCATTTAAAGCCAGGATCGGCGCGACAAAGAATAAGAGAGCAAAGTTCAAGACCGCAAGCACCAACATTAAAAAGTTAATTAAGAAGGGAGCAAAAGATAAAATGGCACCGAAAAACTCCCCGATTCCGGGAATCGCTCTAAGCATCATAAAAACCCCTAAAAGCATCCACAGCAATAGATACGCCAAAATGATCGGCAAAGAAAAGTACGACGCTCCAATGACAAGCTCCCACGATTTCGAAAGGACATCTTTATACTGAACCGGCTTCCCCTTAATCTCATCGTGGTAAATTCGGATCAAAAGAATCCCGACAGAAAGTAAAATCCCGGCGGCAATAAAAAGGGGCACAAAAAGCAGGCTTAAGCTCGCCCATAAATTGGCGTGGGAGGCAAGCCCTCTAAAAAATACCGCCAAGAGTCCCGACATTGCTAATACGGCAAATACCAGATAAGTCTTTGACGGAGAAAAAGTGTACTTAAGCGCCCTGTTAAAGGCGTGTCTCATATCGTTTAGATTCATTTTTCCTTATAAATGTATTTGGGTCTAACAATAGGCAGTCCCTTACCCTCTCTTGCAATCAAACGCTCATAGACGATTTGAATGGCTATTCCAACCGTTCTCGATACCCCGAATAATACCGTAAAGTACTGGGGATAATTAAAACCCGCTGCCGCTAATACAGAACCCGAGATAGCGTCGACATTGGGGTAGGGATCTTGAATTTTTTCGTTCTCTTTCAAAATGCCGGGTACAACCTCTCGCAATTTTTTTGTCATTTTGATGTAGGGATTGTCTTTAAAGTTTTTATCGGCCATCTCGTAAAACATCGTGGCTCTGGGATCTTCTACGCGAAGCACCGCATGACCGAAGCCATAGATCAATTCTTTATTGGCAAGTTTTTTTCGAATCGCCTTTTCCAAATCGGATTCAGAAATATCTTCTCCCAACTCTTTAACAAGTCTATCGATAAATTCTAAGCTATCTTGGTTTGCTTTTCCGTGTCTGGGACCGGCCAAAGCGCACATCGCGCCAGAAATAGAGCCGTACATATCCTCCAAACCCGATGCAATCGCTTTGCCCACAAATGTACAAAGGTTTCCCCCCCCGTGATCAAAATGGAGAATGTCAAAAAACTTAAAGACATCCACGAGCTTATCGCTTTTCTTGCCGGGAATATTCAACATATTCACAAAGTTTTCGATATAGCCGAGTGACGGGTCGGAGAGAGGACCGTTACCCCACCCCGCATGATGATTAATGACGGTGGCGGCAATTTCGGGAATCTTTGCGATAAGATCCAAGCAATCTTCTCTGTAATCATTTTTCCCCTCTACCATTCCGGCGACTAAGATCGCGGCGGAAAAAAGCGCCATCGCGTGCCCTTTTCGGGGCAGGTTTCTGATCGCGGATAACGTTTCTTGAGAACATTTAGAACGGGAAGCGATATCTTTAGAAAAAGCTTCCATTTCCTTTTTTGAGCCCTCTTTGCCGTGATATAAAATATAGATCACCTCTTCGGGTGTCTTAAGAGCCAATTCATTCACCGGATGCCCCCGATAAAACAGCCCCTTTTCAGGAACGACAGAAGAAGTCATACAATAGCCGGAAGGATAGCCCCTTAAACCGGTTTCAAGGTTTTCTTTTTTAATCTCAAAAAGGACATCGCTCATAAAACTTCCTTTTTTTCCTCTAACAGTTCTTTTTCTGACAGTTGCATTTTTTCACGGAGCCAATCGCTAACGGGCAAATCGGCTACAAACTCCCAGTCGCCATCGCCTTTGGAGCGGCACGGGAAAGAATAGATCAAATCTTCGTTTACGTCATAAGGATTACCCTTGGAGTAAACTCCAAGAGAGCACCATTCACCCGGCTTCGTTTTGGCTAAAAGGGATTGAATCGAATCGATCACCGCGTTGGCGGCAGACGCCGCGGAGGATTTGCCCCGCGCTTTAATCACTTCCGCCCCTCTTTTTTGCACTTGAGAGACAAAGTCGTTTTCCAACCAATTATTATCGGCAATCACCTCTTGAGCTTTTACCCCCCCGATTAAAGCGTGGGTAAAATCGGGCACTTGGGTTGTGGAATGGTTTCCCCAAATCGCTACATTTTTGACTTCGGAAACATTGACGCCGGCTCTTTGAGCCAGTAAATTTTCGGCTCGATTTTGATCGAGTCGAGTCATTGCAAAAAACTGTTTCGGGGGGATTGAAGGGGCGTTTTTTAAAGCGATTAAAGCGTTCGTATTGCAAGGGTTTCCCACCACAAAAACTTTGACGCTCTTTTTGGCGGCGGCATCTAAAGCTTTTCCCTGTTCAATGAAAATTTTTCCGTTTTCCTGGAGCAGATCTTTTCTTTCCATCCCGGGACCGCGCGGCTTTGAGCCAATCAAAAGCGCCCAGTCGGCGTCTTTAAAGGCACTGTAAGGGTCGGAGTCGACACGAATTTCTTTCAAAAGAGGAAATGCCGAGTCTTCCAGTTCCATCTTAACGCCTTTTAAGACATCCATCGCTTCCGGAATTTCTAAAAGACTTAAAACAAGCGGTTGGTCAGGCCCAAACACCTCTCCGCTTCCGATTCTAAAAAGTAAGTTGTAGGCGATCTGTCCGCCCGCTCCCGTAACGGCAACATGCAAAGGAGTTTTCATTGAATATAACTCATTTTTTTCTTTATATAGATCTCTCCGTCAGGACTTTTTTCTCTTTGAATCTTCGTGGAAAAAGCCAACGTCTTTTTTAAAAGGATGCTTGACAAGGCTTTCCAGGTTAGAGCCAGATCTCTTGAGATCCATTTCACTAAATCATCGTAGCGCACTTTAGCTTCCGAATTCCAAAGGTATCCTAAAACCCGGTTTTCTAGGAGGAAAAACTCACCGTATTCCTCTGCATTCGAAAAGAATAGACCCTCTTTTTGGGGCATCTGAAACATCGCTTCCGAAATCAAATAGGCCTTTAAAAAATTTAAAAAACCCTCCAATAGCTCGGGCTGTTTTGAGATCAACTGAAGTCTTTCATGAACTTCCTTTTGAGTGGCCACACCCCCTCTTTGCTTAAGCCAGGGGCGTAAGAAAACGGTTTCGATTTCAAAGAGTCGGTTTCTGACTTTATGGACACGGTCGGGACTTTTGACTTTTTCTTGAGCCTGCTCAATAAAGTCCCTTTTCCGCTCTTCAGTGAGCTTTTTAATCTCGACGCTTTCAATAGGCGACAAAGCTATGGCTTCTTGAAGCCCGAACGGCTCTAAAAGTGCCCAAGCTTTCTTCGTTTCTAAGTCGCCAACGAGTCCGCGGATCCAGGATAAAATATCTATAGATCGGGGTTTTAAAGCGTCTTTTTCCCGAAGCTTTTCTTCCACTCGGACTTGAATTTCATGTAAGTGCCCTTTTCCCAACCCTTTTATGAAGGGAAGGTTTTGTAAATCGGGCGAGGAAAGCTCTTTTAAGGTTTCAACCCCTTGGTCCAGAAGGGTTTTTTCAATGTGCCGCGCAAGTTTTAGGGTCTGGATGGGCTCTTCTAAGACAAAAGAGGATAGATACCCTGAAAATTCGGGGCCCAAATCGAGTTCTAAAACGGACGACTCTTCTTGTTGAGCTAAGGTCTTAGGATTGACTTTGGTGGGGGATATCTCTTCTCCCCCCAGTTTTCGAATAGACTTTAGATCGACATTTTCAAGGCGATAGATTGACTCAAGTCCATGACTATAAGAAGTTTGATACACTTCTTCAAAGCTTTTTAGCGCTTGAGTTTGGGCCCGTTTTTCAACCATGCCTAATTTTTAACAGTTTATATCAATCGCGACAACCAATTTGTGGTTAATGCCGTGGTCTTATATTTGGACACAGTCTCGGGTTAAGTTTTTACCACCGAGCACACAGAGGAAAAAGAGGGTCCGGTTTACCCACATAGGTAACACTTTGGTTCACCCACATGGGTAACACCAAAGAATCCCGCTAAATGACAAAATTAAGTTTTTTGGACGTAATTGACAATCGCTTGAAAAACTTCCTTAGGAGGCATCTCTCCGTCAATATGCTTGACTTCGCCTCTTTTTTCGTAAAATTCGATCAAGGGCTCCGTTTGCGCTTTGTAAACTTTTAGACGCTCTTTTACGACTTCCGGCTTATCGTCGTCTCTTTGAACGAGAGGCTCTCCACACTTACAAAAACCTTCCTTTTCGGGGGGATTAAAGTAGATGTTGTAGACTTCCTTGCACTTGGGGCAAGAACGTCTTCCGGAGGTTCTTTTTATTAGCGTCTCATCGGATACTTTAAGGTTTATAACTTTAAGGTTAACTTTACCCGCAAGGCGCTCCTCTAATGCGGAAGCTTGCGGGATGGTTCTTGGAAAACCGTCCAGAACGTACCCCTTTTCACAATCGGGCTGACTGACTCTGGCAAACAGCATATCAAGCACCAGCTCATCCGGAACTAACTTACCCTGATCGATATACGACTTGGCTTTGTTTCCAAGAGGCGTCTTATTGCCGATATTTTCCCGAAATAAATCTCCCGTTGAAATATGGGGAAGTTTTAACTCCTCTGCCAACTTTGAAGCCTGTGTCCCCTTTCCCGAAGCGGGAGGACCCAAAAGTATAATCACCTGTGGTTTAGACTCTTGAGCATGAGACATCATGAAGGGAAAAAGCAAGGCCAATGAAAAAAAAGATACCAGTTTCATGCGTAAACTCCTAATTAAACTGAGATTTTAGAATAAAACAGACTTGATTTCAATAAACCTCTCATTTCATGTTAAAGTTATGGGTAACAATCATAAATATGACAGGCCGGCACACGATCTACTTAAGGTGCTCAGAAGCTTTTTAAAGCTCAAAAAGAGCCGCTGGGAAGAGATTGAAGCATCTATTCAGATGTCTAACCGACTCGGCACCCCCTCTGAAGACTGGATCATCCCTCCAGACGAGGAAAAAGCTTTAACAGTTTTAAATGAAGATGAAGACTATGTGAGTCTTAGAAAGTCGATCGAAATCCTGACACCCCAAACGATTAAGCTTGCCCGGGAGCAAAACTTCGACTTGCATCACAAGTTGGACTGGGTTCGTTTTATAGACCCATTGATAGGAACCGCCGCACTGGAGGATGCTATCGAAGCGTTAGAATTATTTACTCAAGACAATAAATAATAATCATATTTATACAATTAGGGGTCACATTATGTCCTATATTTCTTTAATTAAATCATATGAGAATGATCCCGGATATTTTTATAAATGCCTTGACAACCAAGATTTTTCCGAGCTCACCTCCTTATTCTGGAAAACCGTCTTTGATAGAAGAGAGGATGCTCCCGATATCCTTTGCGGGTATACCGTTCACATGCTTGAAGAAAGCGTACCCTCTCCTCAACTAAACCGATTTGCCGAAACCGTGTTTAAAGATTTTTCGGATGAAGAGAAAGAAAAAGTCGTAGTTGAACTCTACCATCGACTAGATCCCATTAACTACCTTTATATTTACAATGAACTCTGCCACGAACGCAAGCCCGCGCCCTTTTGGTTCCATATGACCGCACATCTTTTTTTACTTAAGGACAAAAGAGAGTTTACCCTTATTTTTAAAGAGCTTTTAAGATTAATAGGATCCGCCCCAAAGATGAACGCTAACACTATCCTTGAGGAAGCTTTTAAACGCTTATCCGAAAAAAACATTATCCCTCTTATTAAAACAGAGTGGAAAAATCTTTCCCTTTCCTCTCAGTGCCGACTGATCCCCTACTTGCCGATCGAATTTGTATTAGCCCAAGCTTCAAAAGGAAGAATTCAAGAGATCGCGGCGTGGCTCCATACTTTTATGGAAAGCTTGAAACATATAAGACCTCGAGTAACTTTTTTCCAGGATTTTTTAGAAGAGATTACCCGATTTAGCCTAGGCGATTTAGTCAGAAATTTAACCCCTTTTAAGGGTTCCGATGCTTTGATTCACTTTCTTGCTGACTTAGATAGCTATCAACTAAATTCTCTTAGCTCAATGGGCCCTGAGCCTATAACTGATTTTTTATACGCAATAGAAATAAAAACACCTGATGAAGCTATTCATCTCTATGAATCGTATCAACACAATCGGAATCATTGGCATTTTTTCATGAAAGAAATCCATTTTATTACCTACGAAGATGACCAAATAGCGGGTATTGAAACTCCCGATTCCTTTATCACGTTAATAGAGTCGGCGTTTATGAATCAGAGTATTAATGGACTTTTATTAGATGCATATATCGAGCGTATTCATAATATCCCCCCCGTACTTTGGATTATTTTTGCTGCCCAGGAAGATCATTTGGGGTGGGTTACCAAATGCTCTGTTCATATGTCCGAAGATCAGCTAAAACTCTTGGCCAGTTGTCTGGACATTGAAACAAGCTATCTAATTTTTAATTACTTATGGAAAAACAACAAAATTCAGGAGATGGCTCTTTATTTTACCTCATGCCCTGAGTCGGTTAAAGAAAGACTTTTAAACAAGCTTTTATCTTGGTTCAAAAGAAAAGCGACGGAAGCAAAACGCTCCGAAACATCCTTTAAGGAGCTTTCTTATACAAGCGAGCACTACCCGCTTTTGTTTGCAAGAATGCAACAAACGCTTTCTATTCGCAGAGAAATTGATGGGCTGTTAGGGCGTCATCTCATCCTTCTTTCTCGGGAAGAAAATTTAGAGAGCCCCCTAAAAAAACCGCTTCAGGAAATCGAAAGGATAATCACTATAACCCGTGAAAAAGTTTTGGAATGGGGAGGGCAGAACGGCGCGATTAGCTTAGTTTATCAATTGCAGCCCAATGATGAGAACCCGAACGATACGGCCACCTCTTTCCCCCCGTATATTGAAGAAGCGCTTAACTCTCGCCTTTTATACTACGCAAATCTTTCAAGCGCTGAAGAACTTTTAGAGCGTGGCTTTTCCTCGGAAAGTGATTTTGAGACGTTGGGACTTTCCAAGGAGCCGCAGCTCGCTCTGGATTCCCTTCAAATACGCCTAAACAGCCTTTATCCCGACGCAAATCCTGTGGAAGTTGCGCTTAAATGGGAAAACATAAGACAAGTTAATAACATGTCTCTACAAGAACATTTAAGCGAGCTTAAGCAAATTTTAAAGTTTAAACCGTATCATGAGCTAGATATGGGATCGGAGACAGAATTACGCTACAAGCTGAACTTACTGATTTTAGAAAGCTCAAACTTTTCATTTTTGAATGAGAGTCAAAAAGAAACTGCAAAAGAGCTTTCTCAATTAGGAGCGCCCATCACTTCCTCCTTCGACTGGCTGGTTGAAATGATACGTCGCTACTCGTTTGAAAACCGCCTAACTGAATATTTAAAACAGGCCTCTTTAAGACCGCTCTGGCAGACGTGGCACTTACAGGAAATTTCAAGCTTGCGAGAACTTAAGGAAAAACATAATCTGAAAACAGAAGATCTTTTTAAATTAAACGAAGCATTCAACCCCGAGCAAAAGGCGTCATAAATGAAGAAAAACATCGGACTTAAAGACAGAATCTTAAGACTGGGCATTGCGGTTATCTTGCTGATTCTTTCGTGGACCTACGAGAGTTGGATTTTGCTTTTAATCTCGCTTTTTACCTTTATCGAAGTGGTTTTCAGCTGGTGCGCTTTTTACCAACTCATCGGCAAAAACACTTGCGATATCGATAAACGCTAATTTAAGCGCCAGATTTCAAAGTTTAAAATAACGGCAAAGCTGACCCAAAGAAAATAAGGGACCAAAAGCCAGCCAGCTAATTTGCTTTCTTCGAAAAAGGCACCCACGGTCGCTAAAAGGACTCCCCAAAGTAAAACGATATCCAAAAGCGCATAGCCGGGATCTTGAAGCTTAAAGAACCAGTACGACCACAGTAGATTAAGTAAAAGCTGCCAGCCAAACAAAATATAGGAGAAACTTCTTTTTGCCGGTTTGATCCAAACCAGCCAAAAACTGATCGCCATCATGATATAAAGGATGGGCCATACCACGGGAAAAACCCATTTAGGAGGATTAAAAAAGGGCTTTTGAAGCGTAGGATACCAAGACTCCACACTTGTCCGGGTCCACTCTCCGCCAAGCCACATGACGCTTGCGATGACTAACAAACAGACTCCCAACTTTAAAGCGCGCATAAGCCTTTTTCCCTTTTAAGCATTGTAAGAGGGCAATTGAACCAACCTTCTTTCACCCTGGCATCCCTCAAAATTTTTCTGTCGTATGAGTTCTTTAATTTTAGGCATCGCCTCTTGCGCTGCCTCCTTTCCCGCTTGATATAGCGCATCTTTCATCGATTCGTCAAATAATCCGACATTGCAAATCTTAGGCTTAATCACCACATCGGCCCCCTTAAGACAGACGCTATTTTGCCAGTAAAAAGCAATCTCCGCCGAGCGTTTGGCCACACCAAATAGATTTTTGGGGAAGGTCATCGGCAAAAGTTCACACAAGTCAACAGCGATAATCATATCGGCTCCCAAGTCTTGGGCAACGCAAACCGGAACCGGATTAATCACTCCCCCGTCGATTAAAACTCTGTCTTGAAAACAGACAGGCGCATAGAAAAAGGGCACGGCGCAAGACGCTTGAACGGCTCCTATAAGATCCCCCGATCCGATCGGAACGAGTTCCCCTTTGTAAAGATCTGTAGCCACAAGAATTAAAGGGATTTTTAATTCGGCAAAGTCTCGGGTCGATAAATGGTGGCAAAGCACAGCCTTCATGTTGACCCCTTGCGATAGGCCGTAACGGGAGGCACACAAGTTAATATCTAAAAGATGCCCCCGCTTCATCTCTCCCACAGCCATTTTCAGACACTCGACACAGGGGTGATCGCACCAGAGCGCTCCAACTAAGCTGCCCGCGCTGCATCCGACCACAAGATCGACTTCAATTCCCTCTTTTTCAAACTCTTCCAAGACACCCACGTGAGCCATCCCTTTTACCCCTCCGGAGCCCAAAACAAGAGCCACACGAATCTTTTCCGGAAGCTCAATCGGCTCCGGCGGACAGGGATCGGCACAAGGGTCATATATGAGCGGCGATGAGCAGCTAGCTAAAATTGCAAGAGACAAAATGAGTGGCTTTAAATTCCGCATAGAAGGTATGTATTACAAGATATGTCGATATGGTACAACAAAAAACCTTTTGCTGAAATTGACTTCGTTAAAACCCGCTCCATGATGGATCATTTGGGGATCGAGTTTTTAGATCGAACGGAAAATAGTTTGGTCGCAAGAATGCCGATCAACGAAAAGACAAAGCAGCCCTTTGGTATTATGCACGGCGGCGCTTCGGCCGCGCTGGCGGAAACAGTCGGCTCGATTGCCGCTAACATGACGCTTAATACCGAAGAAGAAAGGGCCGTGGGGCTTGAACTCAACATTTCCCACCTGAAAATGGTCAAAGAGGGTTGGGTGACGGCAACCGCCACCCCCATTAAGCTGGGCTCAACCATTCAGATTTGGGAAATTAAAGTCCAAAATGATGAAGGAAAACTTGTCTCCCACTCTAAGCTTACGATGATGGTGCTTAAAAACCGCTGAGAAGTGGACAATGGACGAAATGGACAGCCGCAAAATGGACAGCTGCAGAATGGACTATATGGAC
Organism: Chlamydiia bacterium; assembly: GCA_020440465.1. Lineage (GTDB taxonomy): Bacteria > Chlamydiota > Chlamydiia > Chlamydiales > Parachlamydiaceae > JAGROB01. The sequence goes on from JAGROB010000133.1 coordinate 9,931, forward strand.
ATGGGATATGAGTCGCAGCTCAAGACAAAAGTTAGCTAGTAAACAAGTTAATATTTGAACACTGATTCAGTCCATATAGTCCATTCTGCGGCTGTCCATTTTGTCCATTGTCCACTGTCCATTCTGCAGTTATCCTCTGTCCACGGTCCCCAGTCCATTCCATTTTCAGTTAAGAAGCCTTAGTGCTTCTTGGTCTGAAAGAAGATGCCCTAAAGTGGAGTGTTTCCACTGAATATCTGTAAGACGGGGATCAAAGCTTTTTACTCTCTCGTCGCCGATACTGTAGCGAAGCCCCGTAAAATGAATGCCCATCTTCTCCATGTCCTCTTCCACATCTTTTAAGTGGCTTTCTTTATCGTTAATGAACACGATATGTTTCGGTTTTAAGTTTAAATGCTCTAATAGTGTTTTCAGTGCAGCCCCCTTCTTACTCCCTGCGGTAAACAAGACGCCTTTGCGGTAAATCACCCCTTGCGTCCCGCCGTAAGGAGATGGATTTAAAAAATAGTACTCCTCATTCGAAGGCGCCGCTTTTTCCATGTCGATCTTCAGTGTGGCAAGTTGCTGCAAGGTTCTTGTCGTAAGCGCTAATCCCTGAGTCGTTAAGGCCATGACCGGAATGCCCATTTTTTGGACTTGGCTGACAACCTCTTCAGTCCCCTCCTCCACAATTTTCACCTCCGTTAAATGCCGGATCGCCTCCCACTCGGCTAAAGCTTTTTCCAAAGCTTCCGATTTTGAAAGCCCGTTATTTTGATGCTCCTGCCAACGGTAGCAAAACCAAGCGTCATTTCCCAAAGTCTGCTTGGGTAATAAGAGCGTATCGTCGATATCCAATACGACTAAAGTGTCTTCAGAAACATGGTTTAAAATATTTGAAAACGTCCCCGTTTCGATAATTTCGGCCGAAAGGGAAAGAATTGCCAGTGTGAAACTAAGAAATATACGTTTCATGTCGATTGTCCTGTTTTTTTAAAGTGGCATAGGTTATTATAAATCAGTTTTTAACCAAAGTTTTTTATGATTTTCAAAGATTGCGACCTATCCCCCGGCCTCTTAAAAGCGTTAGAAGAAAAGGGGTTTAAAGATGCCACTCCGATTCAACAAAAAGCGATGCCTAAAATCGCATCAGGAGTCGACTTGCTTGCCTCCGCTCAAACCGGAACAGGTAAAACCGGCGCGTTTTTAATCCCTTTATTGGAGCGCATCTCTCGTCCTTCCCCCATTAATTCAAGAGGACCCAGGGTCTTAATATTAGTCCCTACAAGAGAGCTTGCCGTACAAGTGGCAAAAGAGGCTGTTGAACTTAGTAAATACTTGAAAAAAGTAAGCGTTGTCACTATTTATGGCGGAGCGCCCTATCCCATCCAAATTAGACAACTATCAAGACCCCACGAAATTTTGGTGGCAACTCCCGGAAGACTGATCGACCACCTTGAAAGAGGGCGCCTTGACTTTTCCCGACTTGAAACCTTGATTTTAGACGAAGCGGACAGAATGCTTGACATGGGCTTTATTAAACCCGTTGAACAGATTGCTGCCGCAACGCCTAAAGAGCGCCAAACTCTGCTCTTTTCGGCCACGCTTAAAAAATCCGTTTTAGCGCTTGCTAAGGATTTATTGAACAAACCGCAAGAAATTCATGTTTCCGCCCCTCAAGCCAAACACGATCTTATCGACCAACGGCTTCACGAAACCCAAGGGTTAAGACAAAAAAATGAGCTTCTGGACAAAGTATTAAAAGATGAAAGCATTAATCAGGCCATCATCTTTACATCCACCAAAAGGCATGCCGATCAGCTCTCTAAAGAGCTTTGTCAAAAAGGGCACTTAAGCGCCTCTTTACATGGCGACATGAATCAGCGGGAAAGAAACCGAACCATTCGCAACTTAAAATCGGGAGAGGTGAAGCTTGTGGTCGCGACTGACGTGGCGGCAAGAGGAATCGACATCGATACCATCACCCACGTGATTAACTTCGACTTACCTATGAATGCAGAAGATTACGTACACCGTATCGGAAGAACCGGAAGAGCGGGAAGAAAAGGGGTTGCCCTTTCCTTTGCCTCTCCAGCCGATAGATCGAAACTAAAAGCGATTGAAAAATATACGGGTCTTTCACTTTCTCCCGTCAAAGAGAATAGAGAGAATCGTGAGAGTAGGGAAAAACGACCCAAGTCGCGACACAGAAGAGCCTAGTTGCCTAAGACCCAATCCTTTGGATAAGTAACTAGGGTCTAAAGCTGACAATGTCTTTCTTGCGCTTTGAAATGACACGTCACTTTAAAAGCATTTCGCCAGTTGACCAAAATCTAAAAAAAGATTTACAAAAAGATCTACTCACAAAGGAGAAGTAGCATGGATTATGTAAGTCTTATTATCACACTCGTTTCCGGTGCAATCGGGGGAAATATTGCGGCAGGAGTCTCGAAAGAGCATAGCCTTGGGACCTTGGGCAATGCGATCGTGGGAGCCGTTGGCGGAGGTGCTGGAAACTGGATCGCTCAGGCAATCGGAATCGTTGGCGCTGCAGCGGCTGCAGCGAACGGAGCCGAGGGATTTAACGTGGAACACCTGCTCGGAAATATTGCTTCCAGCGGAATTGGCGGGGCGATCTTAACCCTTGTCGTCGGTTTAATCAAAAACTCCTCTTCGAAATAAACATTTTACCCCCGTTAACTCGGGGGGCTTAATCCCCATTCATCAAGCAAAAGAATCTAGCAGCGCTAATTACTCGGATACGACTTGTTTACCCACTTTCTCCCCCAATATTTTACCCTCATTGTGGTCCATCGGAAAATGAATGCCGGCCCAGAGTCTTGACATCCCGGATTCTTCCGCTAAACGATCCCATTCAGATTTGTTTTCGGGAAAAAAATGGGTTAAAATGACTTTTGCGGTGGCTCCAACTGTTGAGTGACCGGAAGGATAGCTGGGATGGGTAGGGGCCTGAATCACCGGTTGAATTTCAAGATCCAACATCGCAGGCCTTGGAATCCAATACGCGTATTTTGCGTCAAAAGCGGCCCCCATAGCATCTGATAGCCCGGTTTTAAGGGTGGCATTGACTTTAAGACGTAGCTCTAAAGGCGTATTCCTTTCGTCCATATACGTATTGGCAATTTCTGACCAATCGGCTTGATATGCCCAGTAATTGATCTTGGTAAGCTTGTCTAAGTTTAGCCCTTTCATATGCCCTTTCAAAGCTTCTAACTCTTTACGATAAAAAGCGGGCTTATGGTCAATGGGAGGGCATCTAAATTGGTCACATTTTTTAAGATGCCAGGGCATTAATGAGCCAAAATTCATTCCGTAAGGCTTTTTGTCTGAAGTCCAGAACCCTGGACCTTCTCTTACCGGATAGTTTTTGATCCCCTTTGATTCTTTTAATAGACGCGCCTTATACTTTTCTACAATACCTGCCGCTATACGGGAGGAATCGGGATCGACATACTGATCTTCGTACTCCGAAATAATCGTAGCCGGCTGAAATAAGTTCCAAATACCTAAGGAAACAGGAACAAACGAGCCCTGAAAACTTCCTTTTTCTTTTAGCATTTCATAGGCAAAATCGTTTTGCGCCTGTGCTAAATAAGCTTCGAAAAGCATTCTGGCAAGGGGCGTAAGCGTTGATTTTTTAAGATAGTAGGAAGTGGTTTGATTGATCTCTTTTAAGTTATGGGATTGTAGAGCGCCTTCTAAAGAAGTTAGAAGCAATGCAAACAAACATAAAACACGTATCCACATATTCAGTCCCAATTTCTCGGTTGTAGGATATGACAATACGGCACTCCCCCCTTTTTTTGATAGTAGTCTTGATGATAACCTTCTGCTTCATAAAAGATAGATGCGGGTTTAACCTCCGTGATCACTTGGATTCCATTATTTTTAAGCTCTTGAATTAAGCTATTGGCGATTCTTTCTTCTTCTTTTGTAAAGTAGAAGATCGCCGAGCGATACTGAGAGCCTATATCAGGGCCTTGCCGATTTTTTTGGGCGGGGTCATGAATCTCAAAAAAGAGTTTTACAAGTGATTTAAAGTCCGTTTTACCGGGATCGTACTCGACTAAAACAGCTTCCGCATGGCCGGTGTCGCCTCTACATACATTTTTATAGTCGGGATCGACGGTATTCCCTCCGGTATAACCAGAGATCACCCGGATAACCCCGTCCGCCTGCTTAAACCAGTACTCCACACCCCAGAAACAACCAGCGGCAAACAATGCTTTTTTGAACCCCTCTTTCGTCGTGGCACTATGAAATCGCATCGAAATCGAGTTCACACAGTGGCGTGTATTTTTGGACGTGAGCCACTCCCCTTTGAAGACATGACCTAAATGACCATGGCAACGAGCACATAAGATCTCTACTCTTCTTCCGTCAGCATCGATCTTACGCTCAACGGCCCCTTCCAACTCATCATCGAAGCTGGGCCACCCGCAGCCGGAGTCAAATTTGTCTAAAGATAAAAAAAGGGGTAGATCGCACTTTCGGCAAAGATAAACCCCCTCTCTTTTTTCATGCTCATACTCCCCCGTACCGGGGCGCTCGGTTCCTTTTTCTTCAATAACCCGTTTTTCTTCAGGACTTAAAGGATGATACATTTCTTGTTACCAGCCAAAAAATGGTTCCGACCGCAGCTATGATCGCTCCTACTGCGAACATAATTTCATAAGAAATTGTAAGATAATCGATAATAATCACTTTTCTTGCCACCGCGGTGAGCGCAGTCGCCAAGACTAACGGAACGTGAACCCTTTCGCTTCTTAGAAAAATTACGATATTCATAAAGATTTCTATCGCAATCATGACAGCCAAAAATGCGCCTAAATCTTGCAGTAGCCTTTCGACGTTGAAGATGGCATCCTGGCTTTCCGTGGAATGAACCCATAAATGGTAAGCCACATCCACAGTCGCCCAAATAATCACGACAACCATCAGACATGCTAAAATTTTCACACACCAGCTGACAATATGGCTTAAAAACTTGATCAAGGGATCTTGACTGTGAAATGTCAATTCTTCTTTAGGATCCATACATACCTTCAGATTTTATTTAGATTGTGCTATACCTTTCGTACATGGTTTAGCTTTGAAGAAAAGCTAACCACTTACATTTCACAAGTATCCGTAGCGAATCGCCGCGTCTTGCAACTTAATGTAAAGCTCCAGCGGTAATTCCTCCTTAAGCTCTTCCCAAGTATAGACGTGGCTATAATCTTTTCTATGATTTGTTGTCTTGGAAATCCCCTTCATGGCTTCCGGCCTAAGTGGATAGCCGATTCTATCTCCGATTTCGCCTAAAACGATCTCTAAGTCTTCTAATCGATAGGTCATCTCTGATTTGATTTCGGCCCATCTGTTCCAGTAGATCCAATATTTTACTGCTTTAACCAACTTCGGATCATCGGACTTAATTTGAGGGACAAACTTTTGAATAAAATCCCACGACTCTTTCGGCTCTGTGACCATTACGGAAGAGATCGTCTTTAATGGGTTTCTTACCTGGTGAAAAATATGTTTATAATACCCTTCTTTAAAGGCCTGACCCCAAGGAGTCTTAGATGCAGGAACCGCCATTGTCCAGGAGACGGTTCCGTCAACTCCATGCGCTTCGTGTTTTACCTTAAGTCCTGCCGCCTGAAGCACCTTTGTCATGTAAGTCGTGCCCGATCGCGCGCAACCGGTGACAAGAATCAACTTTTCTGCAGAAAGTTGACTCAAAGAACCTAGACAAATCAGGGCCGCTAAAATAAGTTTCATTATATTCCTCGAACCCTAATTTGCATGTTAAAGATGTCACTCCTCTTCTTCGTAAACTTCCGGCTCTTTTTCTTCCAAACCTTTTGGCTTTGAACCTTCTGTTGCAAAAAAGTACTCTCTAAAGATCATATAAGCTCCCCCGATGACAAAAAGCAAGGGACCTAAGACCGACCATGAGATGTCGAACGTAATTACCACAAAAAGTCCCAGTAATATAATGCTCGATACGGCAAAATCAAAGTGGCGACCCGTTAACGATTGCCGGGTACCTAAAAATGCCCAGATGGCCAGTAAAATACCGGGCCACCAGTAGTTAAAGTAAAAAAGCACCCCAAGCGCGATTAAAAAAACCCCGGTTGAAATAGCTTCTGCTTTTTTTCTGGATATTTGATAGTGTTGTTCCATAAAATTGATGCTATGGTTAAAACAATTATTTGTCTATGACAGAGCCAACATCCCCCCAATACTACGACCCGCAGAAGGTTCACTCGATCTCTTGCCCCAAGTGTTCGAGCCAGTATATCGTAACCCATCTGTCTAAAGAACTTAAGTTCTGTGCTCACTGCGGTTTACCCTTTAAGCAAGAGACAGAAGGAGTCACGAAAACCGAAGAAGAAGATGAGATCACTTTAGTCGAAGAGCACGACTTCTCAGAGGCTTCCGTTAAATTTACGGTAGGCCCCTATAAAATCCTTTCAAGTATCGGCAAAGGGGGAATGGGTGAAGTATTCTCCGCTTACGATCCTACCTGCGGAAGACTGATTGCTCTAAAAAAAATCCGAGACGATTTCAGCGAACATGCAGCCGTGGAAAAACGGTTTTTAAGAGAAGCCCGAATTACCAGCCAGCTTAACCACCCGGCGATTATCCCCATTTACTCCCTTCATCACGAGGCTAAAAACAACTACTACACGATGCCCTACATGGGGGGAGAGACCTTAAAACAGCTCATAAGGCGCGCCAAAACAGAGGAAAAACTGGGGGTCAAGGTTCAGGACCCCGCCTTTTCGATATCCGCGTTCATTCGACATTTTACCGCTATCTGCCAGGCCATCGCTTATGCTCACTCTAAGAAGGTATTACACAGGGACTTAAAGCCGGAAAATATCATCGTCGGAAAATTTGGACAGGTCTTGATTCTTGACTGGGGCTTAGCGGAGCTTTGGGATCCGGAAAGTGAAAAAGGGAAAGGGGAAAAAGTCACCGGGACCGTGGCTTACATGCCCCCGGAAAAGGTTTTGGGTGCCCCCGACTCCCCTCAAAGCGATATTTATGCTTTGGGCGTGATCCTTTATCAGCTTTTAACCCTAAAAATGCCCTTTAACAGGGGCTCTATAAAGGAATTTCGTAAGAAATACCAAAAAGAGGTGCTGGTAGATCCGGGAGAAGTGGCTCCCTGGCGAGAAGTTCCCAGGGTCTTAGCTCAAATCGTGATGAAAAGCTTGGATCCCGACCCGTCAAAAAGATACGCTTCGGTTCAAGAGCTTCTAAATGATTTAGAAAGCTACCTTGAGGGAAGAGCGGAGTTTTACCCCCTTGACAGCTTAGATGTCTCCAATCCCGATGATTGGGAATTTCAAGAAAACGTCTTGATTGCCGAGCATATGGCTCTTACCCGAAATGCGGAGAACGCCTACTGGGTCAATCAAATGATCTCGAAGCGCTCTTTTTCCGACTCTTTAAGGGTCGAATTCGACATTACCCCGGGACCGGAGATGATCTGTCTGGGGATTTTGTTGTCCGTTCCCGAAAAAGCAGAGCGAGACCACGTTCTGGATGGCTATTGTTTGGGACTTGTCACGAAAAACGGAGAGAAAAGCCGCTTTTTAAAGTCGGGTCTGGATGTCTTAAACCTCTCTGATCTTAAGTTGGAAATCGGGAAAACAAGCCATATTAAGTTTGAGAAGCATGAAAAGACCTTAAAATTCTGGCTTAATGATCGCTTGGAGTTTACCTACGTCAGCCATATCCCGCTGTTCGGAACCCACATCGGCCTTATTTTTAAAAACTTCGATTTTGAAATTTCGGAGATTCAAGTCTCCGAAGGATCTCAAAACGTCATGATTAACTGCCTTTCAATTCCCGATGCCTTTTTAGCCAGAAAAGACTACTCCACAGCGCTATCTGAGTACAGGAGAATCGCCTACGCTTTTCCGGGCAGAGCGGAAGGTTTGGAGGGGGCTTTCAGAGCCGGTATCGTGCTTTTGGAAGAGGCTCAAGAAACTACCGATATTGAAGAGGGACATAAACTTTTAGACCTTGCGATAGAAGAGTTTGAAAAACTGCACAACACTCCCGGAGCGCCCCTGGAGTACTTGGGTAAAGCCCTTGTCTATCATACACTTCAAGATGACGAAGAAGAAGTAAAATGTTTTGAGCTGGCGTTTAGACGCTATAAAAACCACCCCTTATTGAATGTTTTAGAAGAACAAGTCCTTTTCCGGATGCATGAGTGCTCTAAATATGACCGGAAAGCGGCCTACGCTTTTTTATTGCTTGTATTAGTCCACATGCCGGAAGAGGCGGAAAGCTATGCGGTGAAAAAGATGCTTGAAAGCATCGAAAAGCATAGTGAGCCCCTTTGGTTCATCGACCCCGCTCCGATGGCAGAAAAACCGCGTGAATACTGGATGATTGTCTTAGCCTTTTGGCTGAACAAGGGATGGATCATCCAAGAACTTTTACCCAAGCTTGACGACAGCCTTAAAGAAAACGCCTACTGGGCTTTAGTACATCTTCACGAAGAGCCGGAAACTCCGAGCGAGCGTAACCCCGAAAGATTGAAGCGACACCATTTGAAAAACCTCTTAAAGACAAGAAAGCTTGATGCCCTGCTTCAAGAAAGCCAGGATGAAGAGGCTTTAGTCTATCGAATCTTGCGCATTCAAGCTTGGCTTTTAAAAAATGATACCAAAGAAGCGGAAAAAGAACTTTTAGCTTTCCCATTAGAGTGGCATACGCAAGAGACGAGTCTGCTTCCCTTCCTTTACGGCTGTTGGCTATATCTTACAGAGGGAAAAGAGTTGGCCTGGATCCATTTTTCAGGAATGATGGAGACCGCTTTTCCCAGAACATGGGCTTTAGGAAGCTTATCGCTAATTGACAAGCTTCCCCCAAACTGGAAAAAAAGGGCTTTTGAGTGGGAAAAAGAGGCGCTCTACGCACAACTGCAATTTTTCAAGGAGATCGAAAAACTATGACAACGCTGGTTACCATCGGCCCCAACTATGACTGGAAAGGCACTCCGGGCGTTTTCCACGACGAGAATGCCGTTGTTTTTATTTACGGCAAACAAAACCTTCCCCAATTAGACATCAAAGCCAAACTGTTTTTTTCTATCACCAACGCTCAAATTGCGGGCAATGTACATGTTGTGGCGCAAAGGATCTTTGCAGGAGGTAATTTCCATGCTTCCGGAAGCCGTAATTTTAATGGGGATGAAACTTGCAGCGTGGGATTACAAGCCGTTGAACTTTTCGAGATTATACAGCGACAAGGTTATGCCATCAAAATGAACCAGAACGAGAAAAAGTATAAGCTTGTTCGCGAAAGCGCATAATTTTTACCACCGAGGAAAAGAGAAAAAGAGGGGGCTTCGTAACTTCTAAGTCTTCGTGCTGACAAAAAAGATGAGGAGCTTTTCACCTTAAAGACTGGAAATCACCAAGACTTCTCTTATTCTCTCTTCCTCGGTGGTAAAAAATAAACCCTAATCTTCTTTATCCCAAAGGTCGTATTCATTAAACCGCGATTCAATGCCGCCGTTAAAGACGACGTTTCGCTTGGTGGGCTTAAGTCCAATCGATCGGTCGGGGGGCATCAAAATAAACCCTTTGGCGGGAGCTTGTGCTTTATAAAAATCTCCCAGCTCGTTATACAACCGATCGAGATAATCCCCCTCATCCAAACGCTTTCCATAGGGAGGGTTGGCGATCAGCATTGTAGGCTTAACCGGAGGTTTAAAGTCTCTAAAGTCCCCTTCTGAAATCGCAACGCCTTTATGCAGTCCCGCTAAACGGGTATTGGCCATAGCTTTTTGCACTTGCGCTTTATTCTTATCGATACCGAAGAGCTTTTTCGGCGCAAGGGGTAGGATTTTTTCGTCTTCCTGGGCTTTAAAGGCTTCCCAAGTCTCTTGATTAAAGTCTGGATGAGAGAAAAACCCCCAATGTTCTCTTAGATAGCCGGGAGGGGTATTTGTCGCGATCATCGCAGCTTCCACCAAGAACGTTCCGGAACCCATACAAGGGTCTAATAAGACTTCGTCTTTATGATAGCCCGCCATCGTCAAAAGCGCAGCAGCCAAATTCTCTTGCAAGGGAGCTTCCCCCCCTTCCATCCTATACCCTCTTTTGTGCAAAGGCGCTCCCGAGGTATCTAAACTTATTGTTGCCCAGTCGTTGTAGATAAAAAGATGGAATTGAACTTGAGGATTCGAGGTTTTCACATTTGGGCGCACCCCCGTTTTTTCCCTGAAGTGGTCGCATAGTGCGTCTTTTACGACTTGAGCGGCAAAAAGTGTGTTCTTAAATGCCTTGTGGCTAACGGAAAAGTCAATCGAGAACGTCTTTTTAACGTCTAGATACTGACTCCAGTCAACTTTGGCCGCTCCCTTATAAAGCGTCTTCTTGTCCCAGACTTTAAAATTTGCGATCGGCAAAAGGACTCGGGTGGCGATGCGGGATAAATAGTTGATTTTATAGACCGCGCTAAAATCGGGGGCTTCGACATAAACGCCCCTAAAACCGGGTTTCAAATTTGAAAAGCCAAAGCTTGTAAGCTCTTCTATCAATAAAGGCTCCAAACCGGAGCCGCAGGTGACAAATAATTTAACCATGTGAATCACCCATTATGCATAAATAAAATGACATCGCCATCTTTGACGATATACTCTTTGCCCTCGGCCCTGGCTTTTCCGGCCTCTCGTGCTTTCACGCGTCCGCCGTACTCCACCATATCCCTGTAGTTAACCACTTCGGCTCGAATAAACCCTTTTTGGATATCGGTGTGAATTTTGCCGGCAGACTCTTGCGCATTCATACCCCGCTTAATCGTCCAGGCGCGGGTTTCGATGTCTCCCGTGGTGATAAACGTGATGAGTCCCAGCATGTGAAAAGAGGCTTTAATCAGTCGATCAAGCCCTGACATCTTTAATCCCAGCTCTTCTAAGAAGGCTTTTCTTTCTTCCGGATCTAACTCTGAAATTTCCGACTCCAGCTTAGCGCAGACCGGAATGGCCTCGTTCCCTTCTTTTTCGGCGTAAGCCACAACTTTTCGCACCATTTCGTTATCCATCTCAGGCAAGTCATCTTCGGACACGTTGCAAAGATAGAGTACTTTTTTGCCGCTTAAGAAGGGATACGCTTCTATCGCATCTTTTTCTTCATCCGTTAACTCAAGGGTTCGGACCGGCTTGCTTTCGTCTAAATGCGCTTTGGCCTTTTGAAGGGTTTTGAATGTAAGCTCCAACTCCTTTTTCCCTTTCATTTGCCGTTCCATCTTTTGCAAGATGTTATCGACTTGCTGAAGATCGGATAAAATCAGCTCTAAATTGATCGTTTCGATGTCATCGATAGGATCCACTTTTCCGGCAACATGAACGACATCATCGGACTGAAAGCAACGGACCACGTGAACAATGGCGTCCGTTTCGCGGATATTAGTTAAAAATTTATTTCCGAGCCCCTCTCCCTTGGATGCCCCTTCAACAAGGCCGGCAATATCGACAAACTCGATTAAGGCTTGAATAATTTTTTGGCTTTTCGACTGCTTGGACAAAACTTCAAGCCGCTCGTCATAAACCGGGACAATACCCACATTGGGTTCAATGGTGCAAAAGGGGTAGTTAGAAGCCTCTGCCTTGTTCTGGCAAAGCGCGTTGAAGAGGGTTGATTTGCCTACATTGGGCAGCCCTACAATTCCGCATGAAAGTCGTCCGTCAGCCATAATTTTCCTTCGTAAATATCAGAGTAGAATACCCTTTTTTACCATAGGAATCAAGGTAATAAAGCATCCTTCCCCCTTCGCTAATAAACCTGCCCCTG
>JAGROB010000134.1:0-1694 GCA_020440465.1 Chlamydiia bacterium
AGAAAATGACCGATTTTGAGACGGGCGTGTGGTGCGACATCTGGGATGGCCTTTACTGGCGTTTTGTGCATGAGCATAAAAAAGTTTTTAAAGAAAACCCCCGTTCCGGATTCATGGTCAATATGCTTAAAAAAATGGATGAAAAAAAACTCAAGTCCCACCTTAAAACGGCTGACAAATTTTTAGATAATCTGGCATAGTTTTTAGCATGATTTCAACGAAAAGGCTGATTTTAAGACCCTGGAAAGAGGGAGACAAGCTCTCTTATGCCCAAATGAATGCCGATCCCAAAGTGATGGAGTTTTTCCCCGGCCTGATGACGAAAGAAGAAAGCAATGCGCAAGCCGAAAGAATCCAACTGGGAATTGAGGAGCGGGGATGGGGTTTTTTCGCAGCGGAGCTTAAGGAGACAGGGGAGTTTATCGGAATCATCGGGATTAACCCCGTTGATTTTTTGGATCGCCCGACGACAGAGATCGGCTGGCGTCTTGCAAGCGAACATTGGGGAATGGGATACGCTCCCGAGGGGGCAAAAGCGTGCTTAGACTACGCCTTTAAGACGCTAAAATTACCCGAAATCGTCGCCTTTACCGCAAAAAATAACCAAAAATCGCGCCGCGTAATGGAGAAAATTCGACTTAAGCATGTTCCTGAACGTGATTTTAAACACCCCCAGTTAGCCCCCAATCACCCCTTAAGCCAGCATGTGCTTTATGCTATTTCAAGAGAGGATTATTTTGAATAAACGGATGCGGTTTGGCGCTTATGGCGTGTATGAGAAGTGGGGGAAGGTGTTGCTCTCTCAGAAAAAGTCGGGGCCGTTTGTAGGGGCGTGGTGCTTGCCCGGCGGGGCGATAGAGTTCGGTGAGACGCCAGAAATAACGCTAAAGAGAGAGTTTTTAGAAGAGGTCTGTCTTGAAATTGGCAAATGGGAATTTAAGTCGATTGTAACGGCACTGGGCGACTATGACGAAGCGTCTCAAGAGCCGTCGCTACATCAAACCGGGGTCATATTTTCCGTTTTAGATGCCAAAGAGGTGCCCGATCGGGTGCCGGAGGAAGTATCAGCGTGGTTCGATCTGAAATCCCTTGCCGGTGTCCATCTAACCCCCCTTTCCCGAACAGTTTTTCAAGTAGAGTCTATTTAAAGCCTTCGGCCTTTTCTGGGTAGCGGCAGGTTCTCTTCTAAAATGTCCAAACTCTGGAACCTAAACTATACAAGGCTTCAGTAGAATGATTTGGCATAGATCTTGCGAGGATTTTTCATAACAATAATTTCATAAAAACAAATGGAGAAAGTTATGAGCTTACCAAGTGTTGGAGCTGGTCAGAGTCCTCATTTAAGAGCTTCTGGATCAGGTGAAGAACTATTGCTATTGTCAGCCTCGGGATCAAAACCACCCACTGTAGAATCACTTAAAAAACAAATTAAAGACGCAGAAAAAAAGATAAGTGATAAAGAACACGAAGCTTTTAAACTGAGCATAAAGTCCTTAAATTTTACCATTGTGAGACAAGCTTTAAAAGGAGCTTATTCAGTGACTTTAGGATTAGGTATAGCTACCATACCGTTAATCCCGGTTGGTTGCATGCTTATTATTCTAAGCTTTGCCTACGATGATACCAGTAAAATGGTTAAGCAAGAAATTAAAAATATTGATTCAAAAACAAAAGAATATGAAAATGAAATAAAG
>JAGROB010000134.1:1748-3101 GCA_020440465.1 Chlamydiia bacterium
AGAGGCAAATAGACAGGCCTATAACCAATTATAAATACCCTTAATAATTTATGAGAGTCATATGAAAACATCTAAATCTTTTGACCAGGCGATAGAGGCTTTTATCCAGACTGTTTCCGATCAAGTTGTTTTGGACTTGGCCCACGAAAACACTCAAGAAAAATCGCGAATACAAAATGAAATTGCCCGATTGATTTCTGATAGCTCGATTGACTATGTTGAGCAATTAAGAAGGGGTTATCTCACTCTTATCCAATCGGTTGAGAAATATGGCGGAGATGCTTCAAGTTACAAACTTGAGATAAAATCCCAGGAAAACGAAGAGATCACTGGGCAAAATTTGCCGGTCGGCAAATTTGTTCAGGAAGAAATAGGCTATACTAATGACCAAATGGTGGAACTTTACGAGGTAGCCTCCCGTTTGTTCGACGAAAGACACTATCCAGAAGCTTTGGACGCCTTTTTCTTTTTAGGCTCATTAATGCCGAGAGTTTCGTCCTATTGGATCGCTGTTGGCAGTTGCTATGAAAAGATGCATAAAACCGAAGAAGCCTTTCAGATCTACCGCCTTGCCATCCTTTTAGACCCTCTTGAAATTAAAAATTGGATCCATGGCTTTCGTGTCGCTATTGCAGGCCATCACATTCATGAAATAGAGGAATTGACCCAGACGGCACAAAAGATTCTTGATAAGCTTCATCATACTCATGAGCCTCCCGAATTTGTTAAAGAACTGGAACAACTTTTAAATGAAGTTGAAAGAGCTCCCCGCTAGGCTAAGATAACTTTAATGTGTTTGCCCACTGCCAAAGCAGCAGAGCTTAGGGTTCTCAAAGTTGAGGGAGATTCGGGATCCAGCAAACGTCTGACTGATGAACGGCTTGTGCCCATGAGATAAGCTAAATCGTCTTTTTTAATTTTTTGTTTTTTTAACTCTTTTTCAAGTTGAAACACAAAAACTCTTTTTGCAGCAATGGCTTCGGCTTGATCCAAAAGACCTTCTTCCTCGAGAAAGGTATCAAAAGAAGAGTCCACATGCTTTTCATCTTTTTTTGATGACATATTTAATTCTCCAAGTTTACAGAGACAATCTTTTTGGGTTGATATTCTCCTGTCACAAACCTTCCTTAATCTTTATTGTACCAAATTTGGTACGATATTGCAAGGTATCATCAATTATGTAAAGCATTTATTTGTTTATTCTGCATTACAAGGGGTTTGGTTGTGGTACCACTTTTGGAGGCTTTCTTTGGTGTTGCCGATGTCGTCGCCGAGGTAGGGCTTGAGCTCGTTGAAGAGGTTTTGGCCGTAGTTGTCGGTAAGATCGAGGGTGGGGGTGTTGAGTGTTTCGAT
>JAGROB010000135.1:0-832 GCA_020440465.1 Chlamydiia bacterium
CGATACGGGTAATCCAGGGAGTATGTCTTAAGCGAGTCAAGGGAGCCCCGCTTAAGTGAAGTCTGGATCCTTCTTGCTCATATACCGAAAGGATTTGTTTCAATGTCTCTTCTTTTAAAAAGCGCTTTCTCATTTTTTCGGAAATGGCAATGGAAGCTAAAAACTGTGTATATTTTTGGGGGGTGTCAATGCGGGAAAAGTCTTTTTTATCATAAAGCACAAATGCTCCTGCTTCTTCTCCCTTGGAAAACGGGGGGACAGAGGGGTCGTAGTGGAGATAAATTCTTTGCAAAAGGCGTGCCTTCAAAAGCTCCAGTTCTTTTTCCGATACTTTATTTTGCTGGGTTGCAAAGTAAGCGGAGGCAACGACTGCGGTTTTAATCAGTCCGTTGTCTTTTGCCTCTGCCATGGAAGCTAAAATATTACTCCAGACAGTAACGAGGGCATTTTTTGTGTCGGACTCCCAGATAAAGGCGGCCTCGTCGAAAAGTTGCGGATCTAAAAACCTTAAAAACTCCTCGACCGTTAGATTTTCTGGAGGATTTTTCGGCATAGGCTGGTTTAGATGCTTTAAAAGCCTATCCACCCTTGGTTTTTCTTTTTCAAGATCAAGCGGCTCTGATAAAGACGTCAATGGCTGCCTTAAAAGCGCCGGGAAATAAACGCTTTTTCCCTGAACGATCCGTTTCATGTACCCGTACTCCAAAATTTCTCTAAAGTCATCGAGGCAGCTATTAATGGAGTTGGAAAACAAGGAAATCGCAATCGAGAGGGCAAAACAGTTGGCGACATGCTCTTGGCGGGGGCGGCAAAGAAGCGCCATCATGGCGGC
>JAGROB010000135.1:856-4033 GCA_020440465.1 Chlamydiia bacterium
TCCTTTTCCGGCTCCAATTGAAGGCTAACCCGAATAAGCGCTCTTCCCGATTCATTCGTCTCAGTAGGTACGGGAAAAGAGCTCAACTTGTCCCTTACAGCGCTATCTTTAAACAGGATATCCAGGTTTTGAAGAAGGCTTTTAAGATGTTCCGAGGATGCATTAAAATGGCAAGGTAACGCTACAGAAAGCTTTGGAATGAGTCCGAAATTGATCAACCCCTTTGTCGTGACGAGTGCTTTGGCGATCTTTCTTGCAGCGGAAATGCGAAAGAGGGGGGTGTCAGGGCTTCCCACGATACGGGCGACCGTTTTGTTAATACTCGACTCAAAGAGATCGTGAATCGTTTTGTCCGGGTCCAGAGGAAGTTTAGAGAGCTCTTTTTTATCCAAAAGATAGATCAGTTTACCGATTCGGCTTAAAGCGATCTCTTCCGGCTGGGTGCGTACTAGATTTAATGTGTAATCTTCGATCGCTCCTTCGGCTCTTCCATACTGTTTGAGGAGGAATATAAGTTCTTTTAAACGGGTGGATTCAAGTTCTTGCGCTTTTTCGGGGATATAATAATTAAGTCTTGCTCCCGTTTTATGCTGTACGAGCTTTGATACCCGAAAGTCTCTTCGCGGGCTTTCGGCAATCGCTTTGATCGAGCGGGTCATAGGCCCTTTTTCCAGGGTCAAGCGAATTCTTGCTGATTGGCAAGTTTCGGAATCTTTGTCCATGCTGAAAAGCAGGCTTTGATCCAGGTTCATAGCGAACCTCATGGGGTTTTAAGTCTTATTTAAAAACAGTGACGCGTTCAATAACTAAATTGTTGGGAGGGGATCTATAAGGCTGGAAGAATTGCCCTTCAATAAGGACAGTTTGGTTGTTTTTTGCGGTTTCGAGCAGCTCTTGAGCTACTTCCGGCGAGATCTGTCGGTTTAAAGTGCTCTTAAGCTCCGGCGCCCGATTGCCCTGAGGAATGATCGGGTTTAAAAGGCGAAAGGGCGTTTTATCCCCCTCTGAAATTAACTCTAAATTTTGAGCCGAACCGTGGATTTTACCCCTGACTTTAAGGCGGATGTCATTGACTCTTATTCCCACAATCCGAACGGCGACGTTGATCGGTTGGAAAGAGAATTTTACGTCCGGCTTCCAGGTAAGGTAAGCTCTTCCTGTCCCTTCGTTGATGTCGATGGTATCGATGCCACGGATTTTACCCAGCTCTCTGTAAAGCCCCTTCACACAGCCGGAGCCACAAAGTCCCGGTTGCCAAATAAGGGTCACTTGTTCTACTTCTGCGGATAAGGAGCTAAGTATGAAGGCAAGGGAAAGGAAAAGTTTTTTACCTAAGCTCATAATTTCCTTTTAGTGCTATACTGATTTTACAGCAATGAAAACTAAAACAAAAATTATTTGTACCATAGGTCCCTCAGTATCAAGCGAAGAGAGCATTGAAGCTCTCATTCACGCGGGTATGAACGTGGCCAGACTTAACTTTTCCCACAGAACGCACGAAGAGCACGAAGCCGTTATTTTTCGGCTTAAAAAAGTCAGAAGCCGTTTAGGGGTTCCGCTGGCTATCATGTTGGATACCAAGGGACCGGAAATTCGGCTTAAGGAAATCGAAGGGGGAGAGGCCTATTTTGAAAAAGGGGACAAACTCGTTTTATCCAAGACGGCAGCCCCCGGCAAGGTTCAGATTACCCCTCCCAACATCGTCGATCAGCTTAAAGAGAGCGTGCGTATCCTTTTAGACGACGGGAAGATAGAGGGGATTGTTGTCGAAAAGCTCAATGACGATGCGATTGTAGAGCTTCAAAATTCCGGTCTGATTCGCTCCGGCAAAGGCGTTAACATCCCGAATATCTCTTTAAACTTGCCGGCGGTCACACCCAGAGACGTCGAAGATATAAAATTCGGCTGTCTCTTGGATATCGATCTGATTGCTGCGTCCTTTATCCGCTCTGCCGACGATATTTTAACGATAAAACGTATCCTTGCAGACGAAAAGCGCTCTGATATTCTTGTGATCGCAAAGATCGAGAATATGGAAGGGGTCGACAACTTCGACAGTATTGTGCAAGTGGCGGACGGCATTATGATCGCCAGGGGGGATTTGGGGGTTGAAGTGCCCATCAGCCATGTGCCAAGGCTCCAAAAAATGATGATTCGAAAGTGTTATCTTGCCGGAAAGCCTTCCGTTACCGCCACGCAAATGCTTGAGTCGATGGTTTCAAACCCGCGCCCCACAAGAGCTGAAGCCTCCGATGTGGCAAACGCGATTTACGACTCCACTTCCGCTGTCATGCTCTCTGCGGAAACGGCGATCGGGAAATATCCGATCGAAACCGTAAAAGTAATGAAAAGTATTATCGAAGAGGCCGAGGCAGATTTTAAGTACAAAGAATTTTTCCAAAATTTTTCTTCCGTAAGTTACCACGATGTCCCCTCCTCGGTGGCTTTAGCGTCGGTAAAAACGGCGTATAGCTCAGAGGCACAGGCGATTTTTGCGTTTACTTCGAGCGGTTCAACAGCGCGCCTGATTTCCCGTCTTCGCCCTGCCATTCCCATTATCGCGATGACGTCGGTGAAAAAAGCGTATCATCAGCTTGCACTTAACTGGGGAGTGATCCCACTGTTATCGGAACCGGTCGACTCCATCAATCAAGCGTTTAATAAAATCTCTGAGTATGCGCTAAAGGAAAAATATGTTCACTATGGAGATCTCGTCGTAATTACCGCGGGAGCGCCATTTGGGGTCAGCGGAACCACCAATATGATGCTTGTAGAAAGTATCGGAGATGTGCTCGTTCGGGGGTATAAAGGACTTGGAAGACGTGTCCATGGACGAGTTTTGTTTGTTCATACGCCGGAGTCGAAAAAACCGTACGAGGCACAAGGGCGCTTGCTTGTATTATCCCGTTGTTCCGATGTCTATCTTCCACTCATTCGCGAATCGGACGGATTTATCTTACAAAATTTAATCGAAGATACCGAATCGGAAAAGTTGGCTTTCAAATATGCCGAGGAGCTCAAAAAGCCGTTAATCGTTCGGGCGGACGGCGCTCAAAACACCTTGAAAGAGGGGCAGCTTGCGACGCTTGATCCCGATAAAGCCCTTGTTTATAAAGGGGTTGTGCTTTAAAATTTCGGGGCATGTTTGCAAAAATTACCGAATCTCAGTTCATTAAA
>JAGROB010000136.1:0-23524 GCA_020440465.1 Chlamydiia bacterium
TTAGAGATTCTTTTGGAGTGCGGAGACCTGGCTCCGCTTTTAGACGACGTGCCCCGGCACGTCGCCTCTCTTTTACCCCTCGTGCCACACTTGCTTCTCTCGGCGATGTTTTCAGTTTTAAACAATAAAAAGGATATAACGATTAAAAGGCTATTGAACTCATTTCTGAGGAACTTGTGGGGGTACGACTTTTGCAAGGTCAAAAAGATTCGAAGACTAAAAATCTTATCCTTTTAATCGTTATATCCTTTTGATCGTTTAAAACTGAAAACATCGCCGACAGCTGCAAAAGAGATACAAGGAGTAAAAGAGGGGCGGGGTGCCAGGTCACCCCGTCCGAAAGCGGAGCCAGGGCTCCGCACTCCAAAAGAATCTCGCGGCTTACCGCCGCACTCCAAAAGAATCTACCGGCATAATGGTGAAAAATTAAACGGAGACGTTAGGGAACCAAAGCTCATGCGGAACGCCTAAGTAACTTCCGAATCCGGCGGCTAAAAGCGCTTTTTCCCCCTCTGATCCTTGTTCCGGAATTTTATCCGTTTCAATGATAATTCCCTTAAACGGATGACGAACCATGCGATTGAAAATCTTGGGAAGCTTTTCTTTCACTTCTTCTAGCTTGATCTTCGGCAAAAGGGGCGTTCCCATTGGCGGGGCGTGCATTAATAGCTCCCAAATGGCTTCCGAGTGAAATGAAAGCCATCTTTTTCCCGGAACAAAGTCCAGCTCCAAAAATATCGACGCCTCATCAGTATAAAAAACTTGTGCCTCTGACGCCTCCATCTCCTCAATCGTTAAATCCAAAAGCGTTTTATCCCGATTGAATTTCTCTTTCGCTTTAGAAAATTCGATTGTTAAACCGGAAGCATTGAATCCCCACCTTTCGGGTGTCTCTAAAAGCGTTATAGCTCTTACAGGAAACCGGGGATGCCACTTACCTAAATACCCCAATGCCTCTTCAGGTTTGAGCCTGCCCAAAAAGCTAAGCGCTAAATTAAGTGTTTTTTCATTATCAGCCTTAAGAAAAAGCTTTCCCTTTTTTTCATAAAACTCAAAAATTTCACCGATAGGATTTTTAAGATCGATACACTCAATCTGAAGAGATCCTTTACCGCTAAAAAATTCTTGGTATAATGAGTTCTTTAAACAAGCTTCCGGAATCAATGAAATCACTCCCTAATGCTGAGAATATCCGTTTAGAAATCCCCCTTACTTTATCTGAACGAGAGTTTGTCTTAAAGTGCCGAAATCAAATTCAGGATATTCTTAATGGCATGGACTCAAGACACCTTTTAATCGTGGGACCCTGCTCTCTTTATGATACCGAAGCATCGTTAGAGTACGCTTACAAACTGAAAGGGCTTCAAGAAAAAGTTAAAAGCTCTTTTCTCATAGTTATGCGTGCCTACTTCGAAAAACCGAGAACACAGTTGGGATGGCGCGGTCTGATGCACGATCCAAGCCTAGACGGAAGCTACAATATCCCGGAGGGCATCCGCTTAACCCGAAAGTTGCTAAAAAAGCTGGTGGAAATAGATATGCCTCTTGCTACGGAGTTTCTAGATGCAACGTCTCCCCTATACTTCGAGGACATGATTTCATGGGGATGTATTGGAGCAAGAACGGCAGCTTCCCCTTTCCATCGGATGATGGCGTCAAACCTTAAAATGCCGATCGGCTTCAAAAACACACCGGACGGCAACATCGAAACAGCTCTAGAAGCGATCCAGGTAGCCAAAGCGCCGCAAACCTTTATCGCGCCCTCCTCTCAAGGGGTCATGAGCATTGTCAACACCCCCGGAAATAAACAAGGACACTTGGTGCTAAGAGGGGGAAGATTAGGACCCAACTACCACAAAGACATTATACGCACGGCTTTAAGTCAAACCGATCGTCTTATTGTCGATTGCTCGCATGATAACTCCCGTAAAGATCCCGCGAAACAGATGGATGTATTCAAAGATGTGATGCACCAAATCGGGTCGGGAGAAACCGGGATACGGGGGCTAATGCTGGAAAGCTTTTTAAGCCTCGGCAACCAAATCATCTCCCACCCCCTAAAGTATGGCGTTTCCGTGACAGACCCGTGTCTTGACTTTGAAAGCACCCAAAATATGATTCTACAATGCGCCGATATTCAAAAGCCCTCCTTTGTACACTGTTAATCCTTACCTCCTGCGTAAGAGACCGACTGATCGTCTTTACGGAAGTGGTTAGCTACGAAAATCGGGCAAGCTATCATGTATGCACCCCCGACCCCCGTCTCGGGTGCCCTGACCGGGGGCAAAGACTTTTTATCTCCTGGTTTCTTCCCAACTGCTACGAACCGGGTCTTATTTACGCAAAAATCCGCTTTAAGAATTTACAAGAGATCGAACGAGTGTTTCCAATTTGTGATGCGCGTGGACACATGACGTATAATGTCTTAAACGAAGACTACTGTAAAACAGGCGGAATCTTGACCTATCAAATTTTTCTGATGCAAGGCGATGAAGTGATCGACACGGCAACCCACGCGCTTTGGACGGAGATTATACGACTTAACGAGTAAAATCGTAGATAGCCTGCGCCGAAAGCACAGCGGTTAAGGTAGGCTGGATCTGAGTTAAGAAATGATTCCAGCGTGTAATAGGCTTTTCGGAAACATAGACAACGTCGCCAGGAATCAACAACATCCGCTTATTGTTTTCTTGTAAAATTTGGCACATCGAAAGCATATAAATTTGCGGCTGACAAATATCGCCCCGAATCACATAAATATGCCGCTCGTCACCCGTAAAAGGAATGCCGCCGGATAAGGCGATGGCTTCTCTTAAAGATGTCGATCCGGAAACAAGAGGGATCGGTTTCGGCTGCCTTACTTCGCCCATAACAAGCGCCGTTTTTTCAAGACCATGAGCGATGTAGATTTTATCGCCTGAGCGCATGACGACATTTTGGCTCATATCGCCCTCTCGAATCAGGCGGTTAAGATCGACTTTTAAGGGAGCGTCATCTCTTAGCACATAGCTTGCGTATAAATTGGCATCGGGCGCGATACGGGCTTTCGACAACACTTCAAAAAGGCGTGTCGAGCCACCGATATCTATGTGGTCATGCTGTACCATCCCCAAGAGCTCAACTTTACCTTTTCCGGCGTCCCTTACGGAGATAAACAAATCAATCCCTTTAACTTCCTCTTGAAATGACGCCTTCATCTTGGCTCTCGCTTCTTTTACGCTTAAGCCTTTCACATAAACCGGCTCAAATCCGGGAAGCTCGATCTCTCCCCCTTCGACTTTAAACCCCCCGATTCGCTCCGATAAGCACTGGATATTGTTTACAAGATCTTCTCTACCCGGAAGAAAAAGGGTAATCTGAACTTTATCCCCGTCATCCAAACAAAAGCTTTTTGACTGAAAATCTTCTTCCGTGAGGTCGCAAAAGGTTTTCCCCTCAAGCGCTTCGATCCCGAATTTCCCCTCTTTCGCGATCAGATCGGATTCAGCGGCAAACTCTTCCGGGCCAAAAACTTGGTAGCAAGGAGTAAACGTCTTGGGAGCGCAAGCGGATAAAAGTAAAACGAGAAGAATCGATCGAAAAAGCATAAGGGAGTAGTCTAGCATTAAAGAGAAAATAGGGACAATAGGGATAGAAGGGACAATTTTTCATAAGCAAATAATTTCCCCTCTGCCCCCTATGTCCCTTAGTGCATAAAAACCAACCACTTAAATCCGGACTCCCTCTAAAAATCCGCTTATGTTACGCCAAAGAAAAGGGGGTGTCTCATGCAAATATCCCAAATCCCATATCCGGTGTGGAATGTTTTACCAAACAGGACGGCAGACAACCCGAATGCGGTAAGAGAGGCGATTAAATTCTTAGCCAGGCACAAATTTTTTTGTCTAAATCAAACCCAGGATGCCAAGCATCTGGCATGGCTTTTTATGGCAAGCGACCTGGCGGCATCGGGGCTATCTCAAGCGGAAATTAAAGCGGTGATCGCCTTTGAAAACGCCCACCCGATCCTTTACTATGGCCCCATCAATAGAGATAACTGCTACGAGATCTTAAAAGGTGCCCTGATGGAAGGTTACGTAGATACCGTCGCAGACTGCTTTATCTTTATGTACCGATTATTTCATGATGAGAAAGAACTTCTTACCATGCCCGATCGAGAAGACCGGCTCATGGAAGTGAATACCCTCATCAAAGCGATGAAAGCTCTATCAAAAGCAGACATCAGTCTATGTAAACAAAAAAATAGCTTACAGATAGCTTTTAAAGGGTATGAATATACTTACGATAAAATCCTTCACTATCTTTCCCTGTTTGTTCCCGTAAGCCTTAGACTAGGCGATGCCCGATTAAGCGAAAGAGATCTCATCGAGCTACAAAATTGCCTTCCCTACATCACGATTAATCGTTAATCATTTTTTTGGGGTCGACGATGGTTTCAAACTCCTCTTCGGAAAGAAGCTTTAGCTCAAGAGCTGCTTCTTTTAAGGACTTATCTTCGGCCCACGCTTTTTTAACGATTTCAGCAGCTTTGTCATAGCCGATTTCGCGGTTAAGAGAAGTTGCCAACATGAGTGAACGGGACAAGTGCTCCTGGATCTTTTTTTCATTCGCGGATAGGCCGATGAGACACTTGTCGGTAAAACTTTGGGCCGTGTCGGCCAGCAGATTAATCGACTGAAGAACGTTATAGATGATAACGGGCTTAAAGACATTCAACTCAAAGTTGCCAAGGCTTGCGGAAAAGCCGACCGTGGCGTCATTACCCATCACTTGCACCGCGACTTGTGTCATCGCTTCTGCCTGGGTTGGGTTTACTTTCCCCGGCATAATAGATGAACCCGGCTCGTTAGCGGGCAAAGATAACTCCCCGATTCCGGAGCGGGGGCCGGAACCCATCAGCCGAATGTCATTGGAAATTTTCATGAAGGCGCATGCGGTAAGCTTTAAAGCTCCGCTGACTGCCACCATCGTATCATTTGACGCTAAAGCCTCAAATTTATTGGTCGCCGTGACAATCGGCTCCCCCGTCATCTTGGCTAAGATGGCAGCGGCGGTGATATCAAACCCTTCAGGGGCATTTAGCCCCGTGCCAACAGCCGTTCCCCCTAAAGCGATCTCATATAAATGGGGAAGCGTACTTTCAATCGCCTCTATCGCTCGATCGATTTGTGCGGCATAGCCCGAAAATTCTTGCCCAAGGGTTAATGGTGTTGCATCCATTAGATGCGTTCTGCCCACTTTGATGATCTTTTCGAACGCTTTAGCTTTTTCATGAAGCGCTTGAGAAAAATGGTGAAGCGCCGGCAAAAGCTTCCTCCGAAGCGCTTTTATCGCCGCAAGATGCATCGCGGTGGGAAAAACATCATTCGATGACTGCGAGCGATTGACATCATCATTGGGGTGTATCGGATCTTTAGACCCTTTCTTTCCTCCCGCTTTTTCAATCGCTAAATTCGCGATCACTTCATTGACATTCATGTTCGTCTGGGTGCCGGACCCGGTCTGCCACACTTTTAAAGGGAAATTATCGGAATAATCCCCCTTTAAAAGCATATCCGCTGCCTCCACAATCAAATGGGCTTTTTCTTGGGAGATCGCCTGAAGCTTTAAATTCGCAAGTGCCGCGGCCTTTTTGACCTCTACAATC
Source organism: Chlamydiia bacterium (assembly GCA_020440465.1). GTDB lineage: Bacteria > Chlamydiota > Chlamydiia > Chlamydiales > Parachlamydiaceae > JAGROB01. The sequence goes on from JAGROB010000136.1 coordinate 5,648, forward strand.
GCGTCAATTACTTCTTTCGGCATTCTCTCCCCACCGATCTGAAAGTTTTGCCGGGAGCGCTCTGTTTGTGCACCATAGTAAAGCGCTTCAGGGACGGCAATTTCACCCATGGTATCGAACTCTTTTCGCATCTCTTTAACCCATAATTAATAGAGCAAACACGAAAGCAAAAAGGGCGAACGACTCTACAATCCCGACGGATGCAAAGCTTTTTCCGAAGACGCCGGGCGACTTTAGTGACGCCTGAATCCCCGTCGCGCATACTTTTCCCTGGTAAATTGCGGAAAACATAATCGCAGCGCCGGAAAAAATCCCAATTGCAATCGCATTAATCGGCGGAAGAGTTCCCGCATTAATACGCTGGCTCATCAAAAGCATTAAAATAAAGCCGTAAATCACCTGTGAAGAGGGAGCGGCCGATAAGCCGATAAACTTTCCGTGTCCCTCTTCCGTTCTAGCCATCGCGGCATGAGCCGCCATACCCGCTGTGCAACAGCCAATGGCGCTGCCGATACAGCTTAGTCCCAGTGCAATCGCCGGACCCACCATACTAAAATCAAAATTCATCGTTTGTTTCTCCTAATCAAGATTCGTTTCAAGCTTATCTAAAGCTTTAAATTTTTTTCCGCCCCCTTCGAAGCTGTAGTGATACCACTCTAAAAAGTTCAAACGAAGGCCGTGGATCACGCCCCCCATAATTCCTAGCGCCATATTAACGCCGTGGCCGATCAAAGCGAGTAAAATCGCAAACAGCATCGGCAAACCCGCTGCCGCATCGTTGACAACTCCCCCCACAATTCCTCCGGCAAGCCCCAGAGCATAAAGACGAAGGTACGATAAGACATCGGAAAAAATCTGAATCAGATTCATCCCCTCTGTAAGTCCCAGTAATTTATCTCTTATCACAGCGATGACGATGGCAAGCGTAATGCCGATATAGATCAGCTGGAGCCCAAGCTCTCCACCCTCTTTAAGCGGGATACCGAATCCATAGTTCAGCAAGCTCGGCACGCCCAGATAGTACGGAAAATAGAGGTAAGAGCCGATTAAAAACAAAATCCAGCCCAAAAAAGCTTTGTTATATTTAAGGTAACGGATCATACCCAAGATGATATGAATCACTCCAAAAAATAGCGCCAGCTCCAACAAGGCGCCATCGGCAAGAGAGCTTAACAAAGCCTTTCCTTCACGAATAAGCGCCTCACCGTCCGCGGCATTCTTAATTTCCGGAAACTTTTGACTCCACTCTTTAAAGGTCTTGGGGTCGTTTTGCATGACCCACTGAGCCTTTTTCTCGACCATGAAGGTTAAGGGAGAGTACTTGCGGATCGGATTATCGATTCCAAGCGTCACCCCGAAAAAGCTGGAGATCAACAACCCCCAAATAACGCAACAGGCCGATAAAAACGTCGCTAAGCTTAAAATACGTCTTTTCAGCCCTTCTACCTTGGGGAATTTCCACCAGAAATACGCACAAGCCAAAAGATAGACTAAACCATATCCCCCGTCGGCTACGATAAAAGCGAAAAAGATGCCGAAGCAAAGCAAAACCCAAAGGGAAGGGTCTTTATCGGTGTCTGAGGGTGTGTCGTAAATGCCGACCAAGTCCTCTCCCACCTTTCCCCACCCTTCATTTTCCAGATAGGTAGGAATTCGATCGTTCGCTTCGGTCGCCACTTCGTCCATAAAGACGCCGTTGTCATTGGCGTACGCCGCCACTTCTTCGATTTTATTCTCCGGCACCCACCCTTCGACGACAAACAGCCCTTCCTCAGGCAGCTGAGCTAATCCGGCTGCATGGGTCAGGTGATAGCGGTTTAAATGGTATTTTAACCCTTCATGAAGAAACTGGTAGTATTTAGCATACCCTTTTAAGACAGCTTCCAACTTTCTTTCTCGGCGGCTTGCTTCTTCGATCTCTTGCTTCAACTCTCCGGAAGTTTTGTCGATCTTGATCTCGATCATTTGGTCGTATTGGACGGGCTTTTCCGACAGGCTGAAAAAGTAGTCTAGGTCTTCGTCGGAAGCTACATAAATTAAGCCGGGATAATCGGGAAGATTTTCTTTAATTCCCCTTTTAGAGCAGAAAAATTGTGCCTGACGCTTACCTTCTTTTTCTATTTCTTTAAGCTCTTCAAAAGAAAAATCGCCGAACGGTTGTACTCTCTGTAAATCAAGGGATAAGACTCTGAGCTTTTCTTCTTCTTTCGCATGCTTGGCTTTAAGTTCTAAGACTTCATTTGTGATCCGATCGGCGTCCCCGATGGAATCGAGCTCAATTTGAGTCATCGGCTCTTGGCCACGCAGAACTTTGATCGCTTGGGTGATATCGGAGATCTCTTTGGGGGTGTCAAGCTTCCCCTTCCCCTCCACATCGATGAACTCAATTACACCCAGCTTTTGCGCCCCTTTGAAGAAGGTTTCCTTTTCGTCAGAGACAGCTGCGAAGAGAAACTTTTTTACGTCAACGCGCATGGAGTTTTTTCTCCTCTATCAAACTTTTTGCCACCTTGGCTCTTGAGACCGCGGCAAGCTCTTGATCCCCCAAAAAAACTTTGATCTTTTTAATGATCTTTTTAGCTCTTGGAATCAAAATCTTTTCAAACAGATTCACACGGATCGACACTTGACGAAGCTCCTCTTCCAAAGCTTCCTTTTTTTGGATGGCGATTTCGATTTTAACCTGAGCTTCTTTTAGCCCTTTAAGCTTAACAATCACCGAGTCAACCCAGGCAGGGGTATCCAGCAGGCTGTAGTCATAGGGCTCGAAAGTCATCTCGTCAAAGTAGGGCACTTCGATCCCGGCAATATTCTCCACCCTTTTTTTAATCTCTTTGACACGGCTTGCCTCTTCCAGATCTACCGTTGACTGCATCTTAAGCAAGTGAGCGTAATTTGCCGCATCTATTTTAAGCTTATCGTAGGCCTTTTCGACTTCCGAAAGCTCCTTTTTCGCATCGGATATCTCAAGCTGGAGCATCGCTTTTTTAAGCTGAAGCGTCGGCAAGTATTTAGTCAGCTGTTTTAGCCGGTTTTGTTGCTCTCTTAGCTCGGTTTTCGTCAGCTTAAATTCGGCCATTACTTAACCCAGTACTTATCCAGGATCGATTGCTTAATTCCTACCTCTTCGGCGTTAAACGAATCGCCCAAGATTTTCCATCCCAAATCGAGCGCGTCGTTAAGCTCAAGGTTTACCTGAAGGTTCATCATTTTATCTTCGAAAGCATCGGCATACTTTAAAAGCTTTTCATCCCAGTGGGACAATTTAAAGCCCATACTTTTTCGCTCTTTCGCTTTTTTGGATTCCGCATAAAGGCGTATCATCGCGTTGGCCAAATCGCCGTGATCGTCACGTGTTTTCTTTCCTATTACAAGCTGCTTTAAGCGGGACAGGGAGCCGAAAGGATCAATCGATCCTCCATGTAAATAAAACTGCCCTTCCGTAATGTATCCCGTGTTGTCGGGAACAGGGTGGGTTACGTCATCTCCCGGCATCGTTGTTACGGTAATCACCGTAATAGAGCCGCTACCTTCAATAAGCACGGCTTTTTCATAACGGGAAGCCAAATCAGAATAAAGCGAGCCCGGATATCCCCGGTTCGACGGCACCTGATCCATGGTCACCGCAATTTCTTTAATTGCGTCGGCAAAGGCAGTCATATCGGTTAGAAGGACAAGCACGTGCTTTCCGGCCACGGCAAATTTCTCCGCGCAGGCAAGCGCCATGTCGGGCACAAGCAAACATTCTACCGGCGGGTCGGTGGCGCGGTGGATAAACATGACCGTTTTATTCATCGAACCTGCCTCTTCCGCATTGTCGATAAAGGCTTGATATTCTTTAAACGTCAGTCCCATTCCCCCGATAATCACGACATCGGCGTCGGTTTGGTTCGCGATTCGCATTAAAAGCTCATTGTACGGCTCTCCCGGAATGGAAAAGATCGGCATTTTTTGGGACTTTACCAGCGTATTGAAAACATCGATCATGGGAATATTCGTTCCCACCCGTTCTCTCGGAATAATTCGTTTGACGGGATTGAAAGAGGGGGTTCCAATATTGATCTCTTCTCCCACCACTTCGGGTCCGCCGTCGATAGGCTCTCCTGAGCCTGAAAGGCGCCGTCCCAAAAGCTCGTCTCCGAAGGTTGCTTGCATCTGCTTAGAGAGAAAAGTGATTTTGTCGTTTGTGGAAATTCCCCGGGAATTTTGAAAGACCTGGAGTGTCACCTGATCCCCGTCGATACGGATTACTTGCGCATAGACCGATCGGCCGTTGTGCAAGTCTACCCGCGCAAGCTCCCCTAAGCTAACCCCGGTGGCGGTAACCGTCACCAGGTTCCCTCTCATGTCGTTGATTTTATCGTAAACAGTCTTCACTTAGTTATCCTCGATCATTTCCTCGATTTTAGCCATCGCCCGTTTGTACGGCTCTGTCTTAAAGGGAGTAAAGTTCATGTTTTTTATCTCATTTTGAAGCTTTAAGAAAAACTCCCTGGCTTCATCATGTTTTTTGAATTTAAATGGCGTTGTGAAAATTCGGTTTATCAGCTGAAATAAATCCATCTGCCGATCAAGGGGGCAATAAGCGTCCTCTTTATCAAAAGCGTTTTGCTGCAAGTAGCTAAAGTCATAAAGCTCCGACTTTAGATAGATCATGAAGTCTTCTATCGCCGTGCCCTCTTCGCCTACGACCTCCATCCGCTTGCCGATCTCGCTCCCCTCTCTTAAAAACTTCTCTGCTCGTTTCACCATATCCCCCCAACCGGGAACTTCTTTTTCAAGCTGCTTTGAGACAACAGGAATATATTTCGACCAGGAGATCAAAGGGTCTACAGCCGGATAGCGGCGCGAATCAGACCGCTCTCTCGAGAGACCTAAAAAAGCCCCCACTACAGCTAACGTCGCTTGCGTCACGGGCTCTTCAAAGTTTCCCCCCGCGGGTGACACCGCCCCCCCGACGGTAATAGAACCCGTCTTGGAATCTGACAAGCTGAGTACGCCTGAACGCTCATAAAATTCTGCAATCCTTGATGCCAGGTAAGCGGGAAAAGCCTCTTCTCCCGGAATCTCTTCGAGTCGTCCCGACATCTCCCTTAGGGCCTGAGCCCACCGGGAAGTGGAATCGGCAAGTAAAAGCACGTCTAAACCCATCTGGCGATAGTACTCGGCGATAGTCATACCCATATAAATCGACGACTCTCTTGCCGCAACCGGCATAGAGGAAGTGTTACAGATAATAACCGTTCTTGCCATGAGCGACTCGCCCGTATGGGGGTCGGTCAAGTGAGGAAACTCCCTTAACATTTCGACGACCTCTCCCGCGCGCTCTCCACAGGCGGCCACGATCACGATATCTACCGCGGAGTACTTGGATAAGTGGTGCTGAAGCACCGTCTTACCCGCTCCAAAGGGGCCGGGAGTACAGAATGTCCCCCCCTTTAAAATCGGAAACTGGGTATCGATAATCCGCTCGCCCGTATCCATCATACGGGTCGGCTTGATTTTATCCCCTTCGTTCAAAGCAGCTTTAATCGGCCATTTTTGAGTCATGGTTACTTCACGCTCTTGGCCTTTTTCGTCTTTGACCTTAGCCACAACGTGATCGACGGTATAGCTTCCAGCATCAGCGACCCAGGTGAGCTCGTAGCGCCCATACCAGGTAAAAGGGATCATAATATGGTGTTGAAAGCGGTTTTCCATCACAAAACCGACTTTATCTCCGCGCTTAAGCGTCTCCCCCACCTTTGCCGTCGGCTCGAAGCCCCATTTTTTCTCTTTATCTAAAGGGGAAAGATAGACCCCTCGGGGCAGAAAATAGCCCGCCTCTTCCGCAACAAGCTCAAGCGGATTTTCCAAACCGTCAAGGATGGTGGAAAGGAGCCCGGGCCCCAACTCCGCTTCCAATAAAAGACCGGTAAATTCGACGGGGGTTCCCATTTTTACGCCGCGGGTGTCTTCAAAGACCTGCATTTTCGCCCGGTTTCCCGCGATTTCAATCACTTCCGACTTCAAGCTGGCATCAGGCAGTTTTACAAACGCCACTTCTCCTTGACGTATATCCCCTTCATAAAGTACCTCCAAAAGGTTTCCGTGCGCCTTTTGCACTTTACCTGTGGCGCATTTTGCCTTAACTTCCTTTTCGGCTACCGTCATTCGTTTGAATCCTTTTTACTAACAATCGTGTTGATAATCTTTTCCCCGGCTTCTTTATCCCCTTGCATATGCTCGATCAAAAAGAGTTCGGCCATATAACCAATTAGACTGTCAAGCGTAAGAGTTTGAAGCCCCAATAGCTCCTCTATTTTTCGGAAACGGTATCTGATGAGCGCTTTATTCAGCTCCGACGGCTCATCGCCGTACTCTTCAAAAATGGGCGTAAGATCTTCAAATTGAGAAGGGGGAACATAGCTTTTAGCATCTTTTTGCGCCAGAATCTGCTGCACAAGAGTATCGAAGGGATCTTCATACTGAAGCTCGACACTTAGGTCGCGTCCCATTTTTTTCGCGCGAAACCCTGCCGCGGTTAATTTTAATCCCCGCTCAAACTCAAGATAGTCGCGTAAAAAACCTGAACTCTTTGGAATTTCGTACTGGAAATAAAGCGACCATAGCTTTGGAAAGTGCTTCAATCGCTCTTCTGTTGTATTGAACTCGTCCAAAAAGTCGTCCACCCACGCCGGAAATCGACCGCGCGCTAAAAGCGCCTCTTCTATTTCCGCATGGTCAAACGCCCCCCTTGGGTCAAGCGATTTTTCCTGCCAAAAAAGCTTAAGATTTTCAATGTCGATCAATAAGCGAAGCCGATTCACATTCTTCAAGTCGGCAGGAGTCAAATTGTCCTGAAAAAGCTCGATCACTTCCTCAAACTCGATATCGGGCTTAAGGTCCGGATCCAAATCGGGAAGATAGGTGCCGACGAAATAGTACCCTTTCATTAACCCTCGGTATTGAAAATAAGCTCTCTAAACTCAGGTTTCTTTAAATACTTCGAAAAAAGCTCTTTAAGCGCCGAATCGGAGATGTCGATGGTCAAGTTTTTTCCCACCACTTTCACCTGGGCACCCCCCTTGAACTCTCCGACATTTACCGTTTGGTTGGAAAGCTTTTCAAGAACACTTTTGGACAAGCTTTTATTCACTTCTTCCGGAGAGACCTTTTGAGGGATATAGGCCGATAAATTAGCCTCCATTCCCTCTTTTTTGAGTGCCTCGACAATGGCCTCGATCAACTTGGCAACCGTATCCTTGTCCGATGCGCTTTTTTCAATCATGGCGCTAAGCTCGCGATTAAACAGATTTTTCGTGACCGCTTGTCTTAAACCTTCGACAGCCTGTTTTGCCGCTTGTTGAAGTGACGAGTGAAAAACGTTTCTTTCTTGTTTAATCGTTTTTTGGGTCTCTTCTAAAAGCTTTTCCGCTTCCTTTTCCGCCTCATGCTTAATTCGGCGCGCCTCTTTTTCAGCTTCCTCGATCAGCCGCTTTGCCTCTTCTTTGGCCGGCTTTAGCGACTCTTCTTTGATCGTATCGCAAATTTCCTGGATTTTATCGGATGCACTTTTTAGCACTTTCATCGGTTGAATACCTCTTAAATCTAAAGGCTATTTATGAAGGATCAGAAGAGTTTATTGCAAGGAATCCCACGCTTCGGGTATCAATTAAGGTCATGATGAGACGATTTATACTAATGGCTTTATGCTTCGGGAGTTTAATCGCGAATGATGTCCCTCTGAGCGACCCACCTTTGAAATCAGCTGAAGAAACCGTTGTTGAGCGGTTTCAAGACCCTGAAGGCATCTCGTTTACCCCACCCGCCGACTGGCAGTTTGCCGACCCTAAGGAGCTGCCTTCCCATGTAAAAGTCATGGCTGTGGGAAAAGGGAAGGGAGAGTATCCCCCCTCCATCAATTTGGGCTATGACACCTTCGATGGATCCTTAAAAGACTACCTCAAAATGATCAAGCGGCTTAACAAAGAAGAAGGCGCCGAGACCAAAGATTTGGGAAAAGTCAAAACCCACGCCGGATCTGCCGCTTTAATCCAGGTAGACGGGAAAACCAAATGGGGCCCGGAAAGACAACTTCAAGCAATTTTGATCTATAATGGAAAAGCGTGGATCTTAACTTGCTCAGCTCTTAAGAAAGAGTTTTCGAATCACTACAAGACTTTCTTTGACGCCATCCGTTCTTTAAAAGTGAACAAACCGTCTTGAAATTTTTAGCGGGTTATGAGATACCTCTTTATTTGAAACAAATTTGTCGTTTAAGGAGACCGAACGAAATGAAGCCCTTCAGAAAAGCTATCGCCCTACTCACTATCGCAGCTACAGCAACCTTTGGCGTCCAAAAACTAGCTGCAGCCGAATACGTTACGGATTGCGGCGGATGCGGCTACCAAGAGTGCCGTAAATGCCCCTCAATCGCCCCCGGAGTGGCTTTAGGAACCGTTGCTTTAGTGGCTATTATCGCCGTTGCACTGCAAAACCAGAACCACGGCCATGGCCACAACCACTAGAAGCTTCGGTTTGGAGTGCTTTGGAGTGCGGAGCCAGGGCTCCACACTCCAAAAAAGTCTCGCAAGCCCCTTCAGAACAAATTCTCGTCGATTGCGTTGAAGTACTTTTCTAAGAAGACAAATTCCGTTCGAATCCGCTTCCCTTCGTGATTGTGATCTTTTAGATAAGAAAAGAAGGCTGAAAAGAAAACTCTTTCCTCTAAGAGTTCCTTCTTAAGCTCCCACTTTTCAAGCTGACTGATCTCTTTTTTCGACTGATGATAAAATTCTTGTAAGCTTTCCTGAATGTCGTGAATCTCATGTTCAATTTCTTGAAGATGGTGATTCAGGTCATGCTCTCGTATCCACTTCTTAAGGTGCTGCGTGACGCGCTTATACGTCTTCATCCGTTTTATATGCTGTGGTGATTTGTGATAGTACGATAATCCATGATGTACTTCCCAAAGCGGCCAAAACCCAGGGGTCTCTGTAAGCGTCTCATGCTTCGCATCCACTTTAAATGCCCTTAAAAGCCGCTCCAACATCAGTTGAGAAACTTCCGGAAGAGATGAGGTAAGCTCATTGATATCCGTTAAAACTTTAATCAGATCGGCCGATTTATTTTTCATGATCGCTCTTGAAATCAAGGGCTGTCCCATGTCTTCTAAAATTTTAGAAGCCCGCTTAAATTGCGCAAGCGTATAGTCATTATCCCCGCTGTCTCCAAGCTCCTGGGCGTCAAACAACTCTTGAAGCCAGTGGTCGATCAGATCGACTTCTTCTCGTCTTAGCTGAAGCTGATGGGTTCTTGGCGACTCTTGAAGCCCCCTTTTAAACAACCCAAGCTGCTTACGTTTAAATTTAGGGTCGGTTTCCAATAAAAAGTCTCGAAAACCTGAAATTGTCCTGCCCAGGGTGTGTAGCTCCCCCCTCCACATGGCAATTCTTGCTTGCGCGCCGATATCTCTTGCGTTGCGGTTTCGTCTTGCAAGATCAAATAAGTTATCTTTGAGCTCTTTAATGTACTCTTTAAAAAAGCTGGAAGCTTTGCCCGGCGGAGTAAGTTGCCGAATCGTTTTTTCTATTTTTTTGGCAAGTTCCGGAGCGTCTTTTTTAACTTTCCGCCACAACTTTAATAAGCGCCAGAGGCGAAGGTATAAACGAAGCTCATTGATGCTCAGATTATTAAGAGCTGCATATCCCTGAAACTTATATTGTTCCGTTTCAATTTGACTTTCTAGCTTTTTAAGGTGAGCATACTCCTTTCTAAAGGCTTTAAAGGCATTGTAAAGCCCCACTTCCGCTTTTTTGATCCGGCGTGTGAGTTCCGGATCTAAAACCTTATGAATGCGAGCCCGGATTTTTTTTAAGAAGGCAAAAGAGCGGTGATTTAAGCAGGTTAAAATGAGTTCTTTTAATGCCCGATCCATAGCACCTAAGAAGCCGTCAACTTCCTTAAGCTTATCCCACAAGAAGACTTTGGCCGATTCAAGCCGATCGTAAAGCTCTTGATCCCAAAGATCTATGGGAATACTTGCCGCTTGCTCAAAGAGCTCTTTACACATGCCTTCAAGGATTTCAACATAGTTCCATAAGATGTTAGATAAAAGCTCGACGAGCCTTTCGTAGTCCATGCGTTTAAGATCTTTAACATCAAGATCTTTTGCTCTTTTTTCAAACTCAGATAACGCATAGATAAACGTATCTTGCGCCACCATCGGCTCGGCAAGTATCGGCGGACCACTCATCTTTTCCGCGGAAATGGAGTATAAAAGCGCATCTCTTAAGGCCGATCGTTTATCTTCAAGATAAGCCTTTAAGTCTTCGAAGAGTTCGCTGTCGAGCAAGAATCGGGACTCTGTTTCCATACAAATTTCACCCTAGCAAATGGATCATTAAAAGCAAATCCTTGTAATCGTCCGAAATGAAGTGATATAATGGATTCTATGACAAAGCTTAACTCTTTAGAATTCGATTGCGCACGGTGCAAACAGCCCGTCAGGTTCTCTCTCTTCGAGATTGAACACCACCCCGATATCGCTTGTAGCCATTGCTGGAAAAAATACACGTTTAAGGATGAAACCTTGATCCGCCACTTAAAACAGTTTGAAAAGCTTTGCCGCACGATACAAGAGTCGAAAGAGATTTTGGGGAACACCGCTATCGGCGTCGACATGGACGACGCGAAAGTAAAAATCCCCTTTAAACTTTTGCTGACTCGCCTGTCTTCTTGTCTGGACCTTGAGATTGGCGATAAAAAGGAGACTATCTCCTTTCGATTTGAACCCTTAAAAGAGGCAGGAGCGTACTATGAACCAGCTGGAACAACTTAAACAATACACCACGATCGTTGCCGACACGGGAGAGATCTCGGCGATTAAGAAATATAAGCCTACGGACGCGACGACCAACCCTTCACTTATCTTGAAAGCGGCACAAATCGATGAGTATAAACCCCTTATCGAAGAAGCAAAAAAGGGCGCCAACGGCAACAAAACTCTTTTGATGGATCTCCTTTTTACTATTTTCGGAAGAGAGATCCTTAAAATCATTCCGGGAAGGGTTTCTACTGAAGTCGATGCAAGACTTTCTTTCGATGTGGAACGAAGCATTGAAAAAGCAAAAACACTGATCGAGCTTTACGAATCGTTTGGCATCGACAGAAAGAGAATTTTGATCAAACTAGCCTCTACCTGGGAGGGGGCTTTAGCCGCTCAAGCGCTTGAACAAGAAGGAATTCATTGTAATATGACGCTTCTTTTTTCCAAGCCCCAGGCCATTATTTGCGCCGAAGCTAAAGCGACTTTGATTTCCCCCTTTGTGGGTAGAATTTTGGACTGGCACAAGAAAAATGAACCCGGAAAAACCTGGAAGCCGGAAGAAGAAGAGGGTGTACAGTCGGTTACAGACATTTACAACTACTATAAGAAGTTTGGCTATAAAACACAGGTTATGGGAGCCAGCTTCAGAAACAAAGGAGAGATCTTAGCGCTTGCGGGCTGCGATTTACTGACGATCTCGCCCGACTTTCTTCAAGATTTAGAAGACTCAGAAGACCCGGTCCCAAGAAAACTTTCCCCTGAGACGGCTGAAAAGCTCAACCTTGAAAAACAAACGCTTACCGAAGCTGAATTCCGCTTCCAGTTGAACGAAGACGCCATGGCAACAGAGAAGCTGGCGGAGGGTATCCGCAAATTCGCCGCGGACTATATTAAACTCGAAAACCTTGTGGCTTGAGACTCGTTTAAAGTTTTCACCACCGAGGAAAAGAGAAAAGGAGTCTTAGGGCTTGATAGCAGCCAGGCAGTTTGACTGATAGCGGCGACTGATGCGCCCCTTTTTTTCCTTCGATATTTCTATCCGCTTTTCCAATAATGGCACCACGATGTTATCGAGTATCTCCACCTTCTTATCTTCCGGAATGGCCGCCCAGAAGCTGGTCGACTTAATGTACTCTGTGGCTTCTTGAAGGGAGTATAAGTCCTCCGCTTCAAACGCTTTGGGACTTTCCACAGTAAAACCGAATTCCTTCAGCCGCTCGGAAATCTCCGGCATTTGAGCAATTTTGGGAAACTCTTGGCCCAAATACTTTTCGATCGCTTCCTTAATTTCTCCCCGAAACTCTGAGATGTCTTCTTTATTAATAACGGCAAGACATCCCCCTTTCTTTAAGACACGTTTGATTTCCGTAATGGAATCTTCGTCCATGAACCAGTGAAACGATGAAAAACAAGTCACCAACTGAAAAAACCGGGTTCGAAAAGTCATACTAGCAGCTTCTTGGTGCCAATAATGAATTCCCTTGTAGTGCTCATACTCCCTTGCCACTTCCAGCATTTCGGGGTCGTAATCAACAGCTTGCACGTCTTCAAACCCGTATAGGACCAGCTGCCTTGTTGCAATGCCCGTTCCGCACCCTAAGTCCAAAACGGGCTCTCTTAAGTTCGCGTGAACTTTTAGAAAATAGAAGACCGGCTCAGGGTAGCCCCTTCGCCCGATCATGTAGCTTCGTTTGTTTTTTCCGAAATCGCCAAAGTCTTCCACGTTAGATAATCCATTCCCCTTTCTTAATGATGGGAATATTTTTGTCGTCATACGTCTCTGCCGACACATCGACATGCTCGTTGGAAATCATCATGTCCAAATGGCAAGCACTTGTATTGCATCCAAGCTCCTCTAATTCCTCCTCGGACATCTCTTCGCCCCCCCTTAAGCAGAAGCGGTACGCGAAACCGACAGCGATATGGCATGCGGCGTTTTCGTCCAACAAAATCTCTTGGTAGACTCGTCCCGTCTGAAAAATCGGCGAGTCAATACCCACCAATGCGACTTCTCCTAAACACTTAGCCCCTTCATCGCAACTGATGTACTCTTTAAAGGTCTCCTCACCTTCTTTCGCCGAAAAGTTAACGATCTCGCCGTTTTTGAATTCCAGCTCAAGCCCCTCAATCAACTTGCCGTTGACGTTGACGGGTCGGGTCACTTTTACTTTACCTTCCGTCAAACGATAGTCGGGCGTGGTGAAACACTCTTCGGTGGGGATGTTGGGCTCAAACAATACCTTTCTTCCCGAAAGATCATTACCCCCTTTAAACCGTGCCTTTTTAGAAAGATACACTTTAAGATCGGTGCCGGGACCGGTAAAGTGAAGACATTTTACCTTAAGATCATCTAAGTAGCTCGCCCTTCTTTTCAAAGCGCTGTTATGCTCTTCCCAGGCCTCAATATAGTCTTCTCTATCGACCCGGCAGATTTTGAAAATATCTTCCCACAGTTTTTTACAGGCCTCTTCCGGCTCTAAGTCGGGAAACACTTTTTTTCCCCATGCGGGTGTCGGATGGGAGCAGACGTTCCACGAAACGATCGACTTTCCGACCGCTTCTTCATAGTAGCGCTTGAGCGTTTTTCTGAACGAGAGCTGCTGCATGTTGACTCTTTTGGGGTTCGCATCTTTTAAAGCGTCAGGGTCTTCGGAGCCGCAAATGCGTATCATCGCTCCCTTATCGTCTAAAAGCTCATTATAGCGTGCCGGAAGCCATTTCGGAACGTATTCCAAATCAGACTCATTTTTTGTCTCATGAACTCGAAGGCGACCAATTTCAGGATCGCCAAAATCGACGTGAACAAAGCTTGCCCCTTTTTCGTACGCTCTTTTAGCCAATCGTCTACAAAAATCTCTGTGAATTGTCTCCGCACCGATATAAAGCGGCTGTCCAGGCTGGATATTAATCGCCCAAGAGATTAAAAGGTCAGCATAGTTATCAAGCATTTGATCGAAGTCCATGAAATAAGCTCCTTAAGATGGGTAAGGAAGGATCGTAACACGATGAAAGAAAAATCGAAAGCAATTCCCCTGATCGCGTGGGCATTTTACGATTTTGCCAATAGCGCCTTTTCTGCAATCATTGAGACGTTTATTCTTCCCACATACTTTGTGAAGCAAGTCGCCCTAAATGAAACTCGCGGCACGGAACAGTGGGGGTGGACCCTTGCGCTTGCGGGGGTTTTAATTGCTTTGGGAGGCCCTGTTTTAGGGGCGATCGCCGACCACCACGGAAGGGGTAAACGATGGCTTTTTTCTTTTACCTTGCTTCTGATTTTGGGAACGTTGTGGATGGGAAAAATAGGCCCCGATCCTTATTTCGTCCCTTTAGCTTTAGGTCTCTTTGCTTTAACCACTATCGCCTCCGAGTTTGCTTACGTCTTTTACAACGCCCTTCTTCCTACCTTAGCCCCGGTGGAGACGATCGGCAGATGGTCGGGCTGGGGCTGGGCTGCCGGCTACCTCGGGGGAATTTTAGCGCTACTTTTAAGTCTTTTGGGCTTTAAGCTGATACCTGATCAAACGGTAGCTGCCAGAGCTTCTTTTCTCTTGGTGGGAATTTGGAATCTGATCTTTTGCCTTCCGATTTTCTTTTTCACCCCTAAAACGCCGGTAAAAAAAGCGCTTATTCCCAGCATTCGATCGGGTTTTTTGCAGCTGAAAAAATCGGTGGGATTTTTCAAGACGCATCCCGACCTTGTCCGATTTTTTGTCGCCCGCATGCTTTTTATTGACGGACTTATCACCCTTTTTGCCTTCGGGGGGATCTTTGCGGCCAAAGTCTTTGGAATGAGCGAGCAAAAAGTGATCGTTTTCGCAATCACCTTAAACCTGTCTGCAGGGATTGGGGCTATATTGTTTTCATTCTTAGATGATTCATGGGGCCCTTTGAAAGTGCTTAAAAATTCCTTAATCGCGCTGATGTTTTTCGGAGCTTTTGCTCTCTTCGCTGAAGTAGAGACACTATTTTGGATTGCTGGGGCTTGTCTTGGGATCTTTGTGGGGCCTTGCCAAGCGTCATCCCGCTCGTATGTCGCGAAAGTGGGTCCCAAGGAACTAATCACCGAGCTTTTCGGCTTTTTTACCTTCTCCGGAAAAGCGACCGCGTTTTTGGGTCCCTTTTTAGTCGCGTCGATCCTAAGCCTTACCGGCTCTATTCGCTGGGCCTTGTCCGTTATTCTGCTCTTTTTTTTGGGGGCCTATTTCCTTTTGAACCGACTCAAGGAGTCGAATGAACGTGGGTAAAAGGGGCCTTTCATACGGCTCAAGTTTTAAGCATCCGCCATAAAAGCCGAAAAGTTTAAGCCAAATGGGGAGTGCTGGATGGTCTGAGTTATTCTCTATGAATTTTTGTCTCAACTCTGATAGATATTGCTGAATGATGTCGCGGGTAAGCTGTTTCTTTTTTTTCTTTTCCGTAAAATTATCCCAATTCACATCGAGACCCATCAAGCTCAAGCCGGTTGTGCCTAACTCCCAAAGCGCGCTCATCAGCTTCGTTTTACTGCTTTTAAACCGTTCGGGAGCCATATAGCGCTCGGTGCCATGGCTCCTTTTTTCTCCGATCTTAGAAACCGAACCAAAGTCCCCCAGTTGACACTCGCCGTCATCATCCACAAAAAGATTATCGGGCTTGATGTCTTTATGCATATACCCCTGGCTCTGTAAATACTGCTCCCCTTTTGCCGCCGCAAGCATCGCTTTCAGATGAAACCTTAGAGTGATCGACCACGAGGTAGCGTTGCTTTGATAAAGTTTTCCTATTGCCACCATTTTTTGGCATTGTCCTTGGTGGCAAGGAAAAGTTTCAATCAGCTGATAGGGTGGCATTAAATGGGGCGAAAGATCCATCCTTAGCGCTGCGGGCAAAAAGAGCTCTTGCTTAGCATTATCGCTAAGAAAAAGCTGCGTGATCGCAAGCCACTTGCCATCCACAAGATTTAAGACTTTATAGACGCGCTTATCTATGTATTTATAAAGGCGCTCTGTTTTTAAAAAGCAGATGACGCTTGTCTCCACACGTTTAAAAAGAAACGAATAGGTAGCTCGATCCTTGTTCTTTACCTTTTTTCCGTAAGCCACGCTTGCATCCGTCAATAAAAGATACCCCACCTTTGAAGCCGTCCTTGAAAACTTTGACTCTTTCAAGAGCGTCTCTATCACGGGATGGGTAAAAACCCCTTTAAAAGCGGTTAAGCTGTCGATTGCGGTCACTTTAACTTTTGCTCCATCAGCGAAAGCCGTTCGATCATATCAGACAGCTTGGGTCTTTTTGACGGGTTAAGATCGTGACAGCTTTTATAAAGATTAAAGAGCTCTAAAACTTTCTCATGGTCACCTTTCAGGTAGATACCTACTAGATCATTCATTAAAATCTCAAAGTATCCACTCATAAAGTAGGTTGTTAACCCCTTATTAATTTTTTCTTTCACAAAATTTTGGGCATTAAGATTTAAACCCAATAAAGATAGCCCTGTCGCTCCCGCCTGCCAGGAGGAGTCGGCTTCCGTCGCCGGGGCATTTTGGAAAACTTCGGGTCCGGCAAACTTATTGGTTCCTGAACGTCTTGGCTCCCCTAAACGGCGGGCCAGCCCAAAGTCCCCTAATAGATAACGCCCATCTTGTCGTATGAAAATATTTGTCGGTTTTAAATCACCTTGTGTCCATCCCCGATCGATCAGGTATTTTTCTCCTCTTAAAAGGGTTAGCATCGCCTTAAGATGACTCGATAGGGGAAGGCGCGCAATGCCTAAAGTTCCCGTATATAACTCCCCCAAACCCATCGCTTTTTTTGTTGAGCCGTTAAACTTATTTACGTCAAAAGAAAAGACAAAGTCAGGCACAAGATCGGGGCAATCCCCCGTTTTTACACTGTTGGGAAATGACCTTTCGAACTCTGCCCTCTCGCCCGAAATTTTGGTGACCGCCATCCATTCAAACGTGCTCAAGTTCAGGGCTTTATAAACACTCTTTTCCCCTTTTCGTTTGTAAATGAGCTGTACGCAAAACCAAACCTGTTTTGTTCCATTTTTAGGTTGAATCACTACGGAATAGCTTTGAATCGAATTCCCGGCCTTTTTTTTAATATAGAATGGGCAGTCGGGACTTTGAATATATTTCCAAGTGGTTAAAGCGGTCATTAAAAACGGGTATTCAAGAGGAATCGGAAGCGGGCACGGTTGGATATATAGCTTTTTAAACGCCTCGAAATCGAGGCGATCTTGCCCACAACAAAGGATGCCCGATCGCCAAACCGCGCGTTTTGTATGGTAGCTTCCTAAAATTTCGAATGGATTTAATCTTTTTTCGCTCAACCTCTTGGCTTCTAAAAAGTCCTTATAAACATTTAAGACTCCATACCTAAGCTTTAATTCTTTGGCTTTTTGCAACTCGGATTTGTTAAGCGAAAAAGCCTCTTCAAACGCCTCGTCGTCGTTTTTAGCTAATATGCCTTCAAACGCACTATAAAGCGTCTTTAAATCAAGCCTCTCCGCCGGATTCACTCTTATACAGCTCAAAAAAAGTTTAAAGAGTAAAAGGTGTTTTAAAAAATTCTCTAACCCGTAAGCGTTTGATCTAAAAATCGCCCTTTCTTGCCGGGCATAAAATTCATCTATGCTACGTTGTTCGAGCTTTCCTTTCAGTTTTCTCTTAACAAGCTTACCTAAGAGGTAGTCGGCGCCTAAAATTTCCAAAGCTGTTGTGGCAATCTCCCACACCGCATCTTTTAGGGTTGGACTATCGCCTTTAAGAGTCTGTGGAGAGGCGTAATGATGAGTGCCTTCGCAAGGTAACAAAGCCCCCAAAGCACACGAATGGCCATAATCGGCCAAAACCCACTTTTCATCCGATTCTTTTAGCAGATTCGCGGGCTTGATATCATGATGGGTTAGCCCCCTTGATTGAAGATACATCTCTCCCAATAAAGCTGCCTTTATGGCCGCGACTCTGGACGGAAAAGTCGTTAACGCACGACTTGCATTGCCGTTATATAACTGCCCCAGAGCAAAATACCACTTTGAAACCGGTATTATAAAGTCATATGGGGGGATTAAACTGGGACAT
>JAGROB010000136.1:23592-25104 GCA_020440465.1 Chlamydiia bacterium
CTGGGTGATGGCTTTTCTTTCTCCGGTTGTCAAGTTAACCGCTTCAAACACCTTCTTACTTCCATTTTCTGACCGATAGATTCTTATTAATTTAACAAAAATTTGCGTGTCGTGACAAAAAAAGCTCAAGGATGCGTCTTGTCTACTCAGATCTTTAGTTTTTTTGGTGTGCCCTTCCAGCTTGCCATGTTCTAAAAGGCTTAAGATTTTTAAAGCGGTTCTAATAAAGAGAAGACGTGAAAAAAAATAGTTCCGGGGGCTTACTTTAGAAAATCTTTTTTTAAAACGATTGAGGGCCTCTTTTTCTTCATGTAAAAGATACGTATTCGTATCAAAGAACTTGCCGTCTACCCTGTCGCTATGTCGCCACTGCTGAATATTTTCCCAGGTGGACTTTACCCTTATAAGCGTCGACGTTTCGTCTTTGCAATAAGGCCTTGCAAGCTCATATTCAAAACGAAAATAAGCCTCTCCCATGATTGAAGTAAGCTTTTCTCTTAAGGGATGCATCATGTCAGCTAAACCCTTTGAGCGGCTTCCAGTCGGGCATTCCTTCACACCAAACCAGGGTTTCTAAGGTAATATCGCCGGAGGTAAGAAGCTGTCTTAATCGAGAGGCGGAACAAGGCCCCTTAATCTTTCTTCCGGGGTTAAGATAGTACCACTGTTTGCCCGATAAAGGGTCTTCTGACACGGGCTCTTCAAGGCGCGGCATCAATAAAAGGGCGATTAGCCCCAAAATCCCGAAAAACAGGGCAATAAAGAACCAATTTGTCGGGTCGCGCCCTCTCTTAAGGGCCAGATAAGAGACCCAGGCGCAAAAGGAGAGATAAATAAGTAACGTGAGTATTCCCATAATATTTGCCCAACATGATACACTCAGGCAAAGGAGATTGTCAATCGTGAGCTTAAAACCTTCGAAAGTTGATACTAAAGAGTTTGAGATTCCCGAGACCCATTTTGTCCGGGATATAGACAACCAAGTCATCCAAGGAATCGTGCTTCAGTGTCTATCCGATATCTCCGGAATTGCCCTGGTCGATGAAAATTTTATTGGAAATCTTCTGGGTCGCGGCAATATCCCCTCCGTTCGCGGGATCGGCGCCGAGCAAGACATGAAAAATCACTCTATCTCCTTAAAAATCGAGATCAAAGTGGAGTACGGCCTTTCCATTCCCGAAAAAGCGGAGGAAATCCAGGCAAAAGTGGCTGAAGAAGTCACCAAGCTCACCGGCTTGCACGTTGCCGAGGTTCACGTGATTGTAAAAAACATTTACCTGCCGGGAGACGATTTCGGCTCCATTAAAAAACAAGTTAACGCGTCTAAAGCGATGGCGCTATCGACCAACGAAGAAGAATACAGCGACGAGTTTTAGGATCTATGAAAGCACTCTACGGCATTATTTTGGCTCTCTTTTTTATCCTTTTGGGGGTGATGGGGATCATTTTGCCCTGGTCGACAAACATTAGAACCGAAGTCGTCGATTTTTTACTCTCCAACACCGTCTTGCT